>JAGHUQ010000077.1 GCA_018064725.1 Candidatus Cryptobacteroides caccocaballi
CTCATCAAGAACATATATGGCAACTACAACGTGAAGATTGGTCATGACTGGTTCATCAACGACAGGAATGTCGTCGGTGCTATCCTTTATGCTCCGGGCGAGGTTCAGGATATGAGGAGCGACAAGGGCCTGACCCGAATGTGGCTTGGAGGCGTGCCTGTGCAGGATATCACGACCGACATTGCGAACAGGAGCAGGAGCCGCCAGTACAATGCGAACCTCAACTACACCCATGTGTTCGACGAGAAGAGGAGCGCGGAGATGACCGTCAACCTCGACTACTACCGCAACGGCGCTGCCTCCTCAAACGTGCAGAACGACGAGTCCGTGATGGTGGACATGCCGGCGGAGCGCAGGCTCAGCACCCAGTCCGTGGATACCGACCAGACTTACGACATCTACTCGGCGAAGGCCGATTACCAGACCGTGCTCCTCAAGAGGTACATGTTCGAGGCTGGAGCGAAGTGGGCCCTGTCTGTGACCAACAACAATGGCATCGAAAAGAAGACGGAGATGCCGGACGTGCTTTCAGACTTCCTCTACAGGGAGCATGTAGCTGCCGCATACTTCAATGTCGCCGGCCAGTTCGGGGAGAAGTTCTCGGCAAAGCTCGGACTCCGCGGAGAGTACACCAACTCGTTCGGAGACTGGAGGTCGGCGGGGGAGAAGAGCCGCAGCAGCTACTTCGACCTTTTCCCTACGGCATACCTGGGATTCGCCGCTTCCGAGAAGGTGAGGCTCTCACTCTCGTACACGAGGAGGATCACACGTCCGAACTACAACCAGCTTGACCCTACAAAGAAATATATCGACGCGCAGTCCTATCTCGTGGGAAATCCCGCTCTCCTTCCTTCGTACAATCAGAGCGTGACCCTTTCTTCAGGATTCGGACAGCATCTCTCCCTTGCGGTGGGCTATGACTATTCGACCAAGCTTCTCATCCAGTCTCCAGACTTCGACGAGTCGGGTATGGAGTCCATGACATGGGCCAATGCCGGCGTGCAGCACATGGCCTACCTTGCGTTCAGCGTGTCGGCTCTGCCTGTCACCAAGTGGCTCGACTGGACATTCTCGGCAACCGGTCTCTACACCGATGCCAATCTCAGGGAGATCGGTCGGAGGAACTCCTCGTTCGGAGCGCAGGTCTACACTGACCTCACCTTCAATCTTCCGAAGGAATGGAAGATCAGCATGGATGCCCAGCTCCAGACACCGATGGCATACAATATCTACCGGCTCAGGACCCAGTTCCAGTCGAACTTCAGCATGAGGAAGACCCTCCTCGAGAACAAGCTCATACTCAGCTTCAGGGTTGATGACATCTTCAACACCTCGAACAATAACCTGAAGATGCTCGCACCTGGCGATTCGGATCTCTATATAGGTCAGAAGTACTACCGCTGCAAGGCCATCGTCGACCTTACATGGAACTTCGGACAGGCACAGAGCACGAAGGCCCGCAAGGTCGGTAACCTCGACGAGATGTCCCGCGTGGGAAACAATAATTGATTCTCAGAATGCTCCCTGTACGCAGGGATTGCTAAACAACATATATACTGAACTAAAAAAAAGAAGGGGTGGCCGTGAGGTCCCCCTTTCTTGTATTCATATCTGTCCGCAGAAGCGGTCTAGAGCTTCCCGATCTCGGCGAGAAGGCTGTCGACGGCCTCGTCGGTTGTGGCCCAGCTGGTGCAGAAACGGACTGCTGTGTGGCCATCGTCGACGAATCCCCATGACTCGAAGCTGAATTTCTTGCGGAGCTCGGCAATCAGTTCGTTTGGCAGGATAGGGAACTGCTGGTTGGTAGGGCTCTCGGCGAAGAACGGGAATCCCTTCGCCGCGAAGGCGTCCCTGATGGCGAATGCCTTGTCGATGGCGTTCTTGGCGGCGCGGATGTAGATACCGTCGGTGAAGAGGGTCTCGAACTGGATGCCGAGCATGCGGCCCTTGGCGAGCATGCCGCCGTTCATCTTGATGCTGTAGCGGAAGTCCTTCGAGAGGCGGGTGTCGGTGAAAACGACGGCCTCGCCGAAGAGTGCTCCCTGCTTGGTACCTCCGATATAGAATACGTCAGCGAGCTTTGCAAGATCCTGGAGAGTGATTTCGCAGGCAGGAGATGCGAGTCCGTAGCCCAGACGAGCACCGTCCACGAAGAGCGGAATGTTCCATTCGCGGCAGACCTTCGAGATCGCCTCGAGCTCGGCCTTGCTGTATATGGTGCCCTTCTCGGTTGGGAAGGAGATATAGACCATCGCAGGCTGTGCGGTGTGCTCCTTGCTGTAGTCGTCGCGATGCTCTACGAGCACATGCTCTATCTGTGCGGCGCTGATCTTTCCGTTGCCGGTAGGGAGGGCGATGCACTTGTGCCCGTTGTGCTCCACGGCCATGGTCTCATGCACATTGATGTGTCCGGACTCAGCGCAGATCACTGCCTGATATGGACGGAGTATGTGCGCGATGACGGTGACGTTGGTCTGTGTTCCACCGACGAGGAAATGTACGTCAGCATCGGGAGCTCCGATTGCGTCCTTTATGAGTTCCTTTGCATGGGCGCAGTGCGGATCCATTCCGTAGCCGAGGGTCTGCTCGAAGTTTGTTTCCTGAAGAGCCTGAAGTATCTCCGGAAGGCATCCTTCCAGGTAGTCGCTGTCAAATCTGAACATCGTTTCTTTGTTTTAGGGTTGCGAATCTTTCTGTTAAATAAATGTGATCAGCAAGATCACGGACATCATTATGCTGAATAGCACACACCACTGCGCCGTTATCACCAGACCGACATGAATGGTTTTCTTCAAGGATTTCCTGCGGTCGAAGCCGAACAGCTGACAGAAATCGAATATCATGAGGAGCGCCATCAGCAACATTCCTATCTTGGTGCTTCGTCCGAGCGTGAGAGCAAGTGCAAACAGCATGTAGAAGCAGTACTGGCAGAGTATGTATGCGGATATGGCCGCTGCTGCAGAGAATGAGATCCTGTACTTCTTGCGGAAGACCAGCCAGATGGCAAGGCTGAGCATTATCAGGTTGCCTAGGAAGAGCGAGATTCCTCCGTTTCTCAGGGCAGCTTCGAGGGCCGCGACAGAGGCCTTGAACTCCGTGTCCACATATTCCGGGTTGGTGTCGAGATGGAGGAGCATATACGCATCGAGCAGCGTGGTCGCAGCTCCTATCGCATTCACGGCATAGTCCTTCTCGACCGACTTCTCGACTATCTCTTCCACTGTCTCCTGGGCATAAGCCGTATCCGCCTTCTCCTTTCCCTCGATGGTTATGTTGATGGATGCGTTCTGGAGACTGTCCCTGAAGCTTCCGTATTCCTTGAACCTATGCGCGTTCCTGGCTTCCGGAGAGGCTATGCTCGCCACCATCGCAAAGAAGGCATAGAAGATTATGAGCGCAGTCATAGGGGAGAGGTAACTGCTGTTCTTTCCCTGGAGATAGTCTCGAATCATGTAGCCCGGCCTGAACAGCAGGTGGATGAAAGTCCTCTTTGCGTCGTCGTTCATGAAAGGGATGCTGTCGAAGCTTCCCTTGAAGAACTTCTTCGAGCTTGCTGAGCTGCTACGCTTTTGTCCGCAGTCAGGGCAGAATGCGGTGTCGAAGACCTTGCCACATGACGGACACTCGATCGGCGACAGACCCTCCCTCTTCTGGAAAGGGATAAGGCCGGTGACCATCCAAATGCGCAAAAGACGCCTCGATGCGGGGCGTCTTTCAAATATCTTCTTGAGTTTCGAATTCATCCTAGAGCAGAGTCTCGCCTGGAGTGTTGATCTCTTCGAGTGTGTAAGCCGAGCTTCCGTCGAAGCAGTGCGTACAGATCTGGCACTTCTCGAGTCCGATTGCCTTTACGAGGGTCTCGAGCTTGCTGAACTGGAGTGATGAGAGGCTGAACTGCTGCCTGATGTCCTCAACCATCCTCTCATATTCAGGTGTACCTGCGGTGGCGTATGCCTCGAGGTTCTTGTTTGCGTCGCCTTCGAACTTCTTGATGACCCTGCGGGTGATGAGGTCCATCTCACTCTTGCTTGCCGAGAAGTTTATGAACGGACATGCGTAGATGAGAGGTGGACATGCGATTCGCATGTGGACTTCCTTCGCTCCGAGTTCGGTGAGAACCTTGGTGTTGTCGCGGAGCTGGGTGCCTCGAACGATGCTGTCATCGCAGAAGAGAACCCTCTTGCCCTTGAGCACAGGTGCATTGGGAATGAGCTTCATCTTGGCGACGAGTTCGCGATGCTCCTGGTTCGATGGCATGAATGAACGTGGCCAGGTAGGTGTGTATTTCTGGATTGCGCGCTGGTAAGGAACCTTGTGGCCCTCTGCGTATCCGACTGCCATTCCGATTCCGCTGTCCGGGATGCCACAGGCGCAATCGACTTCTGTCTTGTCCTCCTCTCCCATCACGCGACCACACTCGTTACGCATGATCTCGGCGCACTTGCCTTCGTAGATGGAGTTAGGGAAACCGTAATAAACCCAGAGGAAAGAGCATATCTGCATCTTCTTGTTCGGCTTGCGGAGCTGTTCGTAGCCGTCTCCCTTGATTCTTACGATCTCGCCGGGGCCGACGAAATATTCAATCTCATAGTCGAGGTTCGGGAAGGAGCTTGACTCGCTCGCCGCTGCCATCGCACCGTCCTTCTTTCCGAGGACGATAGG
>JAGHUQ010000117.1 GCA_018064725.1 Candidatus Cryptobacteroides caccocaballi
CTCCCAGAGAAGAGCTTCAACGCGGTGAACATCCCATATCTCTATGGACTCGACCTCGGCAACAACCGTTTCGTAAAGTTCCCATGGTCATGCCTCGACTCTGCGTACCTCACCGTGCTCTCGCTCCGCAGCCAGAGAGATTCGAACGGTGGCAGGTGTTTCCGTGACTGGCCTACAGGAATCTATCAGCACAAGGGCCTGAGAGGCCTCTATCTGGGTTCCAACGACCTCAGAAAGGTGTCGGACACCATTTCTCCTCTGTGCTACTATCTCGACATCAGCGACAATCCGAACATCACCTTCGATGCATCTGACATCTGCTACGAATGGCGTGTGGGCGCGTATATTCTGATGTACGACAAGACTCAGAACATCATCAACTGTGACTACATGCTAGAATAATGAAGAAGACCTTATACTACATAATTTCAGCTATCGTGGCGATGGGACTCGCTTCCTGCCGGCAGAATGAGGCGTCAGTCGATTTCAGGATCGACGTCGACAGCATCACTGCTGAGGCTCAGGGCGGATCGTTCGGGGTGTCACTCAGCTCATCCGAGTCATGGATGGCATCTACCGACAACCCCTGGATCACAATATCTCCGGCAAACGGACCGGCATCTGCAGAATGCGTCATAAGCATAGACTCCACCGTCGTAAGCACGCCCAGGACCGGTCTCGTCCGCTTCAAGAACCGCGTTTCAGGCGAAAGCAGGGATATCCAGGTGAGCCAGGACGGATATGGATATAATATCTCGCTCGCTGAGGGCGAGGTCAAGATTGGCAACTATGCATACGTGGACAAGCGTGTGTTCGAGGTGAAGGTCAGGACCAACGTACCTTTCAAGGTGAACATTCCATCTTCAGCAAAGAACTGGCTGAGCTGCGAGGAGCCTGAGTTCAACATCGACAGGGGAGCACGTCCTCGCGAAGTGACACTCAAGTTCAAGTGGGGCATCAATTCAGTTCCCCTCAGCAGGGAGGCAAAGGTGTCATTCACGCCTCTCGCAGGATGGACAGTTGACTCTGCCGATGAGCTCGACGTCCTTCAGGCAGCAGCTCCTGAGATCACCGTCGGACATGAAGGAGACTCTATCGTCGTGCTCTCAATAGCCCGAAACCTCAACACGATGCATGCCATCAACCAGGCTGAGCCTATGCGTGACTGGGACAATGTCACTCTCTGGGAGGAAGGTGACCCGGGATACACCCCTGCAAAGGCCGGACGCGTAAGGTACGCAAGGTTCGAGCTCTTCTCGACGACCGAGGAGATTCCTTACGAAGTGCAGTACCTCACGGAGGCGGAGAACCTCGTGTTCTTCTCGAACTCGAACTCCTTCCTCTATGACATCAACATAGGAGAGAACATCTGCAAGCTCACCAATCTCAAGAGACTCACCGTATCTGCATATGGACTGAGCGACCTTCCGGAATCATTCAGGAACCTGAAGAATCTGGAATGGCTTGACCTCAGCTGCAACAACTTCAGCGAGCTTCCTGATGTGCTTACCCCGGAGAACTTCCCTAATCTCCATGCACTCCTCCTTAACACCTGTCAGAGAGGCTACATCCTCGACCTGAACAACACGGTCAGCGAGAAGCTAGGCGGTTTCAAGGGTGAGTTCCCCAGAAGGCTCCTTGAGTGGGAGCAGCTCGACACCCTCCGTCTCTCGGTTAATTTCATCGAAGGGGAAATGCCCGACATGCTTGACTACGATGTGAAATATACCGAGGCAGACTGCGCGGAGATGAACCTTCCGACCACCCTCGTCGGCACGCCGAAGGTACTTCCGAACGTGAAGTATTTCGCATTCAACCTCAACAGGATGTACGGTGAGGTTCCGGACTGGGTGCTTTACCATCCTAACCTCACTTCATGGGATCCATATTCGCTCTGCTATCCTCAGGAAGGACACGCAAGCGACGGCACGGCTGCATATTTTACCAATGTGCCGGCAAACATGGACTATTACTGGACCTTCTACGAAGGCTACAAGGAACACACAGACATATACATAGGAGACTGATGAAGATATATAGATACATAATACTCGCGTTTTCCATCGCCATTCTGGCTTCATGCAGAAGCGTCGTGGAGATCGACGAGGAGATTTCGATCAAGGATGCGGCAGTGAAGGGTGAGCTTCTCGTGAAGTTCAGTCCGGAAGTCGCGGACATACTCGAGTCGGCAATCGCCACCAAGGCAGGAATCCCGTCGGTTGATGAGATTTTCGAAATCGCCGGTGCATACGAGTTCGAGCGCGTATTCCCTGTGGACCCACGCAATGAGGACCGCACCCGCGAGGCAGGGCTCCATCTCTGGTATGTGGTGCGTTTCGACGCTGCCAATGACATAGAGGAGGTCGGACGCCGTCTCGCCGCCCTTGGAGAAGTCAGCGGGGTCGAATACAACCACACGATCAAACGTGCCTACAACCCTGAGAAACGCGCCATTCCTTTTGATATCTCTGCCATTCCTGTGACCAAGGCCCAGGGACTTTTTGACGACCCGATGCTCGGACTCCAGTGGAACCTTGTCAACACCGGCGACCTCTGGGAGAGGGGATTCGCAGCCGGCGCTGACGTAAATGTCAGGGATGCATGGAAGGATTGCACCGGAGATCCTTCAGTAATCGTCGCAATCGTCGACGAGGGCGTATTCTATGACCATCCCGACCTCAGGGCAAACATGTGGCACAACGAGGGCGAGATCTTCGCATCCGAGAAGGACAACGACGGCAACGGATATGCCGGAGACTACTACGGATACAACTTCGTGAAGGGGAGCGGACAGATTTCATACTCACTCTCCGCTGACACGGGACACGGCACACACGTCGCCGGTGTCATTGCGGCGCAGAACAACAACGGCATAGGAATCAGTTCCATCGCTGGCGGTAACGGCTCCGTACCTGGCGTAAAGATCATGTCCTGCCAGATTTTCAGCGGCAACTACGTGGCTTCCATCCTCGCAGAGGTGAAGGCTATCAAGTACGCTGCAGACAACGGTGCCGTCATACTTCAGTGCAGCTGGGGCTACACCTCCAGCAAGGCCAACCAGTACGACTGGGCTCCCATGTACGGCACTGATGACGAATGGATGACGGACTGTCCGATCGAGAAGGATGCACTGTTCTATTTCGTGCACACCGCAGGATCTCCGAACGGTCCGATCGAAGGTGGAATCGGTGTATTTGCAGCAGGCAACGAGAGCGCTGCAGCCGCTGGTTATCCGGGTGCATACGGAGATTTCGTTTCCGTAATCGGAACCTCACCGGACCTCACTCCGGCCGTGTACACGAACTATGGCACGGGTTCGAGCATTTGCGCTCCTGGAGGTGACCAGGACTATTTCTACGACTATGAGAAGGACGGAATCTACGGTGAGATAGGATGTATTCTCTCCACTGTCCCATACCATATTTCAGAGTCCGGATACGCATACATGGAAGGAAGCTCAATGGCTACTCCGCACGTGTCGTCAGCTCTGGCGCTTGCTATCTCGTATGCGGCTCAGAACCATCGCCACCTCAAGGCAGAAGAGTATAGGAAGCTGCTCGAAGAAAGTGCAACGCCGATAGGCGAGGATGTCCTCAGCGGACCGAAATATTATTACAAGTACGTCGCTGATCTCGGTCAGAACCAGAAGAAGAAAATCGATCTCGAAAGCTTCAGGGGGAAGATGAGCGCAGGGCAGGTCAACGTCGCTGCACTCCTCAGTTCGGTCAAGGGTGCCGGAGCACCGATGATCATCCCTAATGTCTATGTCGCACCTGGAGCCAGCGTCAAGATCGACGCATCCAGATATTACGATGTCCCAGGCACGGTGAGCGTGAGCGTCAAGGACAGTTCTGTGGCTGATGCCAGCGTATCTGGAGCCGTCATCACCTTCGTCGGCAAGGCAGAAGGCGTCACATCTGCTGTCGTGAACGCAGGAGGAGAGAACAGGACCATTACCGTGACCGTGAGAAAGGGCAACGGTTCAGGATGGCTTTAGTGAATGGGAGGAAAGCAAATGAAGAAAATCATCATAGCAATATTCTGCGTGCTCGCGGCAGTGGCCTGCGAGAAACCGGCACCGGAAGCACCGCAGCCGGTTCAGCTCCGCGTCAGTCTCACAAACATTGCAGGTGAGTGGGACCTGATGCAGTGGAAGGGCAATGCCGTGGAGAGCGGAAGCGTGGTCGTGAAGCTCAGCAAGGACAAGACTTTCGTGCTGACTCAGACTGTCGGATCGATGTACCCTACGCAATATACCGGAGAGTACAATCTCGTCGAGGAAGCCGAGGGCACTGTCATCAGAGGCATATACGACTATACATACGAATACTGGGACCATCAGTACAAGATAACATCGCTCACCGAAGAGGAGATGGAATGGACCTCGACTGACGATGCGGAAGACATTTATGTATACAGCAGGATAGATTAGCCTTTCAGGGCCGGGCCGTTGAAGCGCCTTTGCCACTGTCATGAATTTTCGGGGAATGAAGAACATCAGGATCATAGCCATCGCAGTAATGCTGCTGTTGAGCCAGGCCGCGGGAGCGCAGATAAGGATGCTTCCGCGCGAGAGGGTCGACAGCCTGGCGGCGGCGCGCCGCACCTCATGGTGCGATGACAGGGTGGTCTTCGACTCTCTGACCATACACACGCCGCAGGTGCATCAGAAGGACGCACCCATCGTGGCCGCCTTCCGCTTCACGAACGTCGGCCCGGCGGCCCTCACATTAGACAGGGTTGAGACTTCATGCTCGTGCGTGAGGGCCGCTCTCTCGGCTCAGGTGGTTGAGCCGGGCGAGGAATGCGTCGTGGACGTCGTCTATCTCCAGAGGGGGCATCCCGGACGCCATGACCGGTATATTTATGTCTATCTGGAAGGAGAAAAGCC
>JAGHUQ010000042.1 GCA_018064725.1 Candidatus Cryptobacteroides caccocaballi
CCTGCCGCAAGGCGATTCGTTGCCGAAGAGGAATGATTCCTGGTAGCCTCCGAGGTCGATGACGATCTTCGTGAGGATGACGCCAGGGTCGAGTGGCTTGATTGTCAGCGTATGAACGCTGCTTCCAGAGTCGCCTGTCTGACCATTTGCGGAAGCACCGTTTGTGGTCGCAGAACCAAGGGCGAGCTTGACAGGCATGTCGATTACTCGAGCCGCCGCTGCAGGATACATCACGCGGTAGACATTCTCCGGTTCCTCATTGAGCTCGCCGTTGAAGTTCACCTCTACTGGATCATTGTCGTCGAATGCAACTGTATAGCGGTGTCCTTCCTTGCGTGCAAACGCGAGCGTCGTACCGGTAATGACATGGACATTGACCTCGCTGAGGCCTGCCGGAAGTTCGACTTTGTAGCTTATGCTGGCGCCGTCCGTGCCTGCTGTGTATGGATGGATTGCAATGCCGCTGCGGGTACGTCCGTAATCTGGGATAATGGTCCATGAACCCTCTGCCGCGTCCTTCTTCTCATAGAAATGTTCCGCGTCCATGGCTATGTAACCGTCAGCCTGAACGACCTGCATGAAACTTGGGCCATCAGAAAGATTTACCATAGGCGGGCCCTGCATGAAGCCAGAGCGGAAGCCTGCTGGACCACCCTGAGGACCTCCGGCTGGACGAACTGGAGCAGGAGCCTCATGCTTTGCGACTGTGCCGAAGACATAGCCGCCGTCGATGTCCGTATTACCCTCATATCTGAGGAGGCGCGGAAGCATGTCTGCAGGGAAATTGTCGTTCCAGCTGCGGTAACCGATATGCTTCTGTATCATCATTCCGTTCCACTTTCCGCCGGCGATGTCCTCATTGTACTGACGGCAGAGCTCGGCATCGCGCCTGAATGCCTCCTCGCAGCGGTCAGCCCAGATGTTTGCCTCCGGATTGCCCTCAGCATAGAGCTTGAGATTCATAGCCTGCGCATAGTACATCTGATATACGTTGCCCAGCGCCTGCACAGGGAAAAGAATCAGCTGACGGTATGCATCTTTATATTCGGCCGGGAGGGTGATGAACTGGCGGAGAGCCTCGGTCTCTAGACGCATGAACTCGTCTGCAACCTGCTTCCACTCGCCGTTGTAGATGTTGTAGGTGCGTGCGTCGAGCATCTCGGCTGTCACGCGTCCAGCGTATTTGCTGTAGAGATTGAGTATGCGGGCGGCCTCGTATGCCTGATCTTCGCCGAACTGCCGGGCGCAGAAGGTGCGCGTATGGTCGAGCAGGTTTGCCGCATCGTATCGCGTCGGATCCCATGCCATGTCCATGAACAGGCTGATAGGATATTCCATCGGTTTCAGGTCACCGACGTTGAGCACCCAGAGCTTGTCGACTCCGTACTGGTAAGTGAGGGTGAGCTGATCCCATATGTGCTGTATAGGCGTTATGTTCAGCCACTTGCTGTTCCTTGGAGCACCGACGTAATCCACATGGTAGTACATACCGAAACCGCCCTTGTGCTTGAGCTCCTCCTTCGAAGGGAGACGGCGGATATCACCCCAGTTGTCGTCGCTGAAGAGTATGATCGCATCCTCAGGCACCTGGAGACCCTGATCATAATAGCGCTGCACCTCCTTGTAGAGGGCCCATACCTGCTGACGCTCTGCAGCTGGACGGCCGGTCTCCTTTGCTATGATCTTGCGCTGGTTCTTGACCACCTTCTCGAGAATCTTGATGATTGCCGCGTCGTTCGACACGAACTCGTCGTCATGACCTTCCCTTGCGCCCATGGCGGTGTCACCATCTCCGCGCATACCGATGGTGATGAGATCCTCGGTATCCTTGGCGCGCTGCATGCCCTCGCGGAAGAACTGGTCTATGACCTTCTGATTTGTCACATAGTCCCATTCTCCTTCCTTACCGCCCTTGCGCACCCATTCCTGGTGGTTGCGGGCCATAGGCTCATGGTGGCTGGTTCCCATGATGACGCCCATGTCGTTGGCGGTCTGCGAGTTGAGAGGGTCATCTGCATAGAAGCTCCATCCCCACATTGCAGGCCACATGAAGTTTCCTCTGAGTCGTAGGATGAGTTCGAACGCGCGAGCGTAGAACTCGTGGCCGCCAAAATCGGTACCGAAGGTGTTCTTGACCCATGTCGTCAGGCACGGAGCCTCGTCGTTGAGGAAGATACCGCGGTAGCGCACGGCCGGCTCCCCTGCCGTATATGTTCCGTTGGCTATAGAGAGATTGTCCTGGTGCACGACAGGGACATCCATCCAGTCATACCAAGGCGACACGCCCATCTGCTCAGAGAGCTCATAGATACCATATATGGTACCGCGCATGTCGCTGCCGGCGATCACGAGTGCTTCATCCACGCCTTCTACAGGATTGCTGACCATGGTCATCAGGTATTTTTCGACCTTGCCATTCAGCTGGTTTGCATCGAGCTTTCCTGCCTTAACGATCTGCTGGATGTACGGACTGTCGAGAGTACCTGCTATGATAGTCTTTCTTGATGACGGAATTCCTGACAGCGTCGTGATGAGCGAAGACTTTGTGCCGCATACGCGCTCAAAATCGGCCTGAAGTGCTTCAGCCGCTATGATTACGCCTTTCTTGTCATCTGCGGAAATGAGGATTGATGTCGGCTTTGAGTTCTCGATCAGTGTGAAGCGCCCAGCACCGAGGCTGGATGAGGTGATGCCTTCGTGGTCTTTGGCGAATATGGCAGTCGCCATCAACAGCAGGCTCGCTGCCGTCAGTAGTCTTTTGGTCATGTGGTTATCAGTAATAAAAGTCAGTGTCTTTAGCAAAGTTAGCAAAAAAAGTATACCTTTGATAGAATTGATGCTATTAACCAATAACACTTATATGAAAAAGATTGTCTCTATCGCCTTCGCGATAACTATGATTGCTGTGTCCGCGAATGCGCAGACAAAGAAAGTCTCAATCCTTGGTGACTCCTATTCTACCTTTGAGGGAGCAAATCCCGCAGGACAGGCACCATTCTATCCAAATGACAGAAATGACGTGACCGAGGTCGGTCAGACATGGTGGAGCCTTTACAATGAAGCCATGGGATATGAACTCGAAGTCAATGACTCATGGGGTGGAACTACCATCTGCAATACAGGCTACGGCAAAAGAAATGTCGCCAATTCTTCCTTCAACTCCCGTATCTGGAAGCTTGGTAATCCAGACATCATTTTCCTCTTTGGCGGTACCAATGATGCATGGTCTGGAGCTCCGGTAGGTGAATATAAGTATTCCCACATCACTAAGGAGGACTGCAACACTCTTCGCCCTGCATTGGCTTATACTCTTGACGCACTCCAGAGACTCTACCCGAATGCAAAGGTATATGCGCTCCTCAACTCTGAGCTCAGGGAGGATGTCAACGAGACTTTCCGTGAGGTGTGCAAGCATTACAGCGTACAGCTCATCGAACTCTATGATGTCGAGAAACAGAATGGCCACCCTTCCATCAAAGGTATGCAGGCTATCTGCAAGCAGATAATGGATGCAGTGAAGTAGTGCACGGATCCCTTCTACTCTCTAAAACATATGGCGCAGCCATCCGTCAGGCGGAGGGACAGAGTTGCCTTTGTTGATGTAGAAGGTGACTTCGTACTCGCCGCCTTCCAGATAGCCTTTGCCCGCGAATGGAGTGACCTTTGGATCGTCAACGAGTGCTGCGATCTTGCAGTTTCCGTTGCTGACGGTGAGCGCCGTCTTCCCTCCCCGTGGGATGTAGACGTCCTTGCTCTCCTCTCCGCTGAATAGAATGTGCAGTCTGGTGCCTGTGCTGTTGTGGATGGTGATGGTGCTGTTGTCGGACTCCTCATCCTTCCTGACATGTCTGAAGCCTGGAAGGTCTGCGTGCGGGTTGTTGAGGACATTCTCGATGTC
Source organism: Candidatus Cryptobacteroides caccocaballi (assembly GCA_018064725.1). Taxonomy (GTDB): domain Bacteria; phylum Bacteroidota; class Bacteroidia; order Bacteroidales; family UBA932; genus Cryptobacteroides; species Cryptobacteroides caccocaballi. The sequence continues at coordinate 3,899 of JAGHUQ010000042.1, forward strand.
TATGTCGATGATATGCTGCTGAGCCTCGGCGAGGTGTATGCCGAGAGGATACATGCCGATATACCTTTGGAAAGCTTCCTTGGTGCCGAGTGAGGATGCCCTTTCCCATGCGCTGTCCTCGTCGCTCCAAGCCCTCTCGTCGAGCTGCTGCTGGAGGTCCTTGTAATCATTTTTCTCGTAGCGGTCATTCCACCTTGGATCGACGATTTCTTCAGCGGCTCTAGGCCCCATCATCCCTTCTGCACCGATTGCACGACCGGTATTGCCCATGCTCTTTCCCGGGTCCATGATGACCGTTCCTGAAAGCGTGCCCGAGCCTCTTTCCAGGACTCTCACCTTGGTGGAGGACGACTGTGCTCCGACGTTCGCCGTGACGAACATCAGTACCAGCGTCAATGCAATTGTTCTGTGGGAATGATTCATCCTGCCCATTTTTGACAAAGATAGTATTTCTTCCTGCAATTCCATTTCCCGATTGATTTGCTAACTTTGTCGGAGGTAAAACGACTTGACTATGATTTACAATTCTCTGACAGAACTTATCGGACGGACTCCCCTCCTGGAGATAAGTGGACTGGAAGGACAGCAGGCCCGCCTGGCCGTCAAGATAGAGGCATTCAATCCCGGTGGCAGCGCAAAGGACCGTGTCGCTCTGTCGATGATTGAGGATGCGGAGCGCAGCGGAGTTCTTACCCCAGGTGCGACCATCATCGAACCAACCAGCGGAAACACCGGCGTCGGCCTAGCATGGGTTGGCATCTCGAAAGGATATAAGGTCATACTGACCATGCCCGAGACCATGAGCATCGAGCGTCGCAACCTCCTGAAGGCATATGGCGCGACCCTGGTTCTCACTCCCGGAAGTGAGGGCATGGGAGGTGCTATCAGACGCGCAGAGGAACTTCGGTCATCTACTCCCGGTGCCGTAATACTCGGACAGTTCAGCAATACGGCAAATCCTCTTGCGCATGAAAAGACGACAGCGGAAGAGATATGGAACGATACGGAAGGCGCAGTTGATGTCTTCGTTGCCTGCGCTGGCACCTGCGGTACTGTCATCGGTACAGGACGCGGTCTCAAGAGCCACAAGGCCTCTGTGGAGGTCGTAGCAGTGGAACCTTCGGAATCTCCCGTCCTTTCTGGCGGGAATCCGGGTCCTCATGGCATTCAGGGCATCGGTGCCGGTTTTGTGCCGGAGATCTTTGACGAAAGCGTCGTGGACCGTATCATGACTGTGACGACAGAGGAATCATACGATGGTTCGCGCAGCCTTGCACGAATGGCAGGACTTCTTGCTGGCATCAGTTCCGGTGCGGCATTCAGTGCTGCGGCAACTCTGGCAAGGAATCCGGAATACGCCGGAAAGATGATAGTCGCGCTTCTTCCTGATACAGGAGAACGCTATCTTTCAACACCACTTTTCTCAGAATAATGATTGATATAAAAGATATTTCAAAACAGCTTCAGGCTTCATCAACCATCCCTTCTCCAGATGCTTTGGAGAAGATGATGGGCTATGTTCGTTGCTACATCTTCCCTGAACTTTACAGGGATGTGCTTCCAAGCACAGCTGCGGCCATTATAGCCGACATACTCACTAAACATACAACAGAGCCTGTTGAGGGCTTCATAGACTGCCTGCCTGAGATAAAGAGGCTGGTTCTCACAGATCTCGTAGCCATCGCGGAGAATGACCCTGCGGTGACATCGCTTGCTGAGATCGTGTATGCTTACCCTGCAATCACCGTGATGATACATTATCGCTTCGCGCATGCCCTTATCGAGGCCGGAATCCCGCTTCTCCCGCGCATGATCACGGAAATGGCACACTCAAAGACAGGCATTGACATCCATCCTGCCGCGAAGATCGGAGAGTACTTCGCAATTGACCATGGTACCGGAATCGTCATCGGTGCCACGACCATCATCGGAAACCATGTCATGCTCTATCAGGGCGTGACCCTCGGTGCTAAGAACTTCCATTATGATGAGAACGGACTTCCTATCGACCAGCCTCGCCATCCGATACTGGAGGATAATGTTACCGTATATTCGAATGCCTCAATTCTCGGAAACGTCAGAATAGGTCATGATACTGTCGTAGGAGGTAACGTATGGCTCACGCACTCGGTCCCTCCTCATTCACGCATACTTCAGAGCACTGCGGTCGAGGTCAGGTAGTCGTTCTTATCCTTAGCTATTCGAATTCCCCTTCGCATAGGGTTGCTCCTGCATCCGGATCTGAGTCCAGACGGACCATCTTGCACTCTCCAAGGTGCGAGTCTATGAATGCGTCATGGATGCCGTCTGCAGCCTCGAAGCGGTATTCCTTCGAGTGGAAAGGCTTTATCCCGAGAAGGTCAGCAAATGCCACGGCGCACATCGCTGCGCTGCGAACCATTCCTTCGAGCGAGCCCTCTGTATCGTGGGGCTCCAATCCATGCTGCGTGCCGTCCGCACCGTAGAATTCCATGCGGAAGTCGGCTGCGTCACTGTCAGCCGGATAGTCCATGATCACTATGCCTGCCGCATCATTGATCAGGCATAGCGCATGGATCGCCTTGGGCGTGCGGAAACGCGGTATCTCGACATCCCGTCCATCGATCATGATGAACGAGCTCTCCCCTTCCGAATATCTGTACATCCGTATCATAGCCTTATACTTGTATCATACAAATATAGCATTTCTTTGACTCATTGCGACATAACGAAAGGACGGCTCCCCCGGAAAGGGGAACCGTCCGTATGATTTGCGACTGATAGTCAGTGCGTTAGAATCTTGCTACGAAGCGCTGGTATGACGTTTAAGTGCAGTCATGCCAGGCAAGATGCCTGCGCGACACGTGCGCCCGGTACGACGCTTATGCGTTCACCTCGTCGTTGAAGAGGTTGATGTACTGGGTTATCTGAATCTGGATGCCCTCGAACTGTGAGAGAATCTCCTCGAGGTCGGCAGCGAGAGTGCCGTTGCTGTAGCTCTCTTCAGCCCAGGTCTGGAGGTCCTGCATGTTCTGGTAGATACCGTTGAGGATTGCGGTGTACTCCTCGATCTCCTCCTCAGAGAGGTCATACTCCTCGCTGCGGATGGTAGAGTTGTAAGCCATGGTCCACTGCTCAGAAAGTGACTGGAACTCCTGGTCGAACTGCTCGTATGCCTTGTCCTCTGCCTCGAGGGTGTCGTTGAAGAGGTTGAGGAACTGGGTGAGCTCGATCTGGATCTCCTCGAATGAAGCGAGGATCTC
>JAGHUQ010000019.1 GCA_018064725.1 Candidatus Cryptobacteroides caccocaballi
GGCAGATCGGGACGATGATGGAGACGGCCGACGGCATGTACGAGATGCTGACCCCAAGGGGCGGCCGCGAACATAGGGAAATCGCGTCGAGGATGGTTGCACGCTTCCCCGAGGTCTTCAAATCCAGGCAGAGGAATGAGGTCGACGCCGTATCCAGCACCGTGCAGAGATGCATACTTTCGATGTCCAACTTCCTGCTCGAACTCCAGAGGCAGAAGCCCCTGATGGCCGTCACGATGGACACAGGCACGAGGTACATGGATTACCTCATGGTCTGGGACAGCAAGGGACGCGGGCAGCAGGTGACGGTAGGACCGGACAGCGACAGATATGTGCATGATAACATCAATCCGGAAAGGCTCTACGGCGTGCTCTTCACCGACGCGGAAAAAGCAATGGCGCTCGGCGACCCTTACGAATTCTGCGAAGACCTGTTCAGCTGCGCCACCTACACGGAGACCATGGACCTCGAAGGGACGGTCGATATCCACTCCTTCTTCACTCTCGACGAACTCTTTATCCTCGCCGCCAACGACAGCGACGTGTTCTATACAGAGAATTCGAACTCTCTGCTCTACGGAGACGTCACAGCAAAGCAGGGAATCAGGACACTGCGTGACATAATCGCAAAGGCCGATGAAGCAATCTCTGAAAACAGCCATCGCGCCGCCGACCTGCGCTTCACCCATGACACCGCGCTGCTCCCGCTCTGCGCCCTGATGTCCTTCAGCGGCATGGACCTGCGCCTCGAGCAGACCAGCGCCCATGAGCAGTGGTGTGCCGGAGACATGATCCCCATGGGTTCCAATCTCCAGATGGTGTTCTACCGCAGCCGCAAATCCCCTGATATCCTGGTAAAGCTGCTCTATAACGAGCAGGAAAGACAATTCAGGCCGCTCCAGGCAGTAAGCGGGACTTACTACAGGTGGAACGACCTGAAAGAGTATTTCGAAGCCAGGATTGCCGGCAGATAGACTAGTCCTTGAAGATCTTAGGAAGGAACTCGTGGAGGCTGCGTCGCCAGGTCTGCCACTCATGAGCGGTGTTCGGTGAGACATAGGTCTCAGCCTTGATTCCGATCGAGTTGAGGAGATCCACGTTGGTCTGGATTCTCTCCGGATATTCAAGCTCTCCGCAGGTCTCGAAGACGAGCTTCACGGTCTTCTTGTCGATCTGCTCTGGGTGCTCTGCGACTCCGCCGCTGAAGATGCCGTAATATGCGAACATGTCGCTGTGGCCGAGGCCGACATTGTTGGTGAGCATTCCGCCGAGAGAGAGACCGGCCATTGCCCTGTGCTGAGGGTCTGCGATGGTCCTGTAGCTTGCGTCGATATCAGGAATAGCCTCCTTGATGAACATGTCAGAGAAGTTCTCCGACCAGGTGTCGGAAAGAGCAAGCCTTCCGCGGTTGTCACCGGGACGGTATACGAAGTCGTTGTTCATGACGATGATCATCGGCTCCACACTGCCCTCGGCGATCATGTTGTCGGCGATGATGGCTGCGAAACCCGAATGTGTCCACTCCTGTTCCATCTCGCCCGCTCCATGCTGGAGGTAGAGTACAGGATAGCGCTTGTCAGGGTTGGTCTCATACTCCGCAGGAGTGTAGACATAGGCCCTGCGCCATTCCTTTGAGACATGTGAGTAGAACCAGTGCTCGCGGACCTCTCCGTGAGGGACGTCCTGCATCTGGTAATATGAATCGGTTGGAGAAGCGACCTCGAGATAAGCTGTCCAACCATTACAATACACGACATCTGCTCCAGGATCTGCATACCTGACGCCGTCAATGACGATATAATAGAGGTTGAATCCGACCTTCGGAGACTTTGTGATCACGTTCCAGTAGCCTTCAGCATCTAGCTGGGCCGGGAAATCCACGCTGCAGAAGTTCACCTTGACGTCCTTCGCGGTGGAAGGTGCCTTGAAACGGAACCAGTACTCACCGTCAGCATTGATCTTTGGATACTCTGACTGACGCTGGGTTGAAGTGGTCCGGGTCCATCCTTCCTGTGAAGGCGGAGTGAAGAGATCCTGAGCGCTGGCAGACGCCACAAAGGCAAATGCCAAGGCGAGAAGGGTGATGGTCTTTTTCATAGTAGTCATGATTGGTTTTCGTTCTATTGCGAAGATTATACGTTTGCAATGTTCATTATGTCACCGAAGACACCTGCCGCGGTCACGCTCGCACCGGCACCGTAGCCCTGGATAAGCATAGGATACTGCTTGTAACGCTCTGTGGTAAGGAGAATGATGTTGTTGCTTCCCTCAAGCTTGTAGAAAGAGTGGCCCTGTGGGATTTCCCTGAGCTGGACAGAACCCTTTCCGTCCTCGAGCTTAGCGACAAACCTCCAGCATTTGTTCTCCGCCTCAAGTTTCTGCCTGCGGGCCTCGAAGTCAGCATCAAGCTCAGGAAGCCTCTCCCAGAAATTCTCGAGGCTGCCGGCAAAGAGCTCGTCCGGGACGAAGAGATGCTTCTCCACGTCTTCCTGCTCCATCATGTAGCCAGATTCGCGGGAAAGGATGACAAGCTTTCTGATCACGTCCTTTCCGCAGAGGTCGATACGTGGGTCAGGCTCCGAATAGCCTTCTTCCTTTGCCATCTGTACGGTCTTGCTGAAAGGAATGTCTGCGCTGATGGTATTGAAGATGAAGTTGAGGGTTCCGGAGAGCACGGCTTCGATCTTGAGGATGCGGTCGCCGCTGTCTCGGAGGGAGTTGATCGTATTGATGATAGGAAGGCCTGCGCCGACGTTGGTCTCGAAGAGGAACTTGACGCCCCTCTTGTGGGCGGTCTCCTTGAGCTTTGCATAGTTTGCGTACTCCGACGAAGCTGCGATCTTGTTTGCCGCCACGACGTTCACGTTATGGTCGAGGAAGTCGAAATATGCGCCTGAGACCTCCGCACTGGCAGTACAGTCCACGAACACCGAGTTGTAGATGTTCATCGCGAGAATCTCCTCCTTGTACTTCTGGAAATTGCATGGTTCGCTGGCCATGAGCCTTTCCTTGTACCCGTCCAGCTCGAGTCCGTCCCTGTCGAAGATTGCATGGCGGCTGTTCGCGATGCCGACCACGTTGAGCTGGAGGTTTCTGGTGTCCATGAGATTCTGCCTCTGGCTGGCGATCTGCTCGATGAGGTTGCCGCCGACGGTGCCGATTCCGCAGAGGAAGATGTTGATCACCTGATACTCCGAGAGGAAGAAACTGTCGTGGATGACGTTGAGCGACTTGCGGAGCCACTTTCCATCTACGACGAAGGAAATATTGGTCTCGGCTGCACCCTGAGCGCATGCGATCACGCTGATACCGCTGCGTCCGAGAGCGCCGTAAAGCTTACCGGAGATACCAGGGGTATGCCTCATGTTCTCGCCGACCACAGCGATGGTAGCAAGCCCGCTCTGTATGCTCATCGGATACATCGCTCCGGTCTGGATTTCCTTCGCGAACTCCTCGTTGAGCACCTGGCACGCAAGCTCGCCGTCCTCGTCCTTGACACCGATGGAGGTGTTGTTCTCCGAAGAAGCCTGGCTGACGAGGAACACGCTGATTCCGTTCTCTGCGAGGGCTGAGAAGATGCGCTTGTTCACACCGATCACGCCGACCATCGAAAGACCGGCAACCGTGATGATGCTGGTATTGCTGATCGAAGAAATACCCTTGATCGGACGTCCCTTCACAGCCACCGACTCATTGCTGATGACGGTACCCTTGACCTCCGGACGGAAGGTGTTCTTGATGAGGATAGGTATGTTCTTGGCACACGCAGGATAGATTGTCGGCGGATATACCACCTTCGCACCGAAGTTACAGAGCTCCATCGCCTCGAGGTAGGTGAGAGAGTCGATGGTATATGCTGTCTTTATGATTCTAGGGTCAGCAGTCATGAATCCGTCCACGTCGGTCCATATCTCGAGGCTGTCCGCGTCGAGCGCCGCCGCAATGATGCTGGCGGTGTAGTCCGAACCGCCGCGACCGAGGTTGGTGACCTCACCGCTGTTGATGTCGCGGGAGATGAATCCTGGGACGAGGCTGATCTGCTCGCTCTTTCCGAGTCCCGAGAACTCCGCCTTGATGAGCTCGTTGGTGGCCTCGGTCGCGAGGAGATTCCTGCCCTGCTTGCGGACGGTCTTGATGAACTCGCGGCTGTCATGAAGGACTGCTCCGTCGATCATCACCGAACATATATCGCTGGAAAGCCTCTCGCCATAGCTGACGATGGTGTTGGATGTCTTCTCCGAAAGGTCGCGGATGAGGAACACTCCGTGGAATATGCTGTCAAGCTCAGAGAAGAGAGCATCTATGCGATCGAGAAGAGCGCTGCGCTCCGCGCCTGACGGAATCAGGTCCTCTACTACCGAATGGTGGCGCGCAACGATTTCCTCCATAGACTGAAGATAGGCTTCGTCACCGGACATGGCCAGAGACGCTGTCTTGAGGAGTTTATCCGTGATTCCGCCGAGAGCGGATACGGCAACCACGACAGGCTCGCTGCAGCCTTCCACTATCTTCTTGACATTCCTCAGGCTCTCCACAGAGCCTACGGATGTTCCACCGAACTTGAGAACTTTCATATACTTTTCAAATTATTCGAAGCTGCGAATATACGCATATTATTTTACTTAATCCGGAGCTTGCGGCCCAGATGGAGGGTCGTCTTCTCGGATATGCCGTTGAGGCGGCAGATTGTCTTCACGGAGACTCCGTATTTCTTTGAAATACCGTAGAGGGTATCACCCTTGACGATGGTATGGTATACGGCCGGAGTCTCTGACTTTGCGGCCTCAGGCCTGCTGTCTGTCACGGAAGTCGAGTCTGCACCTTCGACACGGCTGCCAGACGACTGTCCGGAAACAGCGGTATTGCCACCGGCTGCCTGAGGGGCTGCATCGTTCTTCGTTTCGCTGCTCTTCTCGGACTTGCCCGAAAGGGTCGGGATCTTCACCATCTTGCGAGGCACAGCCTTCCATGAGCCGTCAGGATAGAGGACGATCCTGTCCGACACGGCACCGTCAGGCACAGCCACCCTGCCCTCAGAGTCCACCAGGGCCCACTTTCCGCTTTCGAACACTACCACGCGGAGGTCCCCGCCAGAGAGGTCAATCCTGTCCGGAGCGATGCTGACCTGGGCTTCTTCCTCGAAAGGATACCTTCCTCCCCTGTAGTCTGCGACGAAGTCCGGGAGTATCCTTCGGACACCCATCACGCGAGTCTCGTAGTACGGTTCGCTCATCAGAGATATCCTTACTCCGCCCTTGTCTGCATGGATGAAGCGTCCGGTGCCGGTCTTGGTATCGAAATCCATGAAGATACCGACATGGCCTACCTGACCCTTCTTCCTTCCCGAAAAGATGATGATGTCTCCTTTCTGGAGTTCGCTCATATCTCCGCTTACCTCCCTGCCGTCGAGGGCCTGATCGCGTGATGAGCGTCCGAGTGTGTATCCGAAACGGCTGTACACATAGCCGGCGAATCCGCTGCAGTCAAAGGACTTCGGACCACGTGCTCCGTATTTGTATGGTTTTCCGAGATGGCTCTGTGCCTCCTCGATTATCAGGTCAGCCGCCTCTGCTGCATCGACCTCAGTCCATTGCGACTGCGCGAAGGCCGTAGCGGCGACAGTTATCCCCAGGATAAGGCTTAGGATCTTCTTCATCAGGTCTTCCTACACGTTTGCTATTATCATCCACATCATCACTCCCGAAGCGGCAAGCTTGAGTCCGGTACCGGTGAGTACGCCGACGAACGCTCCGACCGCAGCCTTGGCCGCATCGATTACATTCTTCTCTCCCCAATAGAGTTCAGAGAGGAAGGCGCCGAGAAAGGCGCCAAGGATCATGCCTATAGGAGTGAGTATACAGCCTGCGACCATTCCTCCCAAAGCGCCTCTGGAGGCGTACCTGCTGCCGCCGGTGGCCTTGGTCATGGCTGCCGGGAACATGTAGTCTACCACGGTGACTATCGTCGTGACGACGAGCATGGTCACGAGGAGGCCCATCGAAAGAGTGTGTCCGCAGCGGATGGCCCCGCCCCAGAAGTAGAGAAGGAGCATCCCCAGCCAGCTGATGGGCGGGCCGGGGAGTCCTGGTATGACGCTGCCAGCAATGCCGACCAATCCGGCACAGATGGCAAGTATGCACATTGCTGTTTCCATTATTCAGCAGCCATTGCAGCCTCAACTTCGTCCGGTGCGATAGGAAGACGCTTGCTTCCGAGCCTGCGGGCGCCGTCTTCAGTGACGAGAACATCGTCTTCGAGACGGATACCTCCGAACGTGTAATATTCCTTGAGCTTTTCGTAATTGACCATTCCCTTGTCCACGCCGTCCTTCTTCCAGCTCTCGATGAGGTCCGGAATGAAGTAGATGCCAGGTTCGTCGGTAAGGACATTTCCAGGGACGAGGGTTCGTGCCATGCGGAGGCTGCCAAGTCCGAGCTGAGGAGAGCGGGTCTGATCGTCATCGTATCCGACGAGATTCTCTCCGAGATCCTCCATGTCATGAACGTCCATACCCATGTTGTGGCCGAGTCCATGTGGCATGAAGAGACCTGCGATGCCCTCTGCAAGCATAGTGTCGAGATCTCCCTTCACGAGGCCTAGCTGGCTGAGAGAGTCGAGCATGTGACGGGCGACGGCAAGGTGCACGTCGCGATAGCGCACGCCCGGACGGACAAATTCGAAAGCGAGTTCGTTGCACTCATATACGATCTGATATATGTCGCGCTGCTGTGATGTGTACTTTCCGGCAGTCGGATAGGTACGTGTGAAGTCCGATGCATAATGCACATTGCTCTCGGCACCGGCATCGATGACGAGAAGCTTGCCCGGCTCGATGACGGCCTCATGGGAGTGGCAGTGGAAGATCTCTCCATGCTGGGTGAGGATGGTTGCGAAACTTGGGCCCCAGCCCTTGCACATGGTCGTGCCTTCCATCCTGCCGACGATCTCCTGCTCAACGGTGCCGACCTTCACGCCCTGACGGGCAACGGTATGCATCTCGTAGCCCAGGTCGCAAGCCTTGTCAATCTCAGCAATCTCGAGGGAATCCCTCACGAGCCTCATGCCGATCACCGAGCGCACGAGCGCATCAGAAGCCTTTGCACAGCCTTTCTTGCCGGCAGTTACGACCTCCTCCGGCGCGAGGCCGAGGATGGAGGCAAGGGTCATCTGGGTGTAATGACGCGCTGCCGGGAGGAAATGGATCTCGCGGCCCTTGGCGCGTGCAGCAGCGACGGCCTTTGCGAAATCCGAATATGGACGGCTGTTTGCGACACCCACGGAGGCTGCCTTCACGGCAACGCTGTCCTGAGGGCCCATCCAGATGATATCATCGATGTCCACGTCATTTCCGTAGATGCATTCCTCGCCGGACTCGAGATCGAGAGTAGCTGCGAAAAGCGGCTCATCGATACCCCAGAAATAGAGGAAATTACTGTCCTGACGGAACTTGTAGCAGTTGTCCCAATAGTTCATAGGAGACTCGACGTTTCCAAGGAAGATCGCGAGTCCCTTCGCTCCCTTCTCCGCCATCTTGGCGAGGAGAGTGAGCCTTCTTGATGTGTATACTTCTGATGCGAACATGTTTATCTGTATTTGTCGAGGCCGGTCCTCGAAAGGCCGGTCACGAGGTCATTATAATTCTTACCGTCACGCGGACAGATGACGAGTACGTCGTCCGTGTCCACCACGAGGAAATTGTCGAGTCCACGAATGGCCACGAGCTTGCCCTTGTTACCTGTCACGACAAGGTTGTCATGCGATTCCGACATGATGTTGTCTCCGGCAACGACAGCGTTTCCATTGTCATCGACCTTCTCCACATAGTCATATAGAGAGTCCCACACACCGATGTCCGCCCAACCGAAATTGGCCGGATATACCCATGCGCTGGAGGTCTTCTCCATGAGACCGAAGTCGATGGCCTGCTTCTCGCAACCACCGTATGCCCTCTCCACGAAGGCGCGCTCGTTCTCCGTTCCTATGGCAGCGTCCCAACCTTCGAACCAGGTGGCGAGCTGCGGAGTATGCTCCCTGAATTCCTTCTCGATCGCAGTTGCCTTCCACACGATGAGACCTGAGTTCCAGAGGAATTCACCACTGTCAACGAACACCTTCGCAAGTTCGAGGTCCGGCTTCTCCGTGAAGGTCTTCACCGGAAGAGGCTCGCCCTTCTCGTATGCGTTCCTGCCGCCGACTGCCTGGATGTAACCGAAGTTGGTGTCGGGACGGGTGGGAACGACTCCGAGCGTGAGGATCACGTCATCGTTGGCCGAGACGAAGTCCATTGCGCTCAATATGCTGGAACGGAATTCCGATTCTCCGAAGATGATATGGTCACAAGGAGTGACTACGACCGTGGCATCGGGATCCCTCTTGAGAATGGTATAGGCCGCATAGGCCGTGGCTGGCGCCGTGTTTCTCGCATATGGTTCGAGAAGGATGTTCCTGTCAGGCACCTCGGGGAGTATGTCCTTCACGAGGCTCTGATAACGCGATGCTGTCACGATGAGTATGTTCTCTGGAGGAACTATCGTGCAGAAACGTTCATAGGTCAATTCCAGGAAGGTCTTGCCAGTCCCTGAAACCTCGAGGAACTGTTTAGGGAAGGACACCCTGCTGATAGGCCATATCCTGGATCCGGCACCGCCGGCAAGGATCACGCAGTATTTAGAGCTATCGGTCATAACTGTGGTTATATGTATATGGGTATGAACGCGTCGGGGAAATATCCTATCGTCATCCCAAGGTTGTCAAACGTCACCGCGACTATGTCGAAATGGTACTCGACATCCCTCAGCAAAGGGTTGCGGGAACGGTTCAAATAGGCAAGCGCCGCCTTTACGAGCCGCTTCTGCTTCGTGGCAGTCACACTCTCCTGAGGTTCCGCCTGCATTGGAGGCCGTCGTGTCTTGACCTCCACAAAATGTATTCCATCGTCACCAAACGATACAATATCCAGCTCAAGATGTCCAGCACGCCAGTTCCTGTCCAGAATCTGGTGTCCCTTGGACGCGAGGAAGCGCGCAGCCGCATCCTCTCCTTCATTTCCTGTCTTTCGTCTCTCGTCCACTATTCTCCCCTCCTTATGTCTGTCGTCAGTCGAACTTCACTATCGTGACCCCCGAACCACCGAACTGGATGTGCTCGTCAGACACTGACGAGACTCCAGGCGTCGCACGGAGGAACTTCTGTATCTCCTCCCTGAGCGCTCCGGTTCCCTTTCCGTGTATGATTCGTACGCTCGAGATGTTCAGCATGATCGCGTCATCAACGAACTTCATGACCTCATCCAAGGCATCGGTCACCCTTGCTCCGCGTACGTCAAGCTCAGTCGAGAAATTGAGTTTCCTTTCCGTGATGGACTGGTCCACCTTGACGGCCGAAACCGGCGTGAAGGTCTCTCTATAGGCAGATTTGAACTCATTGGACGTGATCCTCTCGATGTTGTGCGGACTCCGCTTGCTAGTGATGCTTCCTATGTTCACGGTCACAGCCTTGCTGGAAACCCTGACGACTTCTCCGACCATGCCGTTGCTCTTCACGCGTATCTTCTCGCCCACCTTCAGAGGTGCGTTGCGGAAGGCCTCTTCCCTCTGGCGCTCCTGCTCGTTCCTTTCGATCTCGGCCTGCTGAGCCTCATCCGCGCGCTGCTTGCGACGGGCTTTCTGGCGCTCCTTGCGGGCATCGAGCTGAGCAATCTTGCGCTCTATGTACTCGTCCTTCTCCCTCTGTTCCTTCTCCTTCTTTGCAGCGAAGACTCCGAGGAAATTCTGGAGTTCCGTACGGGCTTCCTTAGTGGATTTCTTCTCGGCCTGCTTCTCCTTGATGGTTCGTATCGTGCTCTCGACCTGCTTGTTGGCTCCAGCGATTATCTCCGCAGCCTCCTTGTGGGCCTCGTCGAGAATTTCCTTCTTGAGCTGCTTTATGTCCTTGAGCTCCTTCGAGTACTTGTCCGTGATGTTCTCGAGGGTCTTGTCCGTGTTGCGTATCCTCTCGAGCTTCTCATCGAGAGCCTTGCGGTTTCTCGCGATCTTACGGAGGTTGCGCTCAATGCCCACGAACTCCTCGCCGGCACGGTTTTCCGCGTCCTTGATGATACTCTCGGGAAGTCCCATCTTCCTGGCGAGCTCGAATGCGAATGAGTTGCCAGGGAGTCCCATCTCGAGCTTGAACATAGGGGCGATGTTCTGGACGTCGAACATCATGGCTCCGTTCACAACTCCGCGGTCTCCGGAAGCATACAGCTTGAGGTTTGTATAGTGGGTGGTGATCACTCCGTACACGCCACGGGTATCGAGCTCCGCGAGTATGGCTTCCGCGATCGCACCACCGGCGGCAGGCTCGGTGCCGCTTCCGAACTCGTCTATGAGCACGAGGGTGCGGCTGTCAGCCTTCTCCATCATCTCCTTCATGTTTCCGAGGAAGGAGCTGTAGGTGCTGAGGTCGTTGTCAAGGGACTGGTCATCACCGATGTCCACCATGATTCTGTCGAAGATGACCATCTCCGAGGCCTCGGAAGTAGGGATGAGCATACCCCACTGGAACATGTACTGAAGCAATCCTACGGTCTTCAGGCAGACGGATTTGCCGCCGGCATTAGGACCGGATATAAGAAGTATGTGCTTCGATGGGGTCAGAGTCACGGTGAGAGGCACGATCTCCTTCTTCTCGCGACGGAGCGCCTGCTCGAGTATAGGGTGGCGGGCCTTGCGCAGGTTCATCTCTCCGGTATCCGATATGACTGGCATACCGGCAATATAGTCCAGAGCCACCTGAGCCTTGGCCATGATGAAATCTATCTCTCCGAGGAAGGACGCTGCAGCCACCAGGTCCGGGGTGTATGGACGGACGAAATCGCTGAATTCGACGAGTATGCGGAGTATCTCCCTCTGCTCGGCGAACTGAAGTTCCTTGATCTCATTATCAAGCTCCACGACCTCGGCCGGTTCGATGAATGCTGTCTTTCCTGTCGCGGACTCATCATAGATGAATCCGGAAATGCGTCTCTTGTTGGCGGCGGCAACCGGAATGAGCATCCTGCCGTCGCGGACTGTAACTGTCGCATCCGAATCCACGAGACCCTCTTCCTGAGCCCTGCGGAGCACCGCGTTCATACGGCGGGAAATGGCACCCTCCTTGTCCCTGAGGGACTTCCTTATGTCGTAGAGCGCATCCGATGCGGTATCCTTCACATTGCCGTAACGGTCCAGGATCGCATCTATCCTGCGCTGCACCTCAGGGAATGACATTACCGGAGCGGCCATTCTCTTGAGGTTGGGATAGACACCGTCCTTGATGCCGGAGAAGAAGGATGTGACCTTTCTCAAGGTCTCGAGCATGGTCTTCAGCTTCCTGAGCGATGTGATTTCCAGGCTCGTGCCCTCCCTCTGGAGCGGCTTGAGGAAGTCCAGGCAGTCGATGAATCCTCCCGTAGGGAAGTTTTCCTCGAACATAAGGATCAGCCTCATCTCGTCTGTAAGCTGGAGTCTCTTTCTTATCTCACGCGGATTGGAGGTGAAACTCTCCTCCGCAGTACGCACGACGGCATACTCGGTAGAGCACTTGTCGGACACTGCCGACCTCACCCTGTCGAATCCCAGCTTCTGTTCCAGCCTGTTTATCGATTGTGTATCTTTCAATGCTATGCCTCCTGTCGGTCAAGTATAAGCTTGAGTTCGTTGATATTGTTGATCTTGGTTCCTTCTCCGTCCTTGAACCAGGTGATGTTTCCTGTCTCCTCCGACACGACGATGACTCCGGCATCGGTGGCCTCGCTGATACCGATCGCGGCCTTGTGCCTCATTCCGTACTGGGCAGGGATGTCCGTCCTTTCCGTGATCGGAAGAGTACAGCGGGCGGCGACGATGCGACGGCCGTCGATGATGACGGCGCCGTCATGAAGCGGAGAGTTCTTGAAGAAGAGGTTCATGATGATACGGCGGTTGATCAGGGCATCGACCTTGTCACCTGTATCTATGATGTCGTTGAGAGAATTCGCATACGGGAACACGATGAGCGCACCGGTGCGGGTCTCAGACATTGAGCGGCAGGCTTCGGTAATCTCCTGGACGACGTCGTTGCCCATCTTGTCCCTGCCGTTCTTGAGTATCTTCTTGAGCAAGGCATTGTCGGCATATACCGTGCGATAACGGTTTCCGAGCGAAATCAGGAAGCGCCTTATCTCCGGCTGGAAAATTATGATCAGAGCAAGCACGCCGACGTCAGTCACCGTCTCCATCATCGCATTCATCATCCTCATGTTCAGTGAGGAAACGATGACACGTATGACATAGAGCGAGATGATGGCGAAGAAGATGCTGATGGCGGCTGATCCCCTGATCCACATGAAGATCAGGTAGATGATGACGGCCACCAGCAGGATATCCAGGATATCCGCCAGGCTCATGTTGAGGAATCCGAACAATGCGAGAGTGGTCATTCTATTCTGCGTCTTTGGTGCAACGTAACTGTGCTCCTACCTGGTCTGTCTTTGCTGCGGCGATGCTGGTCTTACCCTTCTTGTTCGCACTGGTGAATGTGGTCATGAGGGCCATGTAGGTAGGAGAAACGCTACCGCTGCTGGTCTTGTAGGTGTTTGCTGTCGATGACCAGATGTAGGTCATCCTGTTCTTTCCGAAGTATGCCTCTACGTCGCTCACCGAGCTGTCGATGATGTTTGCGCCATACTTGTCATTGGTGATACTGCCGGAAAGGACGAAATTGAATCCGGCCTCGTTGTATGCGGCGATAGGAGCATAACCGAGGGTCGCGTCGTAGAAGAGTGCGTCTTCATTGGTCTGGGTTCCTGATTCGCCGAGACGTGCGAGAGGGTTTGAGACACCGCAGATAGCGAACCACTCGGCCCTGGTAGGCACATGCCAGCCCTTAGGGCAGATGCCCTGCACACCCTCGAAGTCAAGGAAATTCTCTTCCGTGAGGGTCACGCCGAGAGCAAGTTCGGCAGAGTAGAGATAGCCGTTTGCCTTGATGGATTCGGCATCCTTGAGGACGGTGATGTTGGTGCCATCGGAGCTGTATGGATACCATACATAGCCCTCAAGCGGATTATCAGAAACTGTGACGCTTGCAGGAACGTAGGCCATAGGATCTGCCATCCAGGTACTTCCGTTGGCAAGCTTCACGGTGTTGTATCTGAGGCCATCGTATACGAAATAGCCGTCAAACTCCTCGAAGGAAGGCTCGTCAGGAGTGTCGCCGCCTGAGAGGTTGCCGCCGTCAGCCCATTCCTCGATCTCGCCACCTATGCTGGCTGTGACCTTATCCGCAGAAACCTTGACGTTGATGGTGTATGAGTAGCCAGGCTTGAGCTCGGCTCCCTCGACGTCGGTGATGATTGCTGATGCATCCTTCACGTCGAGCACTACTCCCAGCTGGGTGAATTTCTGAGGGACGACGACTGCGCAGAACTTCTGATTGGCGACAACTTCCTCTGCCTTGATGTCCTGGGCAGAAGCACTGGCATCCACCACCGCACCGCCTTCGAGACTGACGCTGGCTGTAGGGATGAGACCCTTGATGGTCACACCCTCAACCTCGGCAGCCGCGCTGTTGTCGAGAGCAACCACGATCTGGGCGAGCTGGTGACGGAACACCATGAGCTCAGGATTCGAGTTGGGATATACTCCGCTCTTGGTCGCAAACATGAGGTCGGACGAATCGGTACCGTTGCTCTGGTCAGCGGCAACGCTGAAAACGGATGGAAATCCCGCTTCCTGATAAGGGTAATATGCGCTGAGGGTGCATGCCTCACCGCCGTCGGCATACCACATGAGATCTCCCGAGAAAGCACTGCCTGCATAAGTGAGGCATGCATTTGTCGCATACTTGCTGCCGTCGGCCTTGATGATGTCAAGACCGATCTTGTTGCCTTCGTTGAAATTCAGGCTGAGCGCACGGGTGATCACCGGCTCCACCTTGACCCTGGCTGGGTCCGGTTCCGGCTTCGAATCCTCAACGATTCCACAGGCTGACAATGCAAGCGCCGCGATAGAAAGGAAGATAAAATGCTTCTTCATATCTTTAGAATTTATAACCTATTCTGAGAGATGCAGACACCCTGTCTGCACCCGGAAGTATCTCTACGCGGAAGGCGTGCACCTCGTCGATGACAGCCTTGAGATAGAGTCCCTTCCACATATTGTAAGTCACGGACGCACCTGCTTCGATGCGATGCGCCGTGTCATATTCCATCTGATTCCTGTAATAGTCCTCGAGTCGATATGGCTTGGTCACGACTCCCGTCTCCTCGCTGACGAGACGGTCATCTTCCTGCTGCCTGCCGCCACGGTAACGAAGGCCTGCAGAGACATCGAAATGACCGATGTGACGGGTATATCCAGCCGCTGCGGTCCACTGCACGAGGTCCTGTCCTGTGACGTACGGATACATCTGGGAAGCGACGCTGAGCTTCTCGTCGGCACCGCCGCTGATGACGAGTTCCTGGCTTGCGGAAGCGAGTTCATACTCCACTCGGAATGAACTTTCGTTACGCGAGAGTATCTGGTTCGAGCCGTGCATGATGGTGGTTGAGACACCACCCTCCGTAATCTTCTCGATCACGGATTCGTTGTTCCTGAGCAATCTCCAATCCGCCGAGAAGCGCAAGGTATGGGTAAAGTCTCCACGATTCCATCTCTCACCGAAATTGAACGAGAGCACATGGCTCGGGAAGCGGAACCATATATACTGCTTCTCTCCTATGGTACCCTTTCCCCTGAGGTAGGTGAAGTCTATGAATGCCGAACCGTGCTGCAGCTGAAGGCCCGCTCCTGCAAATATCTCCTTCACAGGAAGTCCGCTGACGCCCGCCTCAGACAGGTGCAGTCCGCTTCCTTCCCAGTTCTCGAGCTTTCCGTAGTATAGTCCCTTGTCGAGGAAGGCATCGTAGGTCTCCTTCGTGCCGATCTGCTTCGCGGTAGGAGTATCGGCGGTCTTGCGCACGATTGCATCAAGTCCGACTGACCAGCGCTCCGAGTGCCATACTACTCCAGGGGTGAAGCTCATGTCGAGAAGGTAATTGCTGTGGCGGAGGTCCTTCCTCTTGGCATAGTTCGACGAAAGGAAATCAATGCCGACGCCGACGCGCCACTGCTCTGCGACATCGACTGAGATCGCCCCGTCGAAGGAATAGCTCTGCCTGATCTTCCTGCCAGGGGTGAACTCGAGCGCATCGACAGGATAGTAGCCCGGATTCACGAACATGGATCCGCACATGTCATTGCCCTGAGCCTGCTCGAAGGAGAATGAGCCCTGCATGGAGAACTTATCCAGATGCATGGTGCTGCGCGCCTTCGCTCCTGCCGACCATGGGGTCGCAGCCTCATGGCTCTGGCGGAAGCCTCCGTTCGAGACTGTTCCATAGAACTCCGCATAGGACGCAGATTTTCCGGAAATATGCTGACGTATGCCGACCGGGTTGCTTCCATCCTGCCAGAAATTGGCGCGGAGCACCTGCTCGTAATCGTTGAACACGACGGCGTCCCTGCCCTCGGTGATCTGCGCCGAGAGAGGAAGACTTGCGAAGAAAGCCATCGCAAGCAGTATGATACCTGATCTATTCATGCAATGACTGTTTCTTGGTTTCATGGAAATCCGCTGATGAGTTGTTGGTATCCATCAGCACTTCGAATCCCGACTCCCTGCTGAGTTCCTCGTCAACGTTTCTCATGAGGGTAAAACCGCTGTAGGTCGTCGACAGAGTCACATAACCGGCATCGAGAGTGTCCTGGAATCTCTTCACATTCGAAGCGGACTGGCCGTTGAACACCTCGACGGCATCGAGCACCCAGTCAAGGGGGCATGCGAGCACCTTCGCTCCATTGGTCGTTCCCGGAACGGGAATCACGCCACCCTCGCTCGAGATGAACTCCTCGAGACTCATGCCCTTGGCCTTGTAGATAACGGTCGCAGGAGAGTTGATGGAGTAGGCAAGCGCATTTCCGATTCCGAGCTTGAAGAGGCAGTTCAGGATATGGTCATCCTGTATATTGCTGCCCGGAACGGGATGGTATGATACGTTAGGGAAATAGTTCGCGTTGTATGTGACGAAATATTCAGGCTTGTTGAGGTCCACCGAGAGCGGGAATGAAGACGCATGGTCGATGGCTCCGTTGATGCAGAGGACGGCGTCCTCGCCTGGCTGGAGAGGGTAACGGTGTCCGTCGCCAGGGAACTGCCAGACAGCATCCGCCACCGCTACGAAATCGCTGTATGTGACGCTGCCGTCGGACTCCTTGCGGACGAATGGGTTCGTGGCGTTTGCGTTGTAAGGCAGCAGGTATCCGAACGCGAGGCTGTCCAGATACTGGACCTGGCTGTCGTTGTTGTGAAGAATTATGTACTTGTCGGCTGCGTATGTTCCCTCCAATGGGTCCTTACGGCAGCCGCCGCAGTAAATTTCCTTTATGACGATGCTTCCTGCCTTGGTGTGCTTGAGCGCCAGCTTCAATGTGCTGTTCCTTTCAGAGAACGAGAAGCGGTCCACGGTGGCATTGAAGATGTCCTGTCCATTGCGGTCACTGACGCTGATACGGTAGAGACCGTCAGGAAGCGATATCACCAACTTACCTTCGGAATCGAAGGCGACCTCGTACCTGTTGCCGAGATTGATGTCCTCGATCTTTGCGATCACGCCTTCATGAAGGAAGGAGGCATACTCGGCAGGATATTCGAGGCTAAGCGCGAGCGTGTTCAGGCCACCCGCGTAAGGGTCGCTGACGGAAGTGACGCAGGATACTGCCATGAGCATCGCTGCCAGCATGTATGTGAGCTTTCTGATCTTTCCCATGGCGTTAGAACTTAAGTCTGCATGTAAGTCCGTAGTAGAAGGCCGGGGTGAAGATTGCGCCTACTCCAGTAGCCTTGGAAACCACGTACGGACGTGAATTGGTGAAATTGTTCGCGAAGAAAGAGAGGCTTACGTGCTTGCCTATCTCCTTCGTGATGCTGAGGTTCGCCGAGCAGTAGAAGCCGTAGCCGTCCTGGGCGAAAGTATAGAGATTGGCCGATGTGAGCATGAGATTCCTGAACCTCGGGTCCTCCTTCATCTCCTCGGTGAAGTCACGTACCATGCCGTCCTCGACGTCCATGTACGCTACCGGCCATATCGCGCTGTATGAATTGCCGTCATAGATATCTCCGCCGGTTGCCGTGCCGTCTGCGCCTATTGTCTGGGCGTATGTCTTACCTTCGTATGCGGACATGTTGCGAGAGCGGTTGAGAAGCGACATCTCGAGTCGGCAGGTGATGATGATGCGCGCCTCAGGGATGTGGGTGATGGCAGTCAGGTTCGCGTCGAGGTTGTGGGTGATCTTACCGTTCACCACGGAGTTTCCGTTGCCGCCGTTGGCATAGATTCCCACGAACTCATACGACCTGTTCGGGAGACTGGTGTGGGATCCGCTGCGATAGTAATACGAAAGTGTCTCGTCATGAGACATGGTCCATGCGTAGTTGGCATCCAGTCTGAACGAGGTTCGTATAGGCCGTATCTCAGGGAAGTCCACGGTCAGCTCGGCTCCGGCACGATACATCTCCGCACCGTTGTCCTGCATTGTGTTCTTCACGAAGGTCTTGTCGGCGACCTTGGTCTCCATCTTGGTCCAGAAGTCCTCGTCGCTGTTTCTCAGGTAGACCTCTCCGGTCCTGAAATCCGTCTTGATCTGCGGATTCTCGGAAATCACGAAGTCGGCAGGCTTCTGGAGGATGTCATATGAGAACGGAGTGTAGACGTTGGTGAGCCTGTACGGGTTCTTGGTCTTGTTGAAGAAACCGACGGCAGAAAGCTTGAATCCGCCGAACTCCGCATCGATTCCGAGTTCTGAATTGGAATTGCGCTGCCAGCGGAGGTTAGGATTGAACTGGACCTGATATGGCTTGGTATAGTACACATAGGTCGAGTTATCTCCATGCGAGAAGCTGAAGGTCTGCTTGTCCCAATACTCCTGCTTAGGATAGAGGATGTAAAAGGAAGGAAGCTTCTCGGTGACACCCCAGCCACCTCTGATGCTGAAGTTCCTGCCAATGCTCCACTTGGCGTTGAAGCGAGGCGAGAAGGTATTCATGTGGTCGTATGCAGTACCCTTGATGAAGACGTTCTCCATTCGGACGCCGGCCGTGAGCTCGAGCTTGCTCGATCCTACAGGAACGGTCGCATGCTCCTCGATATAGGCCGAGAGATTGTGCATGTATGGATACTGACGATATGAGCGAGGACGGAAACCGTCTGCAGCGGTGCTTGGGTCAAGATAATACTCTCCCTCACCGGCATTGCCGTTGGCTTTCCACTGCACGCCGGCCTTGAGCTGGCTCTTGGCCTCGCCCCATCTTCTGGTCCACTCGTACTTGAATGACGCCGCATAGTCCAGCTCCTTTGAGTCGACGATTGCGTCCGAGTACCAGGTAAGAGGAAGCCTGTCGGCCACGTGGTAACCTTCATCCTCCGCATGGACTGCCGGACGGTGGGCTGCGTAATTGTTGTATGCGTGGATCGTGGAAAGATTGTCCTGATAGCTCACGGATGCATCAAGCTTGAGGTTGGTAATCCAGGACTTGTTGAGAAGCCATGTGGCAGCTACATTTCCCCTGAACACATTGTCACGGACCTTTTCGAACTCACCGGAGTATGCGTCCGGGTCATCGTGACTGTACATTCCTCCGATATTGCCTGAGAAGCCGGCCTCGAGGCGAAGGACCTTCGCAAAGGTGTTCGAATAGCTGAGGGTGAGTCCACGACGGGTATAGGATTCGTACGGGCTGATGAGCTGCTTGGTCGCACGCGCCCACTCGAGGCTTGCATTGAGGACTCCCCTGTCCTTGTTGAGGTCGAAGCCCTTGGATGCTGAAAACTGATAGGTCCTTGGATTGACCGAGAATGTCACGTTGTATGGCGTACGGCCTTTCTTGGTGTTGATCTTCACCATACCGCTGTTCAGGTCTCCATACTCAGCAGACGGAACGCCGGTGATGACCTCGACCGACTCGATATTCTCGACGGATATGCTTCGGGTGTCCACTCCGGACATCTGGGTCATGCCTGCATTGTTTCCCATTCGGACGCCGTCGACCTCGAGAGCCGTACCGAACGCGGCGTTGCCAGCATTCGATCCACCGGCACGGAGGGAGAAGCTGCTGCCGCTGGTGAGGTCTGGATTGACGGTCTTTCCACCAGGAAGGAGAGCGGCCATGTCGGTCATGCTTGACATCTGGAGGTGGTTGAGGGCATCCCTTCCGAGGGTGTGAGAGGTGCTGAGTCCGTCCTTAGGGCGCTGAGCGGTCACTACGACCTCGTCAAGCGCGAGCGAGCTCTCCTGCATGAGAATCTCAACGTCCTCGACATCCTTGTCTACGTTCACCTCGACCGAGACATCCACGTAACCGAGATAGCTCGCAGTAAGGACATAGCCGCCCCTCTGCACATTCACGAACTCGAATTCTCCGTCAAGGCCGGTGACTGCCCAAAGGTAATCCTCCCCAAGCTTGAGGGCGACTCCGCAGAGTGCCTCACCGCTTGCAGCATCCTTGACCACGCCGGAAACGGTCCTTCCGGAAGGTGCCGTCGCAGCGTTTGCGATGGTATCCGAAAAGACAGCGAGAATCACCGACAAAAGCACTGTCAGCGACGCGATCCGGACATATTTGAGCATATTAAGCATAATATGAACAAAAGTAGTGTTTTTTATGCCAAAAAACAAGGCGTAGCCTTGTTGAGACTACGCCTTGATCCAGGTTTTTTGAATATGTCTATGCGAGCATGTATTTCATCGTGAAAAGAATCGCAAGTATCCACATCATCACGCTGACCTTCTCATGCTTTCCGGTGCATACATTGACAAGAACGTACGAGATCATTCCTATCATGATACCGTCCGAGATGCTGTATGCCAGCGGCATGAGAATCATGGTGAGGAAAGCAGGGATGGCCTCTGAGTAATCGTTCCAGTCGATCTTCATCACAGGGCTGCACATCATCACGCCGACTATCACGAGCACAGGGCCGGTGGCAGCGTTAGGAATGGCGAGGAAAAGCGGAGAGAAGATGAGGGCGATCGCGAAGCAAACGGCGACGGTGAACGAGGTGAGACCCGTGCGGCCACCCTCTGCGACGCCCGACGCGCTCTCGATGTAAGTAGTTGTGGTAGAGGCACCAAGGCATGCGCCTGCGGTAGTGGCGACAGCATCAGCCATGAGCACCTTGTTGATTCCGTCGACCTTTCCGTCCTTGTCCACCATACCGGACTTCACTGACACACCGACGACGGTTCCGATGGTATCGAACATGTCGATGAAAAGGAAGGTCAGAACCACTACGACCATGTCCCACGAAGCGATCTGCGACCATTCGAACTGCATGAAGATAGGTTTCAGAGAAGGGATCGGCGATACTATTCCGTTGTACTGGGTAACTCCGAAAGGAATGCCGAGCACGGTGATGGCGAGGATGGAGATGAGCATGCCTCCACGGACATTGCGGATAACCAGAACAGCGGTGAGCAGCAGGCCGATGAGGGCAAGCACTACTGATGCCTGGGTGAAAGTGCCCAGAGTCACGGAGGTGGATTCGCTGCTGACGATCACGCCGGCGTTCTTGAGACCGATGAATGCGATATAAAGGCCGATTCCGACGCCGATCGCGTTCTTCATTGTCACAGGAATCGCGTTCACGATCATCTCGCGGACCTTGGTGACGGTCAGGAGAATGAAGATGATACCCTCGAGGAAGATCGCGGTGAGTGCGAACTGCCAGGTGTAACCCATGCCGAGGCACACGGTGTATACGAAGAATGCGTTGAGGCCCATGCCCGGAGCGAGTCCGAATGGTTTCTTGGCATAGAACGCCATGACGAGCGTTCCGATTACAGCAGCGAGTGCCGTGGCGGTGAACACTGAGTCGGTCGGCATGCCCTGCCCTGCGAGCGCGCTGAAGATGCTCGGGTTGACGGCAAGTATATACGCCATCGTGAGAAATGTTGTAAGGCCAGCGAGGATTTCCGTCCTGACGCTGTGCTTACCAGCCTCAAATCCGAAGGCTTTCCTTGCTACCTTCGAAAGTACATCATGAGATCCTGACATATGATAATGCTATTAGAAAGTATACTTCACTGCGATGGTAGGGCAGGCATAGAAGCCTACGCCAAGGAAATTGTTGCTGAGCTCGACCTCGGTGCCGATGCTGGCGTTGAAGTTCTCGAGACCCTTGAGTGCGTGGAGGTTGAACCAGAACTGAGGCTCAGAGATGAAGATGAAGTCAGTGCCGTCACCTTCCTTGTCACCCTTTGCACCGAGCTGCCATGGACGATTCTCCTGCCAGATATCGGCAAAGCCGCTGAAGAGGAACATATCGTTGCAGAAATGATAGTTCCAGACTGTGGTGATCTGGAAGTTATGAGCATTCTTCACGTTGTGAGGGATAGCCTTGTAGAGGGCTGAGAGCGACGCTGTGAAGGTATAGTCAGAGTTGTGGACAGAGTATGTAGGACCGACGAGATATGCCGAGTCATAGGTACCGCTGTACCTGTCGAGACCGCCGTTGTACTCGATGTGTGCCGAGAGGCCTGCGAGCTTGGTGTCTCCCCAGAAGCAGAGCTCTCGTGAAATCTCGGTATATGCTCCGCGTACGCCTGCCCACTTGCCTGCGCCTGTCGGGTCATTTACGAAGTCAAGGTCAATGAAGAAGAAGTTGCTGCCGTACTTGTCTGCGTTGAAGTGCTCAACGGTGGTGGTGAGGTACTGGCGGTTGGCACCGGTCTTCGAGAGGTCCTTGCCTCCTACCTTGTGGTAGATTGCACGGCCGAAGTCGTAATGGAGCTGGATGTTCGTCTGAGCATTGAGCTGGAAAGATGCCAGGCCGAAAAGAACGGCTGCGATTGAGAAAACAAACTTTTTCATAATATTTGGATTTGAATCATTTCATCTGATAGACAAAGTTATGAGATTCCTGCAATTATACAATCCCAAAATGATTCAATTCACATCACTGAGGAGACACTCCCCCTGCGGATTCCTGCAAAAAGCAAAATTTTTTAAAAAATAATTTGCAGAATAAAATTTATTGCCTACTTTTGCAATCCCAAACAACGGCAATGCGGAAATAGCTCAGTTGGTAGAGCACGACCTTGCCAAGGTCGGGGTCGCGAGTTCGAGTCTCGTTTTCCGCTCCAAGCCTCTCAGAGATGAGAGGCTTTTTTCGTTGTATACCCCCTTGGAACCCCAAATCTCTGGTGACCAGTCCTGGAGGCCCTCCCGCACAGATTCCTGTCGTTCGCGCCAGCTCATGTGAACCGGGAAGGCTCTTGCTGAATCAGGTATTACTGGATCCGGTTTCCGAACAGCTGCTTCATATGAGTCGATAGATTCATCTCGTTTGACTTGAGCCCTATCTTCTGACGTATGGTGCTGTTCATGTGATATATCATGGATGACCGTGAGATCTCTTTCACCTCTTTGCCGGAATATCCCAGATAATAGAGGCAGCACAAGCCGATCTCCTCTTCTGTCAGCTCATATTCCTTGAGCTTTCTTATGGCCTGCGGATGATTGACAGAATACAACAGTCCGAGTGACCTGATGAATGAGTCCCTGTCGGCAGTCATGTTCTCGATTTCTTTTGCAATGGCCTTGCCGCTCATTGACGTCCCGGACATCTTGTCGATCAGAATCTTGTCGATCAGCGCAATGCGCTCATCCAGCAGGTCCTTCACTCCCGGGTCTATCACGTCTACCCTTGAGGCTGCCTTGTCAAGTTCTTCCTTTTCCTCTTTCAAGCTCCTGTAGAACTCCTCTGACACGGCTTTCGCCTCGGCAATATCCTTCGGAAGCCTGACCAGGCCACGTACAAGGTCCAGCGTGAAAACTCCAGCGAGAACATAGCGCCAGATCCCCGAGGCGATGGTGCCGGCCTCAATGTCATAGACACAGAAGAAGATGAGGAACAAGTTGATCACCGGTGACAGGTGCAACGAATCGAAGATGATCCGAGAGATGGATTTTCCTTTGAAATCACCCTTGATATACCAGAGGGCAGCCCAGACAAGGCCGAGGAAAAAGATCAGCGCCATGAATGGGAGAGCGGTGTCCCTGGTCTCTCCCTCAAGCAGGAAAAGAGCGGCAACAGGCCCGGCCAGGGCTCCGAGTATGATCGGAAAGTTGTCTTTTTCCATAAAGTCGAATTCCGGCTGCGGGTTCTTGGTCTCCCAGAAGAAATACCAGAAGTTGAACAGAATGAAGCTGAATCCCAAGAGAACACCCCAAGGTCCTTTTATATGAAATAATGACAGAGCGATACTGATTGTAAGAAGAATGTTCTCCAGGAACACCAACTTTGTGATCTGATTGTTTTTCATGGCTGTGTTGGTTTTTACACTTGCAAAGTTCTGCAAAAGAATGGGAAACACCAAAAAAGAAGTTTTATTTCAACGCCAATAACCGATTGATAATCAACGTCATAATTCTTGAAAGTTTGATGACTCACTTCCGGCCGTCTGTATTTCTCCTTTATTTGCACCTCGCAACATGATACGGCGACGTGGCATATCTGAGAACAGTGCACTGCAATGAGGAAGTCGTTGAGGGAAGCGGGCAGAATGCATTTGCCCGGACCAGGGTCGGCGGAGCGGAGCGCAGCCGATCTTCATTCTGCCGCTCCCGCGACGGCAGTCCCCTGCAAGGCTGATCCTATCTCGTGGCCTTTCCCCGCAAATCATCCCTAGATAGAAGGCATTTCTGCAATTTTGCTGCTTTTCCATTCTATCTCGTGGCATTTTTCGGTAGAACATCCCTAGATAGAGACCTGCTGCCAGGCAGCAGTGCCACCGCCGCCGGAGTGGAGTATCTCCGGCGGCTGAAGATCAAGCGCTGCGCCGAGCTCGATGGAACGGCTCGCTTGCGCTTGACGTAAGCAGAGGAAGGCGATATGCCCATGACGCAACAGAGCCCGGGCACGGTGATACGTGTCCGGGCTCAGGTATTCATTTGAGTTCCGTCAGCCGAGCTTGCAGGAGTCTGCTGAACAAGCATGCGTGAACCTGCCTGCCCATCATGCAGGATTCTCCTAGCCGAGCATTGCGGCAAGCTTGCCGGCAATCTCGAGGAAAGCGAGTCCGTCAGGACGGGACGAGAGAGCGACCGGCTCACCGGAATCTCCGCCTTCCCTGATGCTCTGCACGATAGGGACCTGACCAAGAAGAGGGATCTCGTACTTGTCGGCCATCATCTGACCACCGTCCTTTCCGAAGATATAGTACTTGTTCTGGGGAAGCTCCTCAGGAGTGAACCACGCCATGTTCTCCACGAGACCGAATATTGGCTTGTTCACGCTCTCGTTACGGAACATGTTCACGCCCTTCTCCACATCCGCGAGCGCGACTGCCTGCGGAGTGCTGACAATAACTGCACCTTCGAGAGGAATGTCATGGACAAGGCTGATGTGGATGTCGCCGGTTCCCGGAGGCATGTCGATGAGGAGGAAGTCA
>JAGHUQ010000126.1 GCA_018064725.1 Candidatus Cryptobacteroides caccocaballi
CCGCGATCCTCTCCGTCCGGGAATACGCTCTTGTTCTCGCTGAGCCTGGTGTAGATGGAGAGGGTTCCGACTATGCTGTCGTTCGGAGTGATTCCTGCATCTGAATGGAAACCGAACGCCAGGTCCACCGGAATAGCGAGACCGGCCCGGTCCTCAGGCTTCTTGCCGTCACCATCCTTTGGCGGAACATACTTGCCTGGGTGGAGAGCAGACCCGGCGCTGAGCCAGTTGACCCATGCACCGCGGAGCATGAAATCGTCCCTGTAGTCGTCCTCTCCGTTGTTCTGATCCCATACGGTGCGGTCGACTCCTGTGTGCTGCATCCAATACTTGGCACCCTCGACATAACGCGGCTTGCCCGAAGGACCGACACCACCTCCTATCTTTATCTGGCCGGCATCGACGGTGCTTCCCGAGCTGCCTTCGTTGCTGAGGGTGATATCATAGCTGCCCTTGTCGAAGTCGAAGCTGCCGATGTAGACCATCGCGCCGCCTCCGATCTTCTGGTTCACGCAGACAGCGGTCTTTCCGCCCATGTGGTTTACTGTGTAGACTGCCTTGTCTGAGCTGGTGGATGTCTTCTTGTACTTCACGTACACGGCATATCTGCCACGCTGGCCGATCTCTGCTTTCCAGCTGTGGCCGTCAGGCTTCACTATGGTCTCGAAAGTGCTGTAATCCCTCTCGCGAGGCATGAGGACGTTCGCTCCTGCGTTCTCGAGCATAGGTGCCAGGAACGGAAGCACGTAAGTAAGGGTATATACATCCTCGACGGTGGTGAAGAGGGGAGCCCTCTGCCACATCCACCTGTCGCTCTTCTGGTTGTAATAATAGCCATGGCTCTGCCAGAGGGCGATATGTCTTCCGTACAGTCCCTTGTCGAACTGCGGGATGTCTTCCCTGTATGTAAGCGGCTTGGAATCATACCTGCGGTCGCTTGTGCGGAACTTCTTGGAGAATGGCTGGCCGTCATTGCCGAGAGGGTCGCCGGCGAGTTCCTCTATCTGCTGGGCCTTCGCATAGATGGTACCTATCTTGAGACCCTTGCAGTATTCCGGAGTCATTTCGCTGATCAGCTGCCTGAACCATTTCACGTCGTCTTTCTTCCACGGATAGTCCTTGAGCCTTTCCGTGAAATAGAGGTCCACGCTGTCTCCTTTCTTGAGCGCGGATCTGACCTTCACTTCGACCGTCACTCCGGTCTTCTCTTTCATTATGAACTTTGCCGAGTCGCAGACCTCCTTCCATGCGGTTGGTCCGGTCTGGGCTGACGCTGCGTAACCCAGAAGCAATGCCAGGGCAGTCAAAATAGCTTTTACTTTCATCAGAGAGCCTGCATGTCGTTAAGTTTCTTGTAATATCCGCCGAGGGCGAGAAGCTCCTCGTGACGGCCTCTTTCCACTATCCTTCCTTCGTGCATCACGCAGATTTCGTCCGCATTCCTGATGGTGGACAGACGGTGTGCGATGGCGATGGTCGTCCTGTCGGAAGTGAGCCTGTCCAGCGCCTCCTGCACGAGCCTTTCGGACTCGGTGTCGAGTGCTGACGTGGCCTCGTCAAGGATGAGGATAGGTGGATTCTTGAGTATTGCGCGGGCGATGCTTATCCTCTGTCGCTGACCTCCGGAAAGCTTTCCTCCGCGATCTCCGATCATGGTGTCATACCCGTTCTCCTTCTCCATGATGAAATCATGGGCATTTGCAATCTTTGCGGCGGCCACGACCTGTTCCATCGTGGCACCTTCAACTCCGAATGCTATGTTGTTGAAGATGGTGTCATTGAAGAGTATAGCCTCCTGGTTCACGTTTCCGATGAGCGCGCGGAGGTCCTTGATCCTCACGTCCCTGAGGTCCTTGCCGTCTATGGCTATCGATCCGCTGACTACGTCGTGATATCGCGGTATGAGGTCTACGAGGGTCGATTTTCCGCTACCTGACTGGCCCACGAGAGCGATGGTCTTGCCTTTCTCTATCTTCAGGTCGATGTCTTTCAGGACGGTCTTGCTGCCTTCCCCGTATTGGAAGCATACTCCCTTGAACTCGATGCTGTCATCGAACGAGTCGAGAGGCTTCGGGTCTTTCACTTCCTTGATGTTGTTCTCGGTGAGGAGTATCTTGTCGATACGCTCCATGGATGCGAGTCCCTTCGGGATGTTGTATCCTGCCCTTGAGAATTCCTTCAGCGGCTGGAGCACGCTGTAGAGTATGATCATGTAGAAAATGAAGGTAGGTGCGTCGATGATGGCCTTGTCATTGAGGATGAGAGTACCTCCGAACCATAGCACGAGCATGATCATGCATGTGCCGAGGAACTCGCTCACCGGATGTGCGGATACCTGGCGTACCTGAACCTTTCCATAGATGTTCCTGAAATCATTGCAGGTGTCCTCGAACCTCTTTGACATCTTGTCCTCTGCGATGAAGGCCTTGATGACGCGCAGCCCTCCGAGGGTCTCGTCAAGCTGTGTCATGATGTCGCTCCACTTTGCCTGAGAGGCGAGCGAATCCCTCTTGAGTGTCTTTCCGAGTGCGCTCATGCCCCATGCGAGGAGAGGTACGACGGTAACGGTGAAGAGCGTGAGCTGCCAACTCAGCGCGATGAGCGTCGCGAAGTAGATGAGTATCAGGATAGGGTTCTTGATGAGCATGTCGAGCGAACTCATGATGGAGTATTCCACTTCGTTCACGTCTCCGCTCATCCTGGCTACGATGTCACCTTTCCTCTCGTCGGTGTAGAAGCCCATAGGAAGGCCCATGAGCTTGTCGTATACCTGAGTCCTGATGTCCCTGACTATGCCGGTTCTCAGCGGAATCATCACTGCTGAAGAACCGAAGTAGCATGCGCACTTGAGGGCTGTGGTGACGCCGAGGAAAAGGCCGAGGATGAGGAGGGTGGTTGAACCTCCGTATGTGTTGATCATCTGCTGCGCAAGGGCATAGAAATTATTGAGGGCCAGCTCCTTGATTCCCATGTCAGGCGTGTTCCACGGGAGCATGTGATACACCGTGGTGTCCATCTTGAAGAGTATCTGCAGGATGGGGATTATCAGCGAGAACGAGAATACGTTGAATATTGCCGAGAATATGTTGAGGAAGACTGAGCCGGCGAGGTATCTCTTGTACGGAGCTACGAATCGCTTTAGCATTTGCCAGAATTCTTTCATCTTTCAGTGGTGTCTTTAAACACCAAAGATAGTGAATCTAGAGCATATTTTCAATCCAATGGAACATGAAAATGATTCGCTTGGTCAGCACGTCGAGGTTCAGGGTCTCGACCGTGTCGTCAGGCTTGTTGGTTTTCATGGTGATGCCGGAGGTGAAGAGAATGGACGGGATTCCTTTCTGGACGAACGGACGAAGGTCGGTCACCCTCTTGTAGAACATCTCGGTGAATCTCTCGCTGCCGTAGTAATCGAAGGCGAGTTCGAGGTTCGTCCCATAGTTGCGGTTGACGAAATTGGCCGTTACCTGCTTGGACTTCGGCATGGTTTCGTTGCCGATCATGATAAGGAAATCCTCACGGCCGGAACGCAGGGGCGCCAGAGAAGAGCCCACCTGATCTATGTCGATGACCATCCTTATCTTATTGATACTTATGAGCTTCTTTGTGATCGGGTCCTTGAGCCTGGCGCTTCCTATCAGGCTGTATAGGGCATCGGCTCCAGCCATGCTCGCCTCTTTGCCGTCCAGGGCGACGAAAAGGATATTGCTGGAATATGTCCTGCCGAGGGATTTCATGTAGTTGAACATGGATGCGATGTTCACCAGCGAAGCCACTCCGGAAGCATTGCTGTCTGCGCCGGGATAAATCCTGTCATGGAGAATGCCGAGATGGTCATAGTGGGCCATGACGATGATGTAGGTGTCCCTTGGGACCCTCTGGGATCCGGGAATCATCCCCATGATGTTGTGGCCAGTCTTCCCGTCGCCGAACCTGAAACTTTTCGAATAGGTCTCGCTGACTGGCATGAGATTCGCTCTCTTGAAGTGGTCGACAACCCAGAATGCCGCAATGCTCGCTCCCTTGCTGCCGGGGCCGCGTCCTTCGCACATCTCTGACGAGAGAAAGCCGATCTGGTCCTCAAGGTCTCCCGCACCGACCATGTTGTCTACGCTCTGCGAGAAGCAGGTGATATCTAATGATATCAAGGCGATGAGTATGAGGATTTTTTTATACATTTGCAGATTGTCGGTTTTAGACCGCCAAAATTACGAATTTAAAGGACAAATAGGAAATTTTAGTGTTACGCTGGTTCAAAATATTGGTTATCTCGGCCTTGCTCCTCATGGGTGCGAGCTTCAGCCTGCGTGCGCAGTACGATACCGATGTGTTCTATATCAGGGGCCGTCAGGCTCTTGCTGACGGAAAGTATGCCCAGGCCATCGACAACTTCAACATACTGACTCAGCTGGACACCACCGACTATTGGACATTCTTCTTCCGCGGCATCGCGAAGTATGACCTCGGTGACCTTCGCGGCGCCCAGGCTGACTTCAATACCTCTGTGAGACTGAATCCAGTCTTCACGAACGGCTATCACTACCGTGCCATCACTCTCAGCCGATTCGGGCGCTATGAGGAAGCCCTTGCTGACCTTGAGACGGCCGTGAAGCTCAGGCCGGGCTATGTGGGTCTGTATTTCACCAGGGGAGTGACCTTCTTCCTTTCTCAGCAGTTCGACAAGGCTATCGCCGATTTCGACAGGTATATAAGAAAGGAACCTAAGGATCCATCCGCATATCTCAACAGAGGTGCGTCATACCTTTTCCTCGGCGACACGCTCAAGGCCGTGAATGATTACAACAAGGCCATCAAGATCGACAGGTTTGACCCGGAGGGTTTCATGCGAAGAGGACGCTTGTATGCGGCTCAGGGCGATTACGTGAACGCAATCGCGGATATGAGCCATGCCATCGAACTCGACTCCACCAATACCAGAGCCTATTTCGACAGGGCCATCATGGCATATGAGCGCAATGATTACATATCTGCGATGGGCGATCTCAATACCGTGCTCCGTCATGAGCCGGGAAATGCTCTCTCTCTTTACAATCGCGGACTCATCAATGCCCAGGTGGGTGAGTATGAAGCTGCGCTGGAGGACTTGGACAGGGTGCTGAACATCAATCCGGAGAACGTGCTCGCTTACTTCAACCGTGCTTCCGTGTTCATAAACATGGAAAGGTGGGAGGATGCCCTCGACGACTATGACAAGGCGATTTCCCTCTATCCGGATTTCGCCAAGGCGTATATGAACCGCTCTTATGTGAAGCGGCAGCTTGGACGTCTCAAGTCTTCGAAGGAAGATTATGATACGGCTCAGCGCAAGGTCCGTGAATACAGGGCGAAGAACAGTTCCGGAGATGCTTCCTTTGCGGATACGACCAAGAAATACAGTTCACTCCTGGCTCTCGATGCTGATTTCGCACAGAAGGATTTCGATGATGAGCTCCTTCAGCATAGGGATATCGACATCCATCTGCGTCCTCTCTATCGCTATGTCATCGACCCGAACAAGGACGCTGCGCAGTATGCGCTTTCCCGCAGGTATGAGAATCCTCTCCTGACAAGGTTCGAGGGCACATCCGAAGTGCCTGTCACCATCACGGATAAACCTGCCCGGCTGAATTCTGCTGAGCTGTCGGAACTGGAAAGGACTCTTTATGACGATGGCAGCGGGACGGCGAGGAACGCGTTCCTGAGGTCCATCTACGAGGGCGAGGGGAAACGATACAACTCTGCTCTGAATTACCTTGACATGGCAATCGACGCTGCTGCCGAGGCTAAGGATGCTGCAGACGGATATGAGAATTATTACAGGGGATTCTATTACATGAACCGTGGCGTGCTCCGTGCCGAGATGATCGATTTCATCTCGTCTATGGACAATTCCGTCCAGGTCCTTACGATGGATGATGCTAACTATGCGAAGGCCAGGGTCAAGGATGTGTCGTACCAGCAGTACGATTATTCCGAGGCGATAGCCGACATGGAAGAGGCGGCGAAACTTGCGCCGGGCCTCCCGTACATATATTTTAACCTGGGAAACCTATTATGCCTCTCGTCGGAGCATCTTGCTTCCATCGAGAACTACACGAAGGCCATCGGCATCTATCCATATATGGGTGATGCCTATTATAACCGCGGCCTCGTGCTCATTTACTTAAAGGACAAGGAAAAAGGCTGCATTGACCTTTCACGCGCCGGTGAGCTCGGCGTGGCTGAGTCCTATGCTGTAATCAAGAAATATTGCGAAGACGAGAATGACAGATAGTTTAATATTCATCAGTTTCCATAGCGGAAGTTGCGGCAATTGCTATTACCTCGGTGATGGCAGGAAGGGAATCATCATAGATGCCGGCGTCAGCCTGAGACGTCTGAAGAAATTCTTGGGCGACAGAGGGATGACCTACGATTCATTCGGCACGGTTCTCATAACGCATTGCCATCTTGACCATATCCGCCATCTTGGTTCTTTCTGCAAGAAGCTTCTCAAGCCGGTCTATACGACACCTAAGATTCACGGTGCACTCGCTGACCATACGTTTACCCGTGACCATATCGGTTCATGCCGCAAGATGGCTGAGCTCGGCGTCTGGACAGAAGTCCTTCCTGGAGTGAAGGTGCGTCCTTTTGAGGTGGAGCACGATGCCAATCAGACTGTCGGCTACGCTGTGGATTTCGAGGGATATCGATTCGTTATCATGACCGATCTCGGCAGGGTATCGGATGAGGCTATCGAGCTCTCGCGTACGGCTTCAACTGTAGTAATCGAATCCAATTACGATGTCGATCAGCTCATGACAGGCCCTTACACTCCGGAGCTCAAGAAGAGAATACTGGAGGACAGCGGACATCTGAGCAACGATGACTGTGCACTGGCGCTCAAGAGAATCGCACACGACGGTTTGAAGAATGTATTCCTCTGCCATCGCAGCCACAATAACAATACGGAAAAACTCGCTTACAATTGCTCCAAGACAGCCCTCCGTGAGGTCGGTCGTGACGATGTGGTTCTCCGCGTTCTCCCTCGTGACTATCCGTCGCAGGAATTTATATTATGCTAATGAAAATGAACAGGATAATAAGGTCTCTCTGTCTTCTGGCTCTTGCAGCAGCGTCCTCATGCTCATATATGGACCTTGCAGAGCCGGTCCCTGCATTCGACATTCCTGATGTAGTCTATGAGGGACAGACTTACACCTTCAGAAATCTTGTACCGAGAATCAGCTATCAGTGGTCACTGAGCGATGGGAACAATGCGTGGATAGACAATGGCGTCCTCATAGCATCTGCTCCCAGGACGAAGGCTATCGCAGAAGAGGGGCAGCATCTGGCAAAGCCTCTTACCATACTTGCCGTCAATCGCAGGCATCCTGAATATACTTTCGAGAAGAAGACGGAGATCCATCCGTGGAATCTCGTGTTCACAGGTGGCTCAAGCAGTATCCCTCTGACCGGAAGCTGCGCTGTCGGCTCCACTGTCAGAGTCGTCATGTATGATGTCGTGAGCAAGATGGCCATCGGCGATATAGATGACGGCAAGAGACAGCAGAGGTACAGGGACGTGCAGCTTGTCCTTGATTCTGTCAGCAATGATCATGGCCTGGAACTGGTCTCCTCGGACAATTTTTCCATGACATTCAGTGCTCGTGAGCCAGGCAGCTATACGGTCACGGCCACTCTCAAGAATGGCTCCCGCAAGGATGAGGATCTCGTAGTCTCGGCAACCCTTGTCGTTGCCGAATAGGTCCAGTTACTCTGATTGACATATCAGGTCTTCTTTTCGTTTGAGACCAGCCATACAAAAAAGCGGCGGCCTTTGTCGGGGCGCCGCTTATTGACTTAATGCTTGTGTTCAGATTAGCACTTAGGACCAGCAGCAACGAGAGCCTTACCAGCCTCATTGGTGGTGTACTTAGCGAAGTTCTTAACGAAACGGGCAGCGAGGTCCTTAGCCTTCTCCTCCCAGATTGCTGGATCAGCGTAGGTGTCGCGAGGGTCAAGGATTGCAGGGTTTACGTTAGGAAGTGAGGTAGGAACCTCGAAGTTGAACATAGGGATCATCTTGGTCTCAGCCTTGAGGATAGAACCGTCGAGGATAGCGTCGATGATACCACGGGTATCAGGAATGCTGATACGCTTGCCAGTACCGTTCCAACCAGTGTTTACGAGGTAAGCCTTAGCACCAGATACGTTCATCTTCTTTACGAGCTCCTCAGCGTACTTGGTAGGATGGAGCTCGAGGAATGCCTGGCCGAAGCAAGCAGAGAAGGTAGGGGTAGGCTCGGTGATACCGCGCTCTGTACCTGCAAGCTTAGCGGTGAAACCTGAGAGGAAGTAGTACTGAGTCTGCTCAGGAGTAAGGATTGAAACTGGAGGGAGAACACCGAATGCATCAGCTGAAAGGAAGATGACATTCTTTGCAGCAGGTGCTGAAGAACCTGGCTGGATGTTGTTGATATGGTTGATAGGGTAAGATACACGAGTGTTCTCGGTAACTGACTTGTCGTTGAAGTCGATCTTGCCGTCAGCAGCTACGGTTACGTTCTCGAGGAGAGCGTTGCGCTTGATAGCACCGTAGATGTCTGGCTCATGCTCCTTAGAGAGGCCGATGACCTTAGCGTAGCAGCCACCCTCGAAGTTGAAGACACCGTTGTCATCCCAACCGTGCTCGTCATCACCGATGAGGCGACGCTTAGGGTCGGTAGAAAGGGT
>JAGHUQ010000122.1 GCA_018064725.1 Candidatus Cryptobacteroides caccocaballi
ATCTTGTCAACCAGATCGTCAGGGATCACCTCACCTGTCTCGTAATGGAATGCATAGGTGGCCAGGACTTCCTTCTGGAAAGCCCAGTTCTCGTTGATCTGAGATGGGAGCTCCACGAAGTCGCGCTTCACGTTGGTACCGCTGGTGCCCCTGTATGTACACTGCGAGAGAAGGCCGTGGAGGGCATGTCCGAACTCATGAAACATGGTCTCGACCTCGTCGAGGGTGAGGAGTGAAGGTGTGTCTTCGGTAGGCTTGGTGAAGTTACCGATATTGACGATGACAGGACGCACGTTCACGCCGTCAGCGATGTACTGATCGGTGAAGTTGCTCATCCACGCACCTCCCCTCTTGATAGGACGAGGATAGTAGTCGGTGATGATGACACCGATGAGAGATCCGTCAGCATCTGTCACCTCGAATGCCTCTGCCTCAGGGTTGTAGAGAGCGACGCCGGTGACAGGCTTGAACTTGAGGCCATACAGACGGCTCGCGTTGTCAAATACGCCCTTGCGGACGTTCTCCATCTTGAAATATGGCTTATACTGCTCCTCATCGAGGTCGAAGCGCTCCTTGCGCACTCTCTCCGAATAGTAGAGATAGTCCCATGGCTGGATGGTAGAGCCAGCAGGAAGAAGACCTGCAGCGATGTCCTTGTCCATCACGACCTGCATGTCTGCGACCTCTTCCTTTGCACGAGCCACCGCAGCATCCATGATCTCAGCAAGGAATGAATCCACTGCTGATGACTTCTTTGCCATGGTATTCTCGAGTATCATTTCTGCAGGGGTTGCAAAGCCGAGGATATTGGCTCTCTCGATGCGGAGCTTCATGATCTTCTCGACTACGGCCTTGTTATCGTACTCATTGCCGTTATTTCCCCTGTTCGAATATGCCTTGAACACTTTCTCGCGAAGTTTGCGATCCTCGCTCCTGCCCATGAAAGGATAATACTCCGACACGGACATGCCGAACTCTGCGGTGAAGGCATTGCTCTCTGCGAGAAGGTTGTTTCCGAACTGAAGGTAGAGGTTGGAAAGCTCGGTATTCACATCGCGGAGCTTCGCCTGCGCATCCTCATCAAGTGCGACACCGTTCTGGATGAACGAGTCATAGAGGTCCTTGAGGTAGGTATTCTGCTCGACCGTAAGGCCAAGGCTCTCACGCTTGTCATACACGGCCTTCACCTTCTCGAAGAAGAAGCGGTTCATGAAGATGTTGTCCGAATGCTCTGAAAGCATAGGAGTCACCTCCTCGACGACCTTGATGAGGGCATCGGTACCATCAGACTCGCTGAGGTTGAAGAGAACGGACTGTACCTTACCGAGCACGGCGCCCGAACGGTCGTATGCCGCGACGACGTTCTCGAAAGTAGGCTCCTCGCTGTTGAGGATGATGGCATCGATCTCCGCACTCTGCTGTCGGATACCATACTTGACTGCCGGCACATAGTCCGACACATGAATCTTATCAAACGGTGGGATGCCGTATGGAGTGTCCCATTCACTGAGGAACGGATTCTGGTTGCATGCTGTCATAGCAACGATTACTGCCAATGCAGTGATTATTCTTTTCATGATATATGAGTTTCGACCGGGTTATTTCCACCATGCATCGCGGGTCGCCTCAATATCGGCAGCCTTGTCGCTCTTGGCAGGAAGGTTAACGAAGAAGTCCATACCCATTTTCTCCTCGAGTTCATCGATGGTCATAGCCTGATTGATGACGTCAGAGATGTCGTTAGGGTAAGCCTTGTGCTCGTAATAGAAACCGATTGCGGTATACTCTCCGCCCACGCCGAAGTTACCGAACTTCTTGTATCCGAGGAGGGCCTTGAAGTAGCCGACAGGTACAGGTACTGATGCGCCGGTATTGTCATAGGCAATCTTGTCGCTGTTACGGATATCGGCACCGGTAACGACGTAGAGTGTATCGAAGGAGTCAGACCAGTTTCTCACCTTCTGCTCGAGCTTGTCCCATGAGTTCTGGTTGAGAGAACCGAGCTGGGCTGTCATGTTTGTGAAGTAGAAGGTAGACTTGTTGTCCGTATAGCGGTCTGCTGAAGGAAGCTGATGGCCCCTGTCGTATACGCCGGAAGCGTTCTTGTCGTCCTTGAAGCCGCTGAAGAGCACCGCCTGATACTCCTTAGGGACCTTAGGGTCATAGTCCCATGCGTCGGTACGTGAACCAGAGCCGCGGAAGGTCTTGTTGAGAGGATAAGCCACCCAGTGGGCGATCTTGTTGTTCACGTCATAGTAGAACGAGTAGTTGCGGAGCTTCATTCCGCCGCTGAGGGTCATGTCATGACGCACATAATACATACCATCCTCGCCGCTGAGAGCCGGGAGCTCCATCCACTTGGTGAGCGCGTCTGACTTGAAGGTGGCCGGAGTGACCTCATTGCTTGCATTGCTGCTGACGATCTCAAGCGCCTTGATCTCCCAGGTTCCGGCAGACTCTGCGCTGCTGGTATAATGGAAACCGAGCTGTACCTTCTTTCCGGTGTATGAGGTGAGGTCGACAAAGCCTGAATCCATGAAGGTCCATGAAAGCGAAGTCGGGAACTTAGGATTGAGCTTCACCCACTCCCCACCTTCGAGACGGACCCAGGCGGTAGACTGCTCCAACGCGCTCGCATGGCTCGCATGCTTGTTGATTGCATGGTCGAACCTTAGATATGCGGTAGTGTAGCCGGCAAGGCTGATGACAGGAGAAATGAGCCATGAATCAGCCTCAGTGTTGGTATTGTCGATATATCCGGTACCTTTCATACCATACTGGTCGGTCCTTGTCCATATACCGCTGCCCTTGACGTCGCTGGTCGTCCAACCGTCCATGGTCTTGGTGAAATCGATAGAATAGAGAGTACCTTCTTCCGGGTCTGTGCCTGGGATAGGATCAGTGCCTGGGCCTGGAGTGGTGACCATACCGGCCTGGCTGATCTTGACGGTCTTGGTGATGCTGCCGGCAACGATGCTGATCTCACCGTTGCGAGGTTCGCCGGTATTGGGGTCTGCAACAATGGTGATGGTCTGGACTGACTTGTCGCCCTGACCCTGCCTGGCACCGTTTCCGCTGATAGGGGAAACCTTTGCCCAGGCGATGTCCACGATGCCGCGGACGTTCCATGCTACGGTTGAGACGAATGACACGGTAGCGCTGCCACCTTCCTGTTCAAAACTTACGGACGACTGCTCGAGATAGAGAGCTGCCTCCTCCTTCTTGGTACAAGAGATGAGGACAGTGGCCATAGCCATGATGCAGAGAATGAAATTCCTGAGTTTCATATTGTTGTGTTGATAATTATAATGGGTAACCGTATGGCAAATATAGCAATAAATACTATTCTTCCGTCGCCTCCACGAAACCGGTGCAGTCCAATGTGAGACGCTTCCCGTCAGCCATCACTGCATCCAGGACTGCCCTGTAAGGATTCGCCTGGACCTTGAGTGTACCTGAGAGCGGCGCGAACATCGGAGAATAGTAATGGTCGACATCCTCAAAGATGATCATGTAGTCCAGCCTGTTGGTGAGGGACGGGTTCGAGAAGTCTAGTGTCTTTCCCACATTGTCCTTGTGGACGAAGAGCGCGATATATGAGGTGTACGGCGCTTCCGGCTCACGCGCGATCATGAATGTCACATAGTTCTCATCCTCGGAGCAGAGAAGAGTATGCACGCTGTAATCCTTTCCGTCATAGACATACTTGGATACAGGCTCCACAGGTATCTCCTTTATGACATCCTTATAGACAGGCTCCTTCTC
>JAGHUQ010000065.1 GCA_018064725.1 Candidatus Cryptobacteroides caccocaballi
TGGATTTACGCATCACGGCGTCAATGAGCAATGCATCATCAGACAGACTAGAGATTATCTATTAGGAAAGGGCTTGCCAATCTTGGCCAGCCCTTTTTGCCGTTATTCCCTGGGGATAATCTGTTACACGTATAGAGACATCAAATCACACTACGGTTTGTCCAGGTGACCGAAACCTCAGAAGGCCTTGCGTAGTGATTCGAAATAGATATTGAAGCATAAAAGTAGTGAACTGAACATCTAACAGGTTTTACATCTAAGCGGGCATTTCCTCTTAAACGGATACCGTTTCCATGTTCTCAGAAGATATGATTCCAGAAGGGTGTTCCGTCTTATGTGGTCAGTTTCCTGTTGCGAGCAATGTTCAACAAGAGAATTTGACAAGGTCTGAATGGTGAGCATAGGAGTAACGAAAAATCAGTGTGCATGAATCTGGCTTATACGGCACTACAGGGCATGTCTTTGCCCACTGAGGCCTTCTGGAGAGGCTCAGTGGGCGCAGCACCCCATCACAAGCACCTAGGGCAAGGGGGCTTGCACACTGAGATGACTTTACTCGGCAATTATCAGAGCATCACGACGGAAAACGCTTCGACATTAGATATATGGGGGTTCAGGAGCTGCCGGTCAGTCGGCCGGGACCTATGTGGTACCGGAAGCCCGTGGCCGGCCGCGGCCTCGTGAGCGGCTGGCCCGAGGAGGACTTGATAAGAGCACGGGAGTTTACTTCCGGGTGCTCGAAGAAAGGACGACGAGGGACTGGATGGAGCGCGAAGCGCGGAAGGCTGACGGACCACATAGGTCCCGGCCGACTGACCGCACAAAGCTTGATGAGAGCGCGGAAGCTTGCTTCGATTGACCGAGGACTTGATAAGAGCACGGGAGTTTACTTCCGAGGGCTCGAAGAAAGGACGACGAGGGACTGGATGGAGCGCGAAGCGCGCAAGGCTGACGGGCCACATGGGTCCCAGCCGACTGACAGTGCAAGACTTGATGAGAGCACGGAAGCTTGCTGCGATTGACCGAGGACTTGATAAGAGCACGGGAGTTTACTCCCGAATGCTCGAAGAAAGGCGACGAGGGAAATGAAGATGGCTCGGGTGCTTGCCGCGTGGGTGTTAGCTACACGGAAGCAAGCAGCGCGGAAGCATAGCTGCGAGGGAGCTAGGCGAGAGAACCGTAGACGGCCTTCTTGTAGCGGAGTGTCAGGACGACTGTGCGGGCAAGGAGATGCGCGAAATAGGCCGCCATCAGAAGATGTACCGCAGACTCATCAGTAGCATGAAATCCAGCGACAGCGGTCGATGGGTTGAAGA
The DNA here is from genome assembly GCA_018064725.1 of Candidatus Cryptobacteroides caccocaballi. Taxonomy (GTDB): domain Bacteria; phylum Bacteroidota; class Bacteroidia; order Bacteroidales; family UBA932; genus Cryptobacteroides; species Cryptobacteroides caccocaballi. Next base: position 1,317 of record JAGHUQ010000065.1, read on the forward strand.
ACCATATACCGCCGAACCAGACGGCAAAGAACGCCACGGTAGCCCATATCATCGCATTTCGCACATACACGGTGGAAGTCGCACCAATGTAGATTCCGTCCCATGCAAAAGCCGCACAACCGGCGACAGGCATGAGCAACAACCACGGAATATATGCCTTGGCAGCAGCCACGACAACAGGGTCAGTGGTCATCATCTTCAGAAGAGGAACGCCGCCGAAACCATAGATGAACATAAAGAGCACCGACAAGCCACCGCACCATACGAAGTTCCACCTGATCGACTGGCTGAGGCTTTCCCTATCCTTTGCACCTATGTATTTACCGGTCATCGCCTCACCTGCATACGCGAATCCATCAGTGAAGTAAGAGAATATCATCAGAAGCTTCATCATGATGGAACAAGTCGCAAGAAGGACATCTCCATAGCGGGCAGAGATGATGGTGTAACCGATATAGATGGCGATAAAGCAGAGACTTCTCACGAAGACGTCGCCATTCATCGAGAAGAACTTTCCGGTATCGGTACCCTTGAAGGATTTCGCGAAATCGGAGAAACCAATGTTGGAGAAAACCTTCTTCCTATATTTCACAAGGAGGAAAATCACAGCACAGAGGAGTCCGGCGTACTGGGCAGTGACAGTTCCGAGCGCGACTCCGGCGAAGCCCAATCCATGCCATCCGTTTCCGCCAGCCATCCAAGCAAAGCCCAGCGAAAGGAAGAAGCTGGCAAGAATGTTCACGCCATTCACGACCAGATCCGTCACCATTGCGCTGACGCTGTCCTGCATGCCGATGAACCAACCTTTGAAGGCCATGAGCGAAAGGGTCGCAGGGGCAGCCCAGATACGGATGAAGAAATACTGTGTAGCAAGCTGGCGCACTTCAGGAGTGCATTTCACGACGAGGAATGCAGCCTGAACGAATATCCACTGAATGGCGATGAGCACGAAAGCCGTGCCCATGGCTATGCCTATGCTTCGCAAAAGGGAATCTGCACAGTCACGCCTTGCGCGTTCGGCATCGTCCGCTGCAGAAGAAAGCCCCGCTGTCACCGACGACGCGGAAGCACCTGCAGGAACACCCATCGCAGCAAGCGCAGCCTGCCAACGACCGTAAGCCTGTGCCGTAAGACCTCCCGTCGACACCCTGAGGAAACCGAAGTTCCAGTAGAGAAGGTCGAAGAGCATGGTACCGATTGCAATACCTCCGATAAGAGCGGCAGTCGTGAAGCCACCGGTTATGCCAGCTTCACCGCCGATATGACCGGCAACAGCTATATCGACCATGCCCACGAGGGGCACTGTTATGTTCGCAAAAATGCTTGGGATGGCAAGCTTCAGGATTTCCTTATTGATTCCACGCTTCATTTTCTAACGATATTTACCCTCATCCTCGAGCATTCCAAGGTATGAGCTATAACGTTCTGGAGTGATGGTACCCTCTTCCACAGCGCGCTTGACCGCACAGCCAGGCTCATGCGTATGGGTACAAGGAGAAAAACGGCAATCCTCAGATGCTCGGAGCATCTCCGGGAAATAAAGGGCAATCTCCTCCTTCTTCAAGTCCACGAGCCCGAAGCCCCTGATGCCGGGAGTGTCGACGATGTAGCCTGTGCCGCCGTCAGGAACGGAGAAACGGTACATCTCGTAGAAAGTAGTCGTGTGCTTACCCTGGAGATGGACATCGGAAATCTCGCCGGTCCTCGGTTCCAGACTAGGATCTATGGCCTTGATCATGGAAGATTTTCCGACACCGGACTCTCCGGAAAAGAGCGTGACCTTGTCCCTGCAGATCGCGCGGAGCTCATCTATGCCCTCGCCTGTCTTGGTGGAAGTCTCGATCACACGATATCCGGCCGACTCATATATAGCCTTGAAGGCATCAACCTCCTCCTTCGCCGCATCCCTGTACATATCCACCTTGTTCAGGACGATGATTGCAGGGACGTTGTAGACTTCGCAGGTCACAAGTATCCTGTCCAGAAAAGGCAGCTTTATCTCAGGAAACATCAGCGAAGTGATGATGACAGCCTGATCGACATTTGCGGCTATGATATGGTTCTGACGTGACAGGTTCGTAGATTTCCTGATCACATAATTGCGACGTGGATGAATGGATGTGATGGCAGCCATGCTGTCGCCTTCCCCAGCCTCATCCAGTTCATAATCCACCAGGTCACCCACGGCCACCGGATTTGTTGCCGTGCTTCCCTTGAGGCGTACCTTGCCACGCAGGACAGCCGGGAAGAGATTCCACCCCGGAAGTTCTGTCAGCAGGTAATGGCTGCCCGTATGTTTGACGACTGTCGCAGTACCCTTCATCTTGATTCAGGTTCAAGCCTAAAAAGGCTTCATCAAAGTATTGACTTGAAAATTTGTGCAAAGATATGATTTTTCCCGACTATATTTGTAGGATAAACTACTCAGTGACATGATAACCGAAGCACAGATCGACGCATGCGTCAAGGACCTTTTCGCCAACATTGAATTCACCAAGGAACCAGCAGGACTCTACGATCCGCTCAGATACATGATAGGTATCGGAGGCAAGAGGATACGTCCCCGCCTGTGCATCCTTGCGTATTCCCTCTTCAAGGACGAGATCGGAAGCGAGATTCTCGAACCGGCGGCAGGCCTGGAGGTATTCCACAGCTTCACCCTCATCCATGATGACATCATGGACAATGCAGACGTGCGCAGAGGCGTCCCTACCGTATGCAGGAAGTGGGACGACAACACCGCCATCCTTTCAGGTGACGTGATGTGCATCGACAGCTACAAGAGGATGGGAAAGGCACCGGCAGCCGTGCTCGGAAAGGTCATGGAACTGTTCAGCAACACCGCGGCCCAGGTTTGCGACGGTCAGCAGTATGACATGGACTTCGAGAACCGCGAGAGCGTCCCTATGGGTGAGTACATGAACATGGTCGGACTCAAGACCGGCGTGCTCATCGCCTGCAGCGCCAAGATCGGAGCACTCATCGCCGGTGCGAGCGACCAGCAGTGCGATCTTCTCTACAAGTTCGGATACGACCTCGGACTCGCATTCCAGATTGCCGACGACTGGCTCGACACCTTCGGCGACCAGAAGGTCTTCGGAAAGGCCATCGGCGGAGACATACTCAACGACAAGAAGACCTGGCTCCTCACCCGCTCCTTCGAAAAGGCGGACGCCGATTGCAAGAAAAGACTCCTCGAAGCCATGGGCATGCCATGTGATGACGAGGCCGGCAAGGCTGCGAAGATCGCAGCGGTTCGAGCCATATATGACGAGCTCGGAGTCGGAGACGAAGCCAAGGCAGAGATCGTTCGCCTGCACGGCGTGGCTATGGACCATATCCAGGGACTCGGTGTATCCAAGATACGCATCGAGATGCTCAAGCATTATGCAGACGCACTCGTAGCACGCAGCAAGTAATTCAGATGGAAAGAAGACAGCTTGAGATAATGGCTCCTGCCGGCAACTTCGAATGCCTGCACGCTGCCATACAGGGCGGAGCGAACTCCGTCTATTTCGGCGTGGAGAAGCTCAACATGCGCTCCCACTCCGCGAACAACTTCAGGATGGAAGACCTGGCTGAAGTATGCCGAATTTGCCGCGAGAACGGTGTGAAGTCCTATCTCACACTCAACATCGTGCTCTACAATGATGAGATCGAAACCATGCACAGGACTCTCGATGCTGCGCATGAAGCCGGCATCACCGCCGTGATTGCATCGGACATGGCAGCTATCATGTACGCACGTCAGATCGGCGTCGAGGTGCATATATCCACACAGCTCAGCATCTCCAACTACGAATCCCTGAAATTCTATGCCCAGTGGGCGGACGTCATCGTGCTTGCGCGTGAGCTTACCCTGAAGCAGGTGCGTGAGATCAAGGACGTCATAGAGAAGGAGAATATCTGCGGTCCGTCAGGCCGTCAGGTGCAGATAGAGATGTTTGCGCACGGAGCGCTCTGCATGGCCATTTCCGGAAAGTGCTATCTCAGCCTTCACGAGTACGGAGCGTCAGCAAACCGCGGTTCATGCTACCAGATATGCCGTAGGGGCTATGAGGTCACCGACCTCGAAACCGGCAATCAGCTCCATGTAGACAACAAGTACATCATGTCACCGAAGGACCTCTGCACGATCGAATTCATGGACAAGATCATCGAGGCCGGAGTAACGGTATTCAAGATCGAGGGGCGCGCCCGCAGCGCAGAATATGTACGCAAGTGCGCAAACTGCTACCGCAGGGCGGCAGATGCAGTATGCGACGGCAGCTATTCTCCGGAGCTTGCAGCCGGACTTAAAACCGAGCTTTCTGAGGTATTCAACCGTGGATTCTGGGATGGATACTATCAGGGCGCAAGGCTTGGAGAATGGAGCGAAGTCTATGGAAGCAAGGCGACGCGCAAGAAAGTGTACTCCGGAAAGGTGACAAATTGGTTCGCGAAGCTCGGAGTCGTCGAGATTCTCGTTGAGTCTGCCTCACTCCATCAGGGCGATGAGATTCTCATTCAGGGTCCGTCTACAGGAAGCATCCAGACCACAGTCAGCGAAATCAGGGTGGACCTCAAACCTGTGCCAGAGGCAGGAAAGGGCATATACTGCTCTATTCCGGTAAGCGCGGAAGCTCTCGCATCTGCTGTTGACCCCGACGGTCAGTCATCTCCTACAGAGAAGCTGCGCCGTGCCGACAAGGTCTATATCTGGGCCGCAGAAGAATAACGTAATCATAACTATCTGAACAGCAGATACATAGCGCAAGGACGGCTCCCTCTTCCGAGGGAACCGTCCTTATGTTAAATAACTTATATTCAGAAAGTTGGATTCCTGCTTACTTCAAGATAAGAGATACCGGACAGTGGTCCGAGCCCATGACTTCGTTATGAATCTCCGTCTCGAGGATTCTGTCCGAAAGATCTGCCTGCGGGCCGAGAGAAGGTCCTGACACGAGGAAATAGTCAATACGCCAGCCCACATTCCTGCTTCTTGCCGCCATTCGGTATGACCACCATGAGTACTTGACCTCATCAGGATGCTGAAGACGCCAGCTGTCGATGAATCCGGCTCCAAGCAGTTCGGTCATCTTACCACGCTCCTCGTCTGAGAAACCTGCGCTGAAATGGTTTGTCTTAGGATTCTTGAGGTCTATCTCCTCATGAGCGACATTCATGTCTCCGCAGACTATGACACCCTTTGCCTTGCGTGGGCTTCCGTCCGTATTCACGGCCGAACCCTTTGCGAGCGAGCAGAGGTAGTTGCGGAAATCATCCTCCCATTTCATCCTGTAATCAAGGCGTCTGAGTTCGTCCTGCGAGTTCGGAACATAGACGTTCACGAGGTAGAAGTCTTCAAACTCCAGGGTCACGACCCTACCTTCATGGTCATGTTCGTCCACACCGATTCCATAGCTGACAGACAGCGGTGCGACTCGGGTATATATGGCAGTGCCCGAATATCCGGCCTTGTCCGCGTAATTCCAATAGGATGTATATCCAAGGAACTCTAGGTCGATCTGGCCGGCCTGAAGCTTGGTCTCCTGCAGGCACACGCAATCTGCGTCAAAGGATTCGAAGATGTCCACGAATCCCTTTCCGACTACTGCTCGGAGGCCATTGACATTCCAAGAAACGAGCTTCATGCTGCTATTCGATTGTCCAGGTTGCACCTTCCTTACCGTCCTTGACGGTGATTCCAAGAGCCTTGAGGGCATCGCGGATCTGGTCGCACTTAGACCAGTCCTTGGTCTGCTTTGCCTGCTCACGTACTTCTGCGCGAGTCTCAAGGACCATCTGCATGAGTCCGTCGATTACCTTGGCAGAGGTTCCCTCTGAGGCGTCCTCATCGCGAAGGCCCATTACGCCGAACACGATGTCGTCGAAAATCTGGCAGAGAGTAGCGAGATCGTTCTTGCTGAGAACAAGCTTCCTGTCCTTGGCGGTATTGATGATGCGGACAGCATCGAAGATGTGGCTGAGGGCGATAGGAGTATTCATATCGTCGCAAAGAGCATCGTACACTCCGTCGAAGATAGCCTTAACCTCCGCATTTTCAGCCGCACTGCTTTCTGGTGCGATGCTGGTGATGAACTCTCCATATGACATCTGATTGGCAGGATGGCCCTCTGTTCCGACGCTAGTACGCTCGACACCTGCGGCTGAGGCAAGCGCATAGAGGTCCTTGGCTGCAGCCATGATCCTGCGGAGTCCCTTCTGGGCTGCCTGGAGCGCCTCGTTGCTGAAATCGAGGGTGCCGCGATAGTGAGCCTGAAGAATGAAGAAACGTATGGTCATAGGGCTGTAAGCCTGCTCGAGCTTATCGTGCTCACCAGCGAAGAGCTGGGGAAGGGTGATGAAGTTTCCGAGCGACTTGCCCATCTTCTGTCCGTTGATGGTGATCATGTTGCTGTGAACCCAGTAGTGCACACCTCTCGTACCACGGGACGCTACGTTCTGAGCAATCTCGCACTCGTGGTGTGGGAACATCAGGTCCATTCCGCCGCCATGGATATCGAACTCGTGGCCGAGATACTTCTCACCCATGACTGAGCACTCGAGGTGCCATCCCGGGAATCCCTCGCCCCATGGAGATGGCCATCTCATGATATGCTGAGGCTCTGCCTTCTTCCAGATCGCGAAGTCGTAAGGGGCGCGCTTGTCGCTCTGACCGTCAAGGTTGCGGGTACCCTCGAGGGTATCGTCAAGATTGCGGCCGGAAAGGACTCCGTAATGATGGTCAGCATTATATTTCTGTACATCGAAGTAGATGCTGCCGTTCGACTCATACGCATAACCGCTCGCAAGAATCTTCTTCACAGCCTCGATCTGCTCGACGATGTGGCCTGAAGCGCGTGGCTCAATCGAAGGTGGAGCCACATTGAGCATACGCATGGCCTCATGATAGCGGAGGGTGTAGTTCTGCACCACCTCCATAGGCTCAAGCTGGTCGAGCCTTGCCTTCTTTGCAATCTTGTCCTCGCCTTCGTCGGCATCATGCTCAAGATGTCCTACGTCAGTGATATTGCGTACGTAGCGCACCTTGTAGCCGAGATGACGGAGAAGTCGTACGAGTACGTCGTAGGTCACACCTGGACGGGCATGTCCGAGGTGGGCGTCTCCGTATACTGTAGGACCGCAGACATAGAGTCCGACACGGCCCGGATTGATAGGCTTGAATATCTCCTTAGTGCGGGAGAGCGTGTTAGTTATATATAAGTCTCTCATGGTATCTGTAATATTCTTGCGAAGATAGGCATTTTTTGTCACGAATAAAAAGATTATATTTGTATCATTATGATCATCAGTGGCAAAGACCTCTCTACCAGGTTGAAGCAGGAAATGGCTTCAGAGGTAGCAACTTACACCGACCGTTTCGGCCGTGTTCCTCACCTTGTGGTTATTCTCGTGGGCGAAGATCCCGCAAGCCAGACCTATGTTCGAAACAAGGGTCTCGCTGCGGAGAAGATAGGAATGCGCAGCAGCACCATCCGCCTTGCAGAGAGCACCACCGAGGAAGAGCTTCTCAACCTCATCGACTCACTCAATGCGGACGACAGCGTCGATGGTATCCTCGTCCAGCTCCCTGTTCCTAAGCACATAGATGAACTCAAGGTTCTCGACGCCATCGACAAGTCCAAGGACGTGGATGGATTCCACCCTCTGAACATGGCAGACCTCTGGCGCTACAAATCAGCACCGGTATCGGACAAGGCTATCGGCGAGTTCTCTCCATTCATCCTTCCATGTACCCCTAAGGGCTGCATCAAGATGATCAAGGCCGCCGGCGTGGAGATCTCCGGAAAGCATGCTGTCGTTCTCGGCAGAAGCAATATCGTCGGCCTACCTGTCGCAAAGCTTCTCCTCAACGAGAATGCGACCGTGACGATCTGCCACAGCCGCACCAAGAATCTTGCAGAGTTCACCCGCAATGCAGACATAATCATCGCTGCCATCGGCAAGCCTAAATTCCTGACTGCAGACATGGTATCTCCTGGTGCCGTGGTCATCGACGTAGGCATCGACCGCGACCCGGAAACCGGCAAGCTCTGCGGAGACGTGGACTTCGAGAATGTCGAGCCTAAGTGCTCAGTGATTTCTCCTGTGCCAGGCGGAGTCGGTCCAATGACCATCTGCTGCCTCATGGAGAACACCATCGAGGCCTTCCTCCACAAGATGGAGGCGAAGTAGACAACACCCGAAGCTGATGCAACGGCATCACCGTTGCTGTCCGCCTTGTCGCCCCTCTATCGCAAAATATTGACTTTCAGTCACTTCCTATACGGACGGCTCCCCCGCGCGGGGGAGCCGTCCTTCTGTTATATAACTAGTAGTCAACCCTTTACGATTTTTCAAAAAGAGGGTTGCGGTTGTCATATAGTTTTCTCAACTTCGCGGAACAAAGCTATTTGACTCAGAGGGTAGCGGACCTGAGGTGTATGGAAGAGTTTGTAGCTATGAAAAAGAAGAAATTTGTCCCAAACGCACCTGAACACATTTATCAGCGTGCAGTCGATCACGGTGTAATATTCTACCGAATCGAAGATTACCTGGTAATATTCACCATTATCAGCATCATTTCCAAGAAGCATGGAATCACGATTATGTCTATATGCTTCATGATAAACCACATCCATATACTCATGTCTTCACCTTTCAGCAAGGCACGCAGCATGGCTGTTGATGAGTACACTTCAATGTTCGCCAAGCAGTTCAATCATTCTTTTCACAGAAAAGG
>JAGHUQ010000100.1 GCA_018064725.1 Candidatus Cryptobacteroides caccocaballi
CAGCCCTGGAGGGTTATGGACATGAGCACTATGCAGAACACCATGTTGAAGATATCTATATGCAGTTCCGGTGCACCGGAGACCGCAACTATGGCGAACACGATAGACGACGCGCCCCTGAGTCCCGCAAAAGAGATCAGGGCCTGCTGACGCCATGGATACTTACGGAAAGGTGTGAGAACCGAGGCCGTAGCCAGGGGGCGGACCACGAAAAGCATCACGGCGAAAATTGCCAACGATGGAAGAAAGGCTTTGGACAGCCCTTCCGGACGCGCAAGCAGTCCGAGCATGAAGAAGATGAGGAGCTGCATCAGGGATGTAACTCCGTCAAAGAAACCTGTGAGCTTCACCTTGCCCGGGAATACCGAATTACCCATGATCATGCCCACTATGTATGCACTGAGGAATCCGTTGCCTCCGAATACCGCAGGGAGGGCATATGAGGTCAGAGCTATGGATACCACCATTATCGAGTCGAAGCCTTCCTTGAGGAAATGGATTCTTCTCATGAGTCTGATCCCCACGAAGGCAATGACATAACCGCCCAGAGCTCCTATCGCTATCTGGCTTATTATCAGCATCACCGCCTGCCATCCCGCCATCTCACCCTTCATGAGGGACAGGAACAGGACAGTCATGAGGTAAGAGCATGGGTCATTGGAGCCGCTCTCCACCTCGAGCACGGAAGATGTATTGTTCTTCAATGCCATCTTGCTTCCCCTGAGTATGGAAAAGACAGAGGCAGCATCAGTCGAGCTGACCACAGAACCGAGCAGGAAGCATTCCAGCCAGCCCCAGCGGAAAATCAGGCGGCAGATAAGTCCCGCCAGCAGCGCCGTCAGAATCACTCCCACCGATGCCATCAGGGCCGACTCCGTAACGACCTTGCGCGCGCTTCTCCACCTGGTGCCGAAGCCTCCGTAGAACATGATGAACACGAGAGCTATGGTACAGACGTTCTCCGCGACGGTATAATTGTCCAGATAAACCGGTATGGCACTGATATTTCCACAAAGCATTCCGAACAATATGAATGCAAGAAGCACCGGAACGCCGATCTTTGTGGAGGCACTGTTCAACAGAACGCATATGAAGATGATGGCACCCAGAATAAGAAGGGTAAGACTCATCTCCGTCTCTTGTATAAGGAAATTCAAAAGCATGTGCAAATCTACGAATAATTTGGAGAAAGGCGTTAAAAGTGATAAATTTACAGCAAATATATTTATAATGGATCAGATAAAATTCGTTTCAGCAGATGAGGCTGTCAGCCACATCCCATCACATTCCCATGTGCATCTCAGCAGCGTGGCAAGCGTGCCTCACTGTCTTATCCAGGCGCTCTGCCGCAGAGCGGATGCCGGAGACGTATGTGACCTTCACTTCCACCATTTCCACACGGAAGGTCCAGCACCATACAGCGATCCCGCATACGAAGGAAAATTCTTTGACCAGGGATTCTTCATAGGCCCCAACGTAAGACCGAACGTCAATGCAGGTTACGCAGACTACCTTCCTGTGCACCTGGGAGAGTCGCCTAAGCTCTACCGCACAGGCGTGATCAAGCTCGGAGCAGCACTCGTGAGCATCTCCCGCCCCAACGCAGACGGCATGGTATCCCTCGGAACATCGGTAGACTGCTCCGTTGCAGCCGTGGAGAGCGCAGACATCGTCATAGGCGTGATGAACCCCAACGTGCCTTTCGCATACGGAGACCTCGTCCCGCTCAGCAAGTTCACCTACCTCGTAGAGGATAACACCCCTCTGGTCACCGCAGACTTCTCCGCACCTTCAGAGACGGAGGTGATCATAGGAAAGAACCTTGCGGGCCTCGTCGAGGACGGAGACTGCATCCAGATGGGTATAGGAGCTCTTCCGAACGCTCTCGCAGCTGAGCTCGGTGGCCACAAGAACCTCGGTCTGCACACAGAGATGTTCGCAGACGGCCTTCTCCACCTCATCCAGAAGGGCGTGATCAACGGCGCATGCAAGAAGATAGACACGGGAAAGGTGGTTGCTTCGTTCCTTCTCGGCTCTCAGGACGTATATTCATTCATAGACAACAATCCCGACGTGCTCATGAAGGATATCGCATACACCAACAATCCTTTCATCATCGCACAGAACCCGCACACCATAGCAATCAACTCTGCCACCGAGGTGGATTTCACCGGACAGGTAAGTGCAGACTCCATCGGAACCAGAATCTTCAGCGGTACCGGCGGACAGCTTGAGTTCGTGCGCGGAGCAAGCATGTCAGAGGGAGGAAAGAGCATCATCGCCTTTGCATCCAGAACCGCAAAGGGCAAGAACAAGATCGTGAGCGCCCTCAACCTTGGCGGCGGCATCGTTACCCCTCGCTCGGACGCACACTGGTTCGTGACCGAATACGGTCAGGTGAACCTCTACGGCAAGTCCCTCCAGGAGCGCGCCAAGCTGATGATCTCCATCGCCCATCCGGACGACCGCGAGATGCTCGACCGCGAGGCCTTCGAGCGCTTCGGCCCTCACTACCACAACTTCAGCATCTAGGCTGGCGCATCTCCAAGCAGGTTCCTGAAATTGAACTTTTCGCCCTTCCGGTTTTTCCGGTAGGGCGTTTTGTTATTTATAATGATCAGCCGAGAAAACCCATAAGTATCTCTTAGTTTGTGGGTAGTTCACCAAATGGGATAATCCCGGCGTCAATCACAGATGGTTGGGTTAATTGATTACTTTGATGCTTCGTTTGAGAGTTTTCTGAATTCCTTCAGGTCTTTCATGAGTATGAACCATGCTTCTTTATAACCATATATATAAAGTCTAGTCAAACATCACTCTTGGATTCATCACTGTAGGACTGTCCCATTGTAGGCCGTGCCTGGCCAGAACGGATCTCTTTGTACTCCAGTACGAATAGCAGAACCCCATACCTTTCCTCTCGTCCTTGAGGATCCTGTCACATTCCTTCTCCACGTCATAGATGCAGTC
>JAGHUQ010000115.1 GCA_018064725.1 Candidatus Cryptobacteroides caccocaballi
TCCTGATCCTTGAACACAGGGAGACCCTGTTCGTTGAGACCAACGAATGGAATAGAGAAGAGACCACGTACAGGATAGCCTTCCTGAGCGAAACCGTTACCGGTGATGAGGTCAATCATACGGGTAGTGGTCTTAAGGTCGGTTACCTTGGTCTGAGCATGTGAGTAAATGAAGTTAGAGGTCCAAGAGAAATCCTTGGTCTTCACATTGGTAGTGGTGAGTGAAACCTCGACACCACCTGACTTCATGCTGGCGATGTTACCCATCTTCTGTACCTGACCACCGATACCCTGGGTGTTGATGACACCGATGAGGTCGTAGTTGTTACGTGTATACCAGTCGAAGGTGAGGTTGATCCTGTTGTCAACGAAGCCGGCCTCGAATCCGAGGTTAAGCTCTTTCTTCTTCTCGTATGTAAGGCCTGTGTTCGCAAGGTCAGCAATGTAGAGCATAGGCTCACGTACGCTTGCGAAAGGCCTCCAAGGAGTAGTTGAAGAAATAAACACAGCGGAGTTGGTAACAGAAGAAGGGCCACGGTCAGCGGTAAGTGAGTAAGAAGCCTTGAGGCTGAGGTGAGAGATTGCCGGATAGGCATTTCTCATCCACTTCTCCTCATGGATGTTCCAGGCACCGGAGAGGTTCCATGTAGGAAGCCAGCGTGCCTGACGGCTCTTACCGAGCTTGTTGGTACCCTCATAACGTACGGTGCCATTGATAACGTAACGTCCATCGAATGAGTAAGTTCCGTTAGCGAAGAATGCAACACTGCGGTCATGCTTGTTGGTCATGGTGTAGTAGTTACTGTTCTCCTCAGAACCTCTCTTGAAGGCACGGTAGTCATAGTTAGGAATCTCACCCATTCCGTACTGAAGACCCCATGCACGGAACCAAGCACCATGACGCTCGATGCTGTTGATCTCGGTACCGCCATAGAGGTTCACGATATGCTTTGACGCAAAAGTCTTGTTGAAGTTTGCGGTAGCACGGAAGTCATAGCCGAGCATTGCGTTGTCCTGGCGCTCATAGATACCACCGACAGGGAGAACCGATACAGGAAGTGCATAAGGGTTGTCAGGATCGGTGTAGAGGTAAGGGTTAGCGTTACGGATGGTTGAAGTACTCATCTCGCGGTATGCGAGAGCCTGGTTAGAGTCGTCGAGGATGTAGTGCTCCTGAGAAGTATGGGTATACTTAGCAGCACCGATAGCGCTGAGCTCGAGGCTCTTGAAAGGATTCCACTTCAACTCGCCCTGGATACGGAAGTCCATGACATTGAGGTCGATGTAGTTGTTATCGAGCTCATGCATGATGTTGAACTTCGCATAGTTACGAGTGTAGAACTCATTAGGGTCAAGTGCACGTGAAGTGTTGAGCGCGTAAGAGTAAGGGTTGATATCGAAGTCACGCTTCACCTCACCGGAAACGACGTCGGTAGTCTGGCCGAGGGTTCCAGGAGCGCGCTGGTTACGATATGACGCGTTCGAAATGAGGTTGAATGTAAGCTGGTCGAGGAACTTGTAAGAGGTGTTAAGGTTTGCGGTATAACGCCTTACGTTCGACTGCTGAGTCCAACCTGGATCGTCCATGATTGAGAGTGAAGCATAGTAGGTACCCTTGTCTGTACCACCTGAAGCACTGAGTGAATGGTTGTGCTGAGGTGCGAGAGAGAAGAGCTGGTCGAACCAGTCGGTGTTCCTGTACTCTGCTGCACGGAGGTACTCCGCACGAGCCTCAGGAGTATTTGCAAGGCCGAACTGACCTGCACTTGCATCGTACTGGCCGATGAGCTGATACATCTTACCGTAAACACCGCTTGAAGAAGCGTTTGCAGTAGACGCATAAGTGAGGTAACCCTTCTGCTCGAGTTCCTGATAGATTTCCATCTGGTCCTGTGAGTTCATGATGTTGAAGGTCCTGTACATAGGCTTCAGACGCATGGTGAGCTCACCGGTGTAGTTGACCCTTGTTGAACCCTGCTTACCCTTCTTGGTGGTGACGACGATGACACCGGCCATTGCACGGGCGCCGTAGATAGAAGTTGCAGAACCGTCCTTGAGGATGTCGAAGCTCTCGATATCGTCAGAGTTGAGACCTGCGATGGCAGATGAGATAAGGGTGTTTGCATCACCGGAAGAAAGCTGGTCGGCGCTGACGTCGACGACATCTTCCATGATCACACCATCAACGACCCAGAGGGGCTTTGATGAACCGTAGATTGAAGTTGCACCACGGACACGGATCTTTGGAGCGGTACCGAAAGTACCTGACACGTTCTGCACTGACACACCGGCTGCCCTACCTTCGAGGGAGCGGCTGATATCAGCCATACCGTTGATCTGTGACTCTGATGCGTCCACCTTCGTGGTGGAACCGGTGAAGAGGCGTCTGTCCATCTTCTGCATACCTGTAACGACAACCTGCTCAAGCATCTCAGAGTCTGGCTTGATGGTGATTGTCATCTCAGGCTGGATAGTGACAGTCTGATCGAGGTAACCCAGGAACGATACTACGACCTCCTTGGCGGAGCTCGGTACGCTCAAGCTGAATTTACCGTCCAGATCAGTGACAGTACCAAGCTTGGTATTGCCTTTCACGAAGACGGATGCACCGATTGCGGGCATTCCGTCATCTTCAGCGATTACGGTACCCTTGATGGTCCTGTTCTGGGCAAAAGCCACAGCAGATACCATGAGCATCGCAAGCACTGTCAAAAAAAGTCTAGCCTTTTTCATTGGGCGATAATTATTAAAAAATTGATATTGAATTTATTCAATCAGGAAAAACTACCCTATTTCTTACTAAACAACAAATTACAATCTTGCTATAAACAATACTATATGGATTATAATTCACAACCCATACAGACGAAACGGTATCACTTTTGCGCGATTCCGTCAAAAAATCTTAAAAACCAATAAATAAGACTTCCATAACAGCCTACATAACAGGAGGTTACATTGCTCTTACTTTAGGTTACAAAGATAATTAAAAATATTTAAAATCACAATTAAACACTGGGTTTCAGCCATCATCGCTATTTTCTGGACAAAAGTGTAACTTTGCGAAAAATCATCTGCGCCATGACGATAAGACACAGCAACCCCGAAGACCTTCCCCGCATCCTGGAGATCCTCCATGACGGAAGGTTGCGTCAGATAGAAAGCGGAAATCCCAACCAATGGCCGGAAGGCTACCCTTCCGAAGAAAAGATGAAAGAGGAAATCGCGGAAGGAGTATCCTATGTCATGGAAAGAGACGGAGAAATCGTGGGTGCATTCAGCTTCATCATCGGGATTGACCCGACGTACCTCGAAATAGAAGGAGGACGCTGGATAGAAGACACCCTCCCCTACGGAACGATACACAGAATCGCAGGTGTTCGTACCGAGAAAGGTATAGCGTCAGAGTGCTTCGGATGGTGCTGGGAACAGATCAAGAACCTACGAGCAGACACACACGAAGACAATGCCGCAATGAAGCACTGCCTCGAAAAGGCCGGCTTCCGATATTGCGGCATAATCCATATCGCCAGCGGCGCTGAGCGCGTGGCGTATCAGAAAATATAGAGATTACTTCTTCTTTCGCTGCGAGTAATGGGTCGCAAGACCTCCCGCGGCAGTTTCCTTATAGAGCGAAGGCAGGTCGTGTCCTGTCTGCTTCATGACCTGAACGACGTCGTCGAAGCTGACGCTGTGCACGCCGTCCGAGAAGGTCGCATAGATATTTGAATCAAGCGCACGCGCCGCCGCAAAGGCATTTCTTTCGATGCATGGAATCTGCACGAGGCCGCACACAGGGTCGCATGTCATTCCGAGATGGTGTTCGAGTCCCATTTCCGCAGCATACTCGATCTGGCTCACGGTACCTCCGAAAAGCTGGCATGTCGCAGCCGAAGCCATCGCACACGCAACGCCGACTTCACCCTGACAACCCACTTCCGCACCCGAGATTGAAGCATTGGCCTTAACCACATTGCCGAAGATTCCGGCCGTGGCAAGTGCATGGAGCATCTTCGTATCGCTGAAATCCCTTGTCTTCTGCAGATGGTACAGGACGCCAGGGATGACTCCGCATGATCCGCAGGTCGGAGCAGTGACGATAGTTCCGCCGGCGGCATTCTCCTCAGACACGGCAAGCGCATAAGCAAACACGAGAGCCCTGCTCTGGAGATTATTCTTATAGCCAGTAGACTTTATATAGTATTTCGACGCCTTCCTGGACAGATGAAGCGGGCCTGGGAGTACGCCTTCGTTCTCGAGGCCGGCCTCGACAGACTGTTTCATGACATTCCAGACTTCGAGGAGATAGTCCCAGATATCATCGTCCTCGCACTCGTCTGCATATTCCCAGTATGAGCGCCCAGTCTCACGGCACCATTCCATGATATCGGCTATGGTCTCAAGCTTATAGATATCAGGGCTCTGGCTGAACACATCATCCGACTTTCCCTCAGACAAAGCACCACCGCCGACGCTATACGCAATCCACTCATCGTTTCGGTTGCCGTCTGAATCGATCGCGACGAACTTCATGCCGTTAGTATGATACGGAAGGACGATCTCCGGATGCCACAATATGGTGACATTCTCGAGCACCGCTTCGATGGCCGCATCCGTAAGGTGGCCTTTGCCTGTAGCGGCAAGGCTTCCATAGAGCGTAACTTCGAAGGAAACGGCCTCCGGATGGCGCGACTTGTACATTTCCGCAGCCTTGTGCGGACCCATGGTATGGCTGCTGGACGGGCCCTTACCAATCTTATATAGTTCCTTAAGAGATTTCATGCGGCAAATGTACCCCAAAAAAACGAATATCAAATTATATAAAATTAGCAGAAAGTTTTATATATTTGCCAAGTCTATTCAATATCAGAAAAACAATGTGCGGAATCGTAGGATACACAGGATATCGTGAGGCATATCCTATCCTTATCAAAGGACTCCACAGGCTGGAGTACCGCGGATACGACTCAGCAGGAGTCGCACTCCTCGACGAAAAATCAAAACTCAACATCTACAAGGCGCAGGGAAAGGTCTCAGACCTTGAAGCTTCCACTGCAGGAAAGAACAGGGCAGGAAGCCTGGGAATCGCCCACACGAGATGGGCCACCCACGGTCTCCCAACCGAGAACAACGCCCATCCCCACATCTCGGAAAGCGGACGTCTCACCCTCGTCCATAACGGAATCATCGAGAACTATTCTACTCTTCGTGACCAGCTCAGGGCAAAGGGATACCATTTCAGGAGCGAGACCGACACCGAAGTGCTTGTCCAGCTCATCGAGTACATCATGGACACCCAGGGCACCGGCGTCGTCGACTCGGTACGACTTGCGCTCAACAAGGTCATCGGAGCCTATGCCATAGTCGTCATCGACAACCAGGACCCGGACACGCTTGTCGCAGCCCGAAAGAGCAGCCCTCTCGTGATCGGCGTAGGAGAAGGGAACTGTGAGTTCTTCATTGCAAGTGACGCCTCCCCTATAGCAGAATACACAAGCAAGATGGTATATCTCAGCGACGAGCAGCTCGCCGTCTGCAAGAGAGGAGAAGAGCTTCAGGTGCTCACCTTGGACAACGACGAGGTGACGATCAACATAAAGAACGTCAAGCTCGACCTCAGCATGCTCGACAAGGGAGGGTATCCTCACTTCATGCAGAAGGAGATCCACGACCAGCCTCAGTGCATCAGGGACTGCATGCGCGGAAGGATAGTGCTCGGAGGACGCAGGATAGTGCTCAGCGCCGTCACGGAGCATAGGGAAGAGCTTCTCGGAGCACGCAGGATCGTCATCGTAAGCTGCGGAACATCATGGCATGCAGGCCTCATCGGAAAGCAGCTCATCGAGCAGTTCTGCCGCATCCCTGTCGAGGTCGCATACGCAAGTGAGTTCAGATACAGCGACCCCGTCATCGACGAGAAGGACGTGGTCATCGCAATCTCCCAGAGCGGTGAGACCGCGGACACCCTCGCTGCCATCCAGCTCGCGTCACAGCGCGGCGCACTCGTATACGGAATCGTGAACGCAGTCGGCAGCAGCATATCAAGGAACACGGATACAGGAACATACATCCACGTCGGACCGGAAATCGGAGTTGCCAGCACCAAGGCTTTCACCGGTCAGGTGATGGTGCTCTCCATGCTCGCCCTCGCCCTCGCAAAGGAGAAGGGCACCATAAGCGATGACGAATACGCAAGACTCATCGACGAACTCTCAGGCATTCCCGAGAAGATGGAAAAGGTGCTCGAGCAGGACGAGAAGATCAAGGAGCTGGCACAGAAATACGCGAAGGTGCACAACATGCTCTATCTGGGGCGCGGCGTGAACTACCCTGTCGCCCTCGAAGGCTCTCTCAAGCTCAAGGAGATCAGCTACATCCATGCAGAGGGTTATCCTGCCGCGGAGATGAAGCACGGCCCTATCGCGCTTGTCGACGAGGACATGCCGGTGGTATTCATCGCGACCCACTATGGTCTCTACGAGAAGATCGTCAGCAACATGCAGGAAGTCATCGCAAGGAAAGGACGCATCCTCGCAATCGTGACCGAAGGCGACAAGACCGTCAAGAACATGGTGGAGGACGTCGTGGAAGTACCGGAGGTAAGCAACTGCTTCTCCCCTCTTCTCACCGTACTTCCTCTCCAGATGCTCGCATACCACGTGGCAGTGGCCAAGGGCCTCAACGTGGACATGCCGAGAAACCTTGCAAAGAGTGTAACCGTAGAATAACATTTCAGAATGAACACATACAGACAGCTCGCGGAAAGCGAGATAGCAGCGCTCAAGGCTGCAGGATGCTCGGCAGAGGACTGGGCAAAGGTCCAGGTCGCAGAAGGTTTCGACCCGTCTTACATCCAGAACGTGCAGTTCAGCGGGGAAATCCTCCTCGGATCCACGGATAAGGTCTTCAGCCTCACCGGAGGCGTCAAGAGGCATGCATGTATCAAGAACTGCAGCCTCCACAACGTAACCGTAGGAAACGGATGTTACATCAACGGCATCCACAACTATATCGCTAACTACGCGATAGGTGACGATTGCTATATCGAGAATGTCGGCATCATAGCCGTGGACGGGGAAAGCACCTTCGGCAATGGCGTGCAGGTATCCGTACTCAACGAGACCGGCGGCCGCGAAGTGACCATCTTCGACAAGCTGACCTCGCACCAGGCATACATGTCCGCCCTGTACCGCCACCGTCCCGAGTTCATCGCAAAGCTCGACCAGCTCGTCGCAACATACGTGGAGTCAGTAAAGTCGTGCGTCGGCACCATCGGGAGCAATGTCATGATTGTCAACACGCAGGCGATCCTAAACGTCAAGATAGGCGACGGAGCCACGGTCATGGGCACATCCAGGCTCAAGAACGGAACGATAGCGTCCAAGGCAGAGGCTCCTGTCAAGATAGGACACGGAGTGGTATGCGAAGACTTCATTGTCTGCAGCGGAAGCACCGTGGAGGACGGAGCGATGATGAGCAGATGCTTCATCGGCCAGGCCTGCAAGTTCGGACACGGCTACTCAGCCAGCGATTCGCTCTTCTTCTGCAACTGTCAGGGCGAGAACGGAGAGGCATGCGCAGTATTCGCAGGTCCTTTCACCGTCACCCACCACAAGAGCACCCTGCTCATCGCAGGCATGTTCTCGTTCATGAACGCAGGATCGGGCTCGAACCAGAGCAACCACATGTACAAGCTCGGCCCTATCCATCAGGGCACACTCGAGAGAGGCGCCAAGACAGCGTCCGACTCATACATACTCTGGCCTTCAAAGGTCGGTGCATTCTCTCTCGTCATGGGACGCCATGTAAGCCATTCGGACACAAGCAACCTCCCATTCTCATACCTCATCGAGAGCAAGAACACCACCTACCTCGTTCCCGGAGTGAACCTCAGGAGCGTGGGAACCATTCGCGACGCCCAGAAGTGGCCTAAACGCGACGGCAGAAAGGACAGCGAAAAACTCGACTGCATCAACTATAATCTTCTTTCTCCTTTCACCATCCAGAAGATGATGAAGGGTCTCGAGATACTCCAGAGTCTCCGTCAGGCCAGCGGTGAGCTAAGCGACATATATTCTTACCACAGTGCAAAGATCACCAATTCTGCCCTGCGCAAGGGTATAGACTTCTACAAGATCGCCATCGACAAGTTCATGGGCAACTCTTTCATCTCGAGAATCCAGGACAAGGACGGCAACTTCAGCATCTCCAGCGAAGAGGAGCTCAGGTCAAGGCTCAAGCCGGATTCTCCTATCGGATCAGGCGAATGGGTGGACATCTCCGGTCTCATCACCCCGAAGAGCGAGATCGAAGACCTCATGAAGAATGTCGAGAGCGGTAATGTCAGCACGCTTGAGCAGGTCAATGCCGCATTCGCAAAAATGTATGAGAATTACTACTCATACGAGTGGACATGGGCTTTCCAGCATCTGCAGGAGGTATACGGAATCAATCCGTCGAAGCTGACCAAGGAAGATGCAGACAACATCATCGAGAGGTGGCGCAGCGCCGTCATCGGTCTCGACAAGATGGTATACGACGACGCAAGGAAAGAGTTCAACCTCGCCAGCATGACAGGATACGGCGCCGACGGAGACCGCGAGCAGAAGCAGCTCGACTTCGAGAATGTACGTGGAGACTTCGAGAGCAACTCGTTCGTCAACGCAGTGCTCAAGCACATAGAAGTAAAGTCAGACCTCGGAGACCGCGCAAAGGAAGCAGTATCACGCTGCCTCTAGGCCAAGAAAAAACCCGGATTACCAGGTTTTGAACGGCTTCTTGGAAAGATATTTATTATAGTAACGGACATCACCCGTCACTTCCTCGCCCAGCCAGGAAGGACGGGTGAATTCTTCTTCCGGAGACGATAGCTCGACCTCTGCCATGACGAGACCCTCATTGTCGCCGTAGAATTCATCCACCTCGAAGACATGACCGTCTACAGGGACGAGGCTGCGAGTCTTGTCCACGATGCCAGGTTCACAGAGCTGCAGAAGTTCCCTGGCTTCGTCCACAGGAATCTCCTTCTCCCACTCGTAGCGTACCAGTCCGTCAGCACTGGAATTGCCCTTTATCGTCAGGTAGCCCTTGTCGCCCCTTATCCTGACGCGCACAGTCCTTCCCGGCACGGTGCCTATGTATCCCTGCGCAATTCTGGTAGAGCCGGTCGCCTCTGCCTTGTAAGAGTCCGTATGGACAAGGAATTTCCTTTCTATCTCGAGTGCCATATTGCTATTTGTGATTATGCCCTTGCTGCTATATGTGATTGCTGCGATTCACGTTTTCCGCTGTAGCGCGCCATCACAAGCTCGCGACACCGTCATGCGAAAATAGCAAAATCGAATATAACTACCAAAACTCTGCAAACGCAAAAGAAAGGCCGTCCAATGCTTGAAATCAACAGCAACAACAACAGCATCAGCAACACCAGCAAACAGCTTACCCACTGTAAGCGTGCCTCGATCATTCTTCGCCCATCGCCGTACTAATGTATGAAATCAGCATTTTCACACATTCCGAAGGCTTGAAAGCATAGAAAACGTGTGAAAACGGCAAAAACACACATTTCGATGGCCCGGAAGCACAAAAAAATGTGTGAAATCAGCATTTTCACACATTCCATGACGGTTTCTGAAGATAAGGGAAGGTAGACAGCAAGAAAGGCAACGAAAGGAAAGGCAGAGGCAGAAACAGTTGATGGACGCAATATCGGAAGGGCGCGGGCAGGCCCAATCTGAGGGTCTGGCCAACCCACGGCCAGATAGAGTGGGAGGGGCCCGCAGGATACAAGTTATCGCGCAGCGATGACGCAGGAGACTGTGGGAAGGCCGACGAGGCACAAAGATGCCGAGGAGCCCCGAAGATGGGCCTGCCCCGTACGAAAAAACGGCGGCGACCGGGAAGGTCACAGCCGTTGATCCTTTATGAGGAAGCTTCAGGAGCCCCTGATGAAAGTCGTGATTAGTATCCGAGTTCCTTGACGGTGCTACCCATATGGGAAGCCTCAGCATCGTTTGCATCGAGGCAGAACACCATGAAATCAGGATTCTCCGCAGTGCAAGGAGTCCAACCGAGCTCATTGCCAGGACCGCTAGGATCGCTGTACTTGGCGAAGTTGGTCCATGCGGTGAGCATCTTCTCAGCAAGGTCGTAATCACCCTGGGTCCAAGGACGCCAGCAATACTTGAGAGTCTTGAATACGAACCAAAGATCTGAAGAATGGAATGCGCCCTTGAGACGAGCAGTAACCTCTGGATGTGAACCATCGTCTGGGAGAGGACGAGCAAACTCGTAAGCCCAAGCCTTAGCACCCTTTGACTGACGGTCAGCGCAGAAATCAATGATACCCTGGGTCATGTCACGCATATCGTTCATGGTATAGCCGATCATGTAAGGAACGTCAGCGAGATGGCCATTGCGGGCAGCATCGTCGAAGCTCTCCCTGCATACATAGCCCTCAACCATTGGAGAGGTCTGGATCATTGCACGCTTGCCGGTAGCACGGTTGTAGATGTTCGCAAGTGCGAAGATCTCCTCGGTGGAGGCAGCACGCATCTTCTGGAGGTCGGTAAGACCAGCCCAGTCCATAAGCTCCTTGGCACCGGCAGCAGCAGCCTCAGGAGTGAGGGCTACACGGCCGTTGTTGGCAACAGGAGCATTTGCAGGAGTCACAGGATTGAGACCACCTGCAGACATGATGATAGCCTTGTGGAAGAGGCCACGTGCGAGAGGAGACTCGCAGAGAGTCCTTACGGATCCACCACCTGCACTCTGACCGAAGATGGTCACGTTGTCAGGATCGCCACCGAACTGTGCGATATTCTTCTTGATCCACTTGAGGGCCTCGATCTGGTCGAGGATACCGTAGTTACCTGAAACACCCTGAGGGTTCTCAGCATTGAGCTCTGGATGTGCAAGGAAGCCGAACACACCGAGACGGTAGTTGATAGAGACGAGCACGACATCCTTAGCGGCCCACTCCTCTGCATAGAACTCAGGCTCTGAGCCCCAACCCTCGCGGTATCCACCACCGTGGATCCAGAGAGCTACAGGAAGCTTGGCGTCGGTCTTGCCGGCAGCCTTGGTCCATACGTTTGCATAGAGACAATCCTCGCTGTAAGGCTGCTCCTTGCCATAACCCCACTCAGTGGTGTAGCCACCCTCGTAGTGAGTAGACTGGAAACTTGGATGTCCGAAAGTATCGGCAATCTTTACGCCCTCCCAAGGCTGTACAGGCTGAGGAGCCTTCCAGCGGAGGTCGCGGATTGGTGAAGCTGCGTAAGGGAGGCCCTTGTAAGCGATGACGCCAGGCATCTCCTCTACGACAACACCCTGAACCTTACCGCCCTCGATGGTGAGGACAGGGTTCTCGATTGCTGCGGTCGAGCATCCGATCATTGCGAATGCCGCCATCACGAAAAGCAAAGTCTTTTTCATGAGATGATGATTATAAGTTGTTAAAGTGTACTGGTGATCAATGTTCCATTGATGGTGAGACCGGCCGGCATGCCCTTGATGGTCATTGCCATGCCCTTCTCATTGAAGTTGAAGACGAGGGTCTCGGCGGCTCCGACATTGAACATCGAGAGCCAGTATGCAGAGAGTTCGTCCTCCCCTGTCCATGCACAGAGACCGGCGGTGTTCACCGGAGTCGAGTTCATGGTGTTCTTGTATGCTGCGCGCGCAAAGGTCATGGTCCTGTCGGTGCTGCCCCTCATCCATGAGTCGAGACCGAAGTTCAGGTTGTGGACTGAAGCGGCCTCCTCCATGGTCACGGTGCAGTTTCCGTCCTTGTCGAAGCGGAAGGACACCGCATTGATGCCGAGGCTGTTCTTCTCCATCTCATAGCGGCGGGTGGTCGAGCGGAGACCTGCGCTGCTGCTGGTGAACGGACGCGCGAGCTCATATCCGGCGATCTCGGAAGCGAGGTCGAATCCGGAAGCCTTGAGCGGCTTGTCCGACATGCTCTCGCAGAGCTTGTACATGATGGTATTGAAACCGTTCTCGTCGCGGACCTGGCTGTGGACGGCGATCACGACGTCGTAGTCAGGGATCACGAGACAGAGCTGGTTCTGTCCGCCGATGGCCCTGTATGAGCCGCAACGGCCCATCCATGTCTGGTAGCCGTAGCCCTGGGCGCCGTCATCACCGGCGTTCTCCTCCTCGGAGCGCTCAGGATGCTGATAGATGTGCGGAGTGGTCATGGCTGCGATCCACTCCGGATTGAGGAGCTGCTCTCCGTCCCACTTTCCTCCATTGATGAGGAAGAGGCCAAGCTTTGCCAGATCGGAAGTCCTCATGTGCGAACCGCCGTTACCCATGTTGCATCCGTCAAGGTCCATCTCCCAGACCACGTCCTTGATTCCGAGCTTGTCGAGAAGACGGGGCTCAAGATATTCCTTGATCGTGATGCCGGTGACCTTGGTGATGATGCGGGAAAGCATGTGGGAGCAGGTGATGTCGTATGCGAACGACTCACCCGGTTCATACTTGAATTCCGTCGCGAGGAACGAGCGGATCTGGTCGGTACCCGAACCCGGATACTGGGTCACCGCGTGTCCGCACGACATGGTGAGGAGATGCTCCACGGTAAGCTTCTCGAGGCCGGCCGGGACAGTCTCCGGAAGGAGTTCAGGGAAGAAATCCATCACCCTGTCAGAAACCTTGAGAAGACCCTCCTGCACCGCGAATCCTACCGCCGTGCCGGTGAAAGTCTTGGTTGCAGAATACATGGCGTGCTGCACATCCGGGGCATACGGAGCCCACCAATGCTCAGCGATAACGTTTCCATGTCTGAGAATCATGACACCATGAGTCTCATAGCCGCCATCCTTGATGGCCTTGAATGCCTGAGCGATGGCCTCGCTCGGCACGCCCTGAGCTTCAGGAGTGCTGCGTGGGAGACCGTCATCATAAGAATAAGGCGAGCAGACAGTTTCAGTCTGGCAATTGCATGAAATCATCGCAGCGGCAGATACCGCTGCGATGATAAGTGATAGTTTTCTTCCGAATTTCATTATTTTACGAGATCAATAAGCGCGTAAGCGAAGTTAAGGTAGTTACAGTTACCTGCAATCGTACCCTCATTCTGTCCCCAGAAGAATGGCCAATCGTCGTAGTTCTCGAAGTGGTCTGGGTGACGGAAGAGAAGACCAGGAGCAACGTTACCAGGGATAGCAGAGAAGTCTGCACGGTTGTTACCGTAGAACACGTTCTTAGGACGGGCTGCACCGACAGAAGCTACGAGCGAGTAGTTGTGGTACATGTGGCATCCGAAGAGGTATTCAGCAGCCCTGAGAGCATAGCTCTTGTCTACGATATCCGGATAATATTTGCTTGCATAGCAGAGAGTGGTACCATAGCTGACCACTGAACCGCTGGCTGCCCAGTTGCCGAGTCCGATCGGAACTCCGTAAGGATTGTCCTTCTCGAGGCTGAGAATATAGTCCTTATACTTCTCCACGTATGGGCGAAGTCTTTCCTGATATGCCTTGTCCATGAAAGGAACTGCCTCGAGAGCGGTAGAGATAGCCATCTGATTGCCCATAGGTGAGTCGAGTGCTGGCCATACTGCCTCAAGGAACTTATCGAGATATGACTGCTCCTTGGTAGAGATATAGAGTTGGAGGTTGGTACCCATGCTGTTACCCATCCTGCGGTTTCCGCTTGCGCTGACACCCATACGCTGAGGCTGGTTTGCCATGAGCTCACTAGCCTCCTCGAAGAGCTTCTTAGACTGTACGAGACATCTCTCGGCAAGCTCGTCGTTGTAGCCGCGGAGAACACGGCTTGCTGCTGCGAACATGTTGGCAGCGTTCATGTCAGAACCAGGGTTGCGGCTTGTGAATGCCCACATATCGTCCGGAGTACCGCTTGAGAGACCGTCAGCAGAAACCTCGTAAGGCTTGAGTGAAGGATCGTAGTGACGTCCGTCAGTGAGGGAACCAGCGTCTCCAAGGTGGTGATAGTTGTCGAGGACTGAGTTAGAGAGGGTCTGAGACATGTGACCGAGAATCTCCGCCTGTGCGACGAGGTTGAGAACACCGTGCTCGATGTACTGGAGAAGATCTGGGATACCGTCTGGACGGTGGAGGTCAACGTAGCGCTGCTCCTCTGAAACGAAGGTCTCGTCACGCATAGGACGATAGCGCTCCCATGCAGCGATGAGGCTCTGAACGACATTGATGTTCGAACCGGTCTCGATATCGAAGTCACCTGCGTCGAAGAAACCACCGACATTGAGGCCTGGAATGAGCTGGAGCGGCTCGAACGGAGTATCGGTAGTAGGACCCTGTGAATGGAGGTCGAAATGGTCGGTATTGACCGGAGCCTGGAGATAACCCTCCTTGAATGGCTCACCGTGCCATACGCGGTATGCCTCATTCACGTACATGTGGTTCATGTGGATAGGAATCCACACGTCGCTGGTAGCGACACCGATATTGTCGTAAACTGAAGAATCGATGAGGAAGTTGCCTGACTTGGTGTTGCCGAACTTGATGTAGTATACACCTGGCTTGGTAACTGAAGAGAAGTCGAACTTCACGTAGTTGTACTTGTAGTACATACCCCATGTGCTGGTCTTGCCCTTGAATACCTCGGTCTCGGTACCGTCCTCGTTCACGCGGAAGATGGATGCGGTCTTGACAGGCTTCATGGTCTTGTCGGTCTCGACGACAGCAACCTTAGGTGCGTCAGGGAGGTAACCTACCTGAGAGAAACCGATGTTAGGCTCACGTACCCAACCCTTGATTGCGTTAGGCTCCACAGTCCAGGTGAGGACCTTACCGGTCTTGTTGGCAGGGAGTACGCTGCGGAGTACGAACCATCCGTTCTGTGCGATCATACGACCATCATAGAGTTCGAGTTCAGCATCCTGGCAGCTGATCTTCATCATACGCTCAGGATCGTCCTGTGCCATGAGGATTGAATGACCATGCTCGAGAGGAAGCGGATCGACAAACTTGCCGGTGCCGCGGTCGTCATAGGTCTTGTAACCCTTGAACTGCTTTGGCTTCTCAGAATTAGGAAGAGAAGCGGTGTTGCTGACAGCATACTTAGGGAACCTGTTGAGACGGCCGTCCATGGTGTACACCTTGTTCCAGTACTGAGAAGGGATGAACTCAAGATTGAATCCGGCCTTTCCCACGAGATAAGCAGGAACCGGCTTATCAAGATAGACAGAGATTTCTACCGCCTTGCCCTTACCGGTAACGACGATACGTGAATCAAAGTCATAATCATCATAGCGAAGAGACACTGAGATAGTGTTATTCTTTGCATCTACGGTTCTTTCAGGAGTAGACGGGACAAGGTCCCACTGCTCTGGAGTCTTGTTGAGACGGACAGCACCGCCCTGAGCGGTCCTGACACCGTGGTGAATAATCTCGATACCAGAGTTCTTCTCATCATTGAAGCCACCGGTGAAAAGGTTGCTGTAGACGAGAACGTTCACACCCTGTGTCTCGAAGTATTCTTTCTCATTGACCTTAAGATCCTGCGCGGAAGCCAGGCTTCCGGAAGCGAGGAGTGCCGAAGCGGCGAGAAATGGAATAAATTTTCGCATAGTGTGGTTTATTATTACTAGTTAGTAAACAGTATTAATAGCAAGTGAATGAATATTTAAAGCCTAAAACTCCTATTATCAAATTTATGGAAAATATTTCATTAACACAAGACAGAAAGTGAACATATACGAAAAAATGCCACCGGAAACTTGACAGAGTCTTCCGGTGGCATTATACTGATCAGCTGTACAAGCTACTTCTGCGTAGTCTGCTGAATGTCTGTCGACGGCTGAGATTTCGCCGCCTGCTGTCTTTCCTGCTGCGCCTTTGCCGCCTGTGCCCTGCGGGCGTTGAGCTTCGCATATTTGTCACGGGCAAGCTGCTGCATGTCACGTACGGTATCCTGCTCATCGACTATCTCACTGCCGAGAAGGGTCTCGATTACGTCCTCGAGGCTTATGATGCCCTGAAAGCTTCCGTACTCGTTGATCACGGCCGCGATCTGCTCGTCCTTGCCGAGCATCTCATCCCAGACCTTGTCCAAAGGCGTCTCCTCCTCGAAGCTTGCAATGTCCCTGCGTATCTCTCCGAGAGTGATGTCATACTTGTCCTCAGCCATAAGCTGAAGTGCTTCCATTCGAAGAATATAACCGGTTATGTACTCGTCATTGTCGGAATATACCGGGATTCGGCTGTGATGGAGATATCTCTTATCCTTGTAGAAGGACTTCAAGGTCATTCTTTCCGGGGCTATCGCGCATACGACACGAGGAGTCATCACATCCGCCGCGATTACCTCGTCCATATTGATGAGGTTCTGGATGATCGCGTTCTCATCCTCCTCAAGGTCACCTGCTTCCTCGGCGACATTTGCCATCGCGCTCACCTCCTCCCTTGAGACACTGTTCTCGCTGTCTTTCGGAGTAATGAGCTTAGTGATCGCCTCAACGCAATAGACCACAGGGAAAAGGATGAACACAAGCACCTCGAGTGCCCTCGTAGTGAATCCCATGAGGGATTTCCAATAGTTAGTGCCTATGGTCTTGGGGATGATTTCCGAGAATATGAGCAGGAGGATGGTCATTATGGCAGACACAATACCGAACCACTCTGAGCCGAACACAAGCGTCGCCTGGCGGCCTACGCCCGCAGCACCTATCGTATTCGCGATGGTGTTGAGACTGAGGATTGCAGCAATAGGCCTGGAACTGTCCTGCTTGAACTGCTTGAACCTGGTGGCCGGTTTATAATCCTCCTCTTCCCGCATCGTCACATAAGAAAGAGGTGTGGACATGAGAGAAGCCTCCAGCACGGAGCAGAGAAACGATATGGCCATGGAGCCAAAGAGAAAGAGCAGAAGCTGTGTCATACAGCCGACAAAGATAAATAAAGTTTCGTGACTAGAAATGGCATGAACGCAAATGGCACAAAAAAATAGAGGCCGGCACCAGGCCGACCTCATATTCTTGACCGTATTGAAATATTTTACTTGTTGATACGGGCACGGATCGCAGCGGTCTGCTCCTCGTATCCAGGCTTATTGAGAAGGGCGAACATGTTCTTCTTGTAAGCCTCTACGCCTGGCTGGTTGAATGGGTTCACGCCAAGTACATACGCGCTGATACCGCAAGCCTTCTCGAAGAAGTAGAAGAGTGAACCGAGGTTGTACTCATCGATCTTCTCGATTGAGACCTGAAGCTGAGGAACGCCGCCGTCGATATGTGCGAGCTTGGTTCCGAGCTCAGCCATTGCGTTGCACTCCTCGACATGCTTGCCGGCGAGGAAGTTGAGTCCGTCAAGGTTCTGGGCATCGGCCTCGATCACGCAGTTGCGCTGAGCCTTCTCAACGGTGACAACGGTCTCCATGAGGATGCGCTGGCCGTCCTGTATGAACTGACCCATAGAGTGAAGGTCGGTGGTACAGATTACGGATGCAGGGAAAATACCCTTCTTGTCCTTACCCTCTGACTCTCCGTAGAGCTGCTTCCACCACTCGCCGAGATACTGGAACTTAGGGTTGAAGCTGACGAGGATTTCGATAAGCTTGCCGTTATCGTAAAGGAGATTACGCATTGCAGCATACTGAACTGCAGGGTTGCATGCACCGCAGCGCTTAGCACACTGCTCCTCCATCTCGAGGGCACCCTTGAGCATTGCCTTCATATCGAAGCCTGCGAGAACGATAGGGAGAATACCTACAGGAGTAAGCACTGAGAAACGACCGCCGACATTGTCCTCGATTACGAAAGTCTTGTAACCTTCCTGGGTAGAGAGACTCTTGAGGGCACCTCTTGCAGCATCGGTCACAGCTACGATTCTCTCAGCAGCCTCAGCCTTTCCATACTTGTTCTCGATGTACTGCTTGATGATACGGAAAGCCACGGCAGGCTCGGTAGTGGTACCTGACTTGGAGATGACCACGCACGCAGCATTGCGCTCCTGAACGAGGTCCATGAGCTCGCAGATATACTCCTCAGAAAGATTCTGACCGGCGAAGACGATCTCCGGAGCGTCCTTCTTGCCTGAGAGAAGGCTGGAGAAAGGATGCTTGAGCGCCTCGATCGCGCACTTTGCACCGAGGTATGAACCTCCGATACCGATTACGACTACGAGATCCACGCCCTTAGCCTTCCAGCTGTCACGGATAGCCTCACACTCGTCAACCAGACCATTTGCCAGGTTGATCGATGGAAGATGCTTCCAACCGAGGAAATCGTTTCCTGCACCAGACTCATTCTCAAGTACGTCGAGAGCATTGAGAGCCTTATCCACGTACTCCTGGTATTTTGCTTCTGACACGAAGGTATTACATCCTTCGAGATTGACCTTGACCATAGTTATTTGATGTTTATGTGTTTCTGAATCGCAAATTTACTGCTTTTTGCGAGAAAACAACTAGTTAGAGGAGCGAAGTGTCCTGCTGCGGCCCGGAGCGAGACGGAGTTCGTACTCATGGATGCCGTCAACCGCGCACTCAAGCTCCTTGAGGCCACGACCGCTGAGAGCGACCGCTGAGCGTACGCGTATGGTCTTGCCTTCCGCCGCACGGAGCCTCTTGATCTTGGTGCTGACCTTTCCGTTGTCCCATGTGATGTCAACTATCGCGGCACCCCTTGCGCGGAGGCCCTTCACGCTGCCCTCATGCCATGCTGAAGGAAGTGCAGGGAGCACGTGGATCGCACCGTCATGGCTCTGGAGAAGCATCTCGGCGACACCTGCGCATGCACCGAAGTTTCCGTCAATCTGGAAAGGCGGATGTGCATCGAAGAGATTAGGGTAAGTCCTTCCCCTACCGAATCCGAATCTGCCTGTGGTAGGCCTGAGGATCACGAGCATATTGCTGAGGATGTTGAATGCATGGTCACCGTCGAGCATCCTCGCCCAGAAGTTGGTCTTCCAACCGAGGCTCCAGCCAGTGGCCATGTCACCACGCTGTTCGAGCGTCACCCTCGCAGCATCGAAGAAATCAGGAGTGGTGAACGGACTTATCTGGGCAGACGGATAAAGTCCATAGAGATGGGAGATATGCCTGTGCTCGTCCTTAGGATCGTCACCATCGATGATCCACTCCTGGAGCTGACCATACTGGCCCACCATCATAGGAGGGATACGAGCGATAGTCTTCTCGAGCACCGCCTGGTAATCATTGTCCACGCCGAGTATCCTTGCAGCCTCGAGTACGCTGGTGAGAGCGTCGCGGGCAATCTGGTTATCCATGGTACAGCCTGCCGTCACAGGGGTATTCTTGCCTACAGGGCCATGCTCAGGGCTCACCGAAGGTGTCACGAGAAGCCAGCCGGTAGCAGGGTCCTCCTGCATGTAGTCGAGATAGAAATCCGCTGCACCCTTGAGGACAGGATACCATTTCTTGAGGAAATTCTTGTCGAGAGTGTAGAGGTAGTGCTGCCAGAGATGGGTAGCGAGCCATGCGCCGCCGTTAGGGAACATGCCCCAAGGAGCAGCATCCACAGGACCGGCGATGCGCCAGAGGTCGGTATTGTGGTGCGCCATCCATCCGCCTGCGCCATAAAGTACGCGCGCTGTCTCGGCACCGGTCACGGAAAGATCCTTGATCATGTTGAAGAGCGGGTCGAGAGTCTCCTCGAGACCGCACACCTCAGCCGGCCAATAATTCATCTCCGCATTGATGTTGATGGTATACTTGCTGTCCCAAGGTGCATCCTTCTCGTCGTTCCATACGCCCTGGAGGTTAGCTGGCTGACCACCTGGCTGCGAAGAGCTGATAAGAAGATAGCGACCATAGTTGAACAGAAGCGCAACCATGCCCATGTCATCGCTGCCTGCGAAATTCTCGAGGCGCTTGTCGGTAGGAAGCTTGGCGTTCTCGCCTGAGGTGAGATTGAGCTCCACCCTCCCATACTGTGCGGAATACTCCTTGACATGGCGCTTGAGAAGCTTGTTGAAGGATTTGCCCTTGACTGCGGCGAGATATGCATCGTTCTTCCTGGCAGGGTCACCTGAGATATCATGGTAGTTCACGAAATTGGTGGCAGCTGAGACGAGAAGCACCGCTGAACTTGCACCGGAAACGGTGATCACACCGTCGGCAGAGGACACTTCACCATCAGTGTCCACCACTGTACGGCACTCTGCGAAGAGGCCGGCCTCGATACCCTCGTGCTCGACGCCCTGGATGGTTGAGGTAAGGACATTGCCCTTCGCTACGACATCGATAGGGAACACACAGTCCTGCGTGAGCGTGAAATTGAGAGAATTCTTCTTGTCAGCATCGAAGCGGACGACAACGACATCGTCAGCAAGAGAGGTGAAGGCCGTCCTGGTATAGTGGACGCCATCGGCATTGAAGCTGACGCTGCTGACCGCTGAGTTGAGGTCGAGATCCCTGACATAGTCGCTGGCCTCACCGATGCCGTCAAAATGGATACGGAGACTGCCGAGAGTCAGATATTTCATGCCATGAGGACCGATGATGAACTCACGGTCGAGAAGCTTTTCTGCTTCCTCCTCCCTACCCTCTGCTATCAAGGCACGGACTTCAGGAAGATATGCAAGTGCAGTCTTGCTGTTGTTGTCGTGAGGCTTTCCGCTCCAGAAGGTCTCCTCATTCAGCTGGATACGCTCGTCAGCGACACCGCCGAAGACCATCGCTCCCATGTGGGAGTTTCCCAGAGGAAGGGCCTCGAGCCACATATTCGCAGGTGCATCATACCACAGACGATCCTGCGCGAAGCAGGCAGATGCGCATACGAGCATGCCTGCGAGAATTGTCAAAAGTCGTTTCATATTCGGTTAGTTCTTGTATTCATGATAATAGTCGAAATCGGCATATCCGCCGAGTTCGGTGGTAGCATAGTTGAAGAGAACGCTCCTGTAGCCGGTGAAATAGTCGAGAGAGAAGCGCATGTGGAGATCGTAGTCGACCTGGCTCCACTGCTTGCCATCGTAGCTGTACGCGAGGCGGGCAATGTCCTTGGTAAAGTCATAGATCACCTTGAGGTACACGACGTCAGATTTGAGCGGTTCAGAATAGACCTCCTGGAGACCACCCTTAGGAATGGTCACGCCCTCAGGGAGAGTCACGCCATGTGGAATGCGGCGTACCGGAGACTCTGAGCATGCGACGAGCATCTTTGTCCCATCCTCAGCGACCTTCACACCTATCATCGCACGGTTGCTCTGGAAAGCACAGATACCGGCATAGTCACCTGGCTTCATGCCCTTTGCATCCATCTTGGTCTCACTGGTGCTCTTTGGACCGAAGGTCCTCATGGTAAGAGTATTGCGGGCATCAGAAAGGCCGGTCGCAAGCTGTGCGGTAGTGAGACGGAGCCAGCCTTTGCGGGCTTTCAGCGACCATGCCTCGTCAATCGGCTTATGGTTCCACTGCCATACGAGGGCAAGGCTCTTCGAACTGAACTCATCGCTGTCATGGAGATACTCCCTGCCGGATGCAGGAAGGTTCACGCGCACGGTCTCTAGAGGTTTGGTGTCAACTCCGCAGACAGGCCATCCATCAACCCAGGTCACAGGCTGGATCGTGCAGAGACGTCCTACGCCGCCATGATCCTGGAAAAGACATGCATACCAATCTCCATTCGGAGTATCCACGAGCGGTCCCTGGGCAATGCCGTCGCCCCTGCCGCCGAGAGTTCCGTCGCATGAAGGCATGGCCTCGTAAGGACCTTCGATATTCTTGCTCCTGAAGCACCTCTCGGTACGATGTCCGCCGCGAGGCCAGTCGATTACCATATTGTAATAGTAATCGCCTATATGGTAGAAACGAGAGCCCTCTGCTCCGAGCTGGAAGGTTTCCCTATCCTCGGTAATGATAATCTTGTTCACTCCCCCTTCGAGCACAGCGCTGAGGTCCGGCTTGAGCTCGGTGAGATGGATTTCCGTATTGCCATAGATGACATACACGCGGCCGTCGTTGTCGAAGAGCAGCGAAGCATCGTGGAAGAAGTCCTTGTCAAACACGGTGAGACGCTCCCAGTTGCTCTTGTATGGATCGTCTGTACGGTAGATATATGATTTCTGCTGGTCGTTCGCAACGAAGAGCACATAGAAATAGCCGTCATGGTACTGGAGCGATGTTGCCCACTGACCCTTTCCGTACGCATTCTTTCCGTCACGGAAGTTATAGCAGTCGGCGTCAGGTTCGATGCAGTCATCCACATAGCTGATAACCTCCCAATGAACGAGGTCGCGGCTGTGGAAGATAGGGACCATAGGACAGAAATACATGGTGGTTGACACCAGGTAGAAGTCGTCTCCAACCCTCACGATATCAGGATCAGGCATGTCCGTATTGCCGATAGGATTCACTGCGAGAGCCTTGTCCCACATCATCCATGACTCGGCATCCACGTCAGCGAACATAGGAGCCTTGGTCACATTGGTCTCGACGTCCTTGCCGAGAAGGAACCTGTCCACGAAGCACTCCACATCAGCATACTGCTCCTCAGGAAGCCTGCAGTGCATGTGGTCTCCCTGGATGCTGTAGCCCATGCGGTCCTCGATTCCGAATTCCTCCCAAACCTTGCGGGCTGCAACGCATGAAACGTAGCCGGACTCGTCTGCAAGCCACTCGTAATCTGTATTGCCGAGCACGAGGAGGGCACGTGGAGCCACGAGAGCGCAAAGCTCATGATGGTCCATAGGGAGCTTGGAGACATTCGCACCCTCGAACTGCCTCATGCTCTCCTTGAACCAAGAGAAGTTGGTTGCACCGAGCCTCTCGACCCAGCCGAGGGTCTCAGTATAGCGCCATGACGCTGCACCTCCGCCACCTGGCTCCTGCGCGATCGTGAGCGCGATACGCTCGTCGAGCGCACCTGACCAGAGAGCCATCTTGCCGGCGTATGAGCAGCCGGAGATAGCGAGATGCTTCAGGTCGATAGGAAGCTGGTCCTGAACCTGCTCGAGGCCATCGATAAGACGGCTTACTCCCCAAGGCCACATGCTGTACGCACCATTCTCCTCGTATTCCGGATAGAGCCTGTTCACAGGCTCGTTGCCGCGTACCTGGGTATGGCTCATGACCTCCATGAAAGGGAAACTGATGACAGCGATGTCACGGCTGTCGAAGATCTCCTTAGGAAGACTGCCTGGATTGGTACCGAATCCCAGACCGATGATAGCCGGATGTGGTCCTTCGACAGGAGGAAGCTTGACAGGACAGTGCATGGTGAGGACGGAGTCCTTCACGGTCACCTCGACGATGAGGAGCGTATCACCCTGCACCCTTGCCTTCACGCACTCTTTCGGTGTCTCAGGTTTCCAACCTACTTCATATTCATAAAGTTCGGCCATGATCTCGTTACGTCTGCGTTCCCATTGAGAGAAATCGCTCACGCGTCCGCTTCCGTCAGACCACTCAAGAGGGTCAGGAAGAGTCACGCAATGGGTCAGGTCTTCAAAAGCCGGAAGCTCAGGCTTCGCATAGGACGAGCCGCTGTTCTCGACGCTGTAGACGAGAGGAATCTCTCCGCTCTGCTTTGGAGCACAGGAGCACATCATCGCAGCAACGACGGCTGCACAATACAAGGTCTTGTTCATTGATATGGATAACTTATTTTCTTTCAAATACAGGAACCGCGTCAGCAGAGACACTGACGGTTACGTACTGACCGCCATCATATTTCTTGCCGTCAGCAACGCAGGTCCATCCTTTCGCGTTCTGCGGGAGGTACACCTCCATAGATGTCACATTCTCGGCAATGACAGGGCATACGAGATACTTAGGGCCGAACATATACTCGGTATCCTGAAGCATAGCCTGCTCATCAGACGGGAAGTCGAATACGAGGGGACGCATGAGGGTGTAATTCTCATTTGCAACCTTCTTCGCACACTGCTTGATGTATGGAAGCAGATCGTAACGGTCAGAAATTGCCTTGGTGAAGAGTTTTTCAGTCTCCTCAGAATAACGCCAAGGCTCGGTGTTGCTCATGTAACCGTGAACTCGCATGACAGGAAGCATGACAGAGGTCTGAATCCAACGGAGCATGCGCTCCTGATATGCTGCATCCTCATACTGGTCGCGCGGACGGAAGAATCCGCCTGCATCATAGGTCCACCATGGCTGGCCTGCGCACATCATGCCGAGACCGCCGACGATCTGACGGCGCAGTGTCTCCCAATCGTTTCCGACGTCGCCACTCCAGGTGACGGCACCATACTTCTGCATTCCGGGAGCCGCGCTGCGGGTAAGGATGAGAGGTTCCTCACCATTGCGAGCCTGCTTGAGACCGTTGTACATGGTATTCACGACCTTGATAGGATAGATGTTCCTGAATATCTCACCCGGAAGTTCATCCTTACCGACTGTCCTTCCGACGAGATCATCGTTCTCCGGTTCTGTCGCATCGAACCACCAGGCATCGATGCCGAGGCTGACGAGCTTGTCAGAGAAGTTCTTCCAATAGAAGCTGGTGGCATCCGAGTCGAAGAAATCGAGCCAGTCTGTTCCGTCGATATAGTATCCGCGAGCCTCGAG
>JAGHUQ010000046.1 GCA_018064725.1 Candidatus Cryptobacteroides caccocaballi
CGCTGAAATGATGATGAGAATGTATTCCATGACTATTTATCTGTAAGCTTCTTGAATACTACGATAAGGTATGCGAGGGCGATGAACGCGCCTGGCGCAAGGACGAATGCGAGAGCACCATCCACCGGAGCGATCTTGAATCCGAAGACAGAGAGGCTGCCGAGGAATTCACGGATGAGGCCGAGGAGAGTAAGGGCCATGGTGAAACCGAGACCGATACCGATGCCGTCGAGAGCAGAGTCAACGACTGTGTTCTTGTTGGCGAAAGCCTCAGCGCGGCCGAGGATGATACAGTTCACGACGATGAGCGGGATGAAGAGGCCGAGGGTCTCATATACCGAAGGAACGAACGCCTGCATGAGGAACTGGAGCAAGGTCACGAAAGTCGCGATTACGACGATGTATGAAGGGATGCGGACCTTGTCAGGGATGAAGCGTGCGATCGCAGAGATCGTCATGTTGGAAAGGATGAGCACGAACATGGTCGCAAGACCCATGCTCATACCGTTGATGGCCGAAGTGGTAGTTGCCAAGGTAGGGCACATACCGAGAAGGAGCACGAAAGTAGGGTTCTCCTTTACGAGGCCTTTGGTGATAAGCTGAAGTTTACTCATTGTCCTGTCCTCCATTGTTTGCGTTAAGGATCATGGATACCTTCACGGCATTTGCTACTGCGAGAGTATATGCGCGAGAAGTGATGGTAGACGCCGTGATTGCATCTACGTCACCGCCGTCCTTCTTGACCACGAGAGTCTTCTCAGATGGGTTCCAGCCGGCGAACTGGTCATGGAACTTAGGCTCGGTGCACTTTGCGCCGAGACCCGGAGTCTCAGAGTGGCTGAGGACAGAAGTATTGTAGACCACGCCGTCGGTAGTCACGCCCACCATGAGGGTGAGAGCGCCGCCGAAGCCGGAAGTAGTCGACTGGATTGCATAAGCGAGCACATTGCCGGAAGCATCACAGACCTGATAGTAAGGATAGGTGACGCCGTCCATGTCGGTAGACTTAGCCTCATACGAATCGAATGCAGGGGTAACCTCGGCGATAGCGTTCGCTGTCTTTGCCTGGGCAGCTGCGGCGATAGGACCTGCGGTGAGCACATACACTCCTGCAAGGAGAGCAGAGCAGACGAGACAGATCACAGAGAGGCATACTGCCATGTTCTTGAAAGTAGATTTCACTGCCATAGCCTATTTCCTCCCGTATTTTTTCTGGTGACAGTACTTGTTGATGAGCGGAACGGTAGCGTTCATGATGAGGATCGCGAAGCTGACACCTTCCGGATAAGAACCGAAGTACCTGATAAGGACTGTGAGAAGACCGATGCCGACACCGAAGATGATGCCGCCCTTCGCGCTCATCGGGCTGGTGACATAGTCGGTAGCCATGAAGATGGAGCCGAGAAGCACACCACCGGTGAGAAGTGCGAAGATTGGATCCGGATACTTGGCAGGATTGATTGCCCAGAAGATGAGAGCAAGTACAGCCACTGTACCCCAGATGCTGAGAGTGATATGCGGACGGATCACCTTGCGGACAAGGAGATATACAAATCCGACGAGAAGAGCACATGCGGAAATCTCACCTGCAGAACCACCGATGTTGAAGAAGAGGGTCTGGAGATAGTTGATTCCCTTGATAGCCTCTACTCCACCCTCTGCATACGCACCGAGGAGAGTCGCACCCGAAACGGCGTCAGTCGCATGGATGAAGCCTGCAGGAACGGTCCAGTCAGTCATATAGGTAGGGAAAGAGACGAGGAGGAACACACGGCCTGCGATGGCAGGGTTGAACATGTTCTGTCCGAGACCTCCGAAGGTCATCTTTGCGACGCCGATGGCGAAGATGGCGCCGATGACGATCACCCACCAAGGGCAGGTAGGAGGCACGTTGAGTGCGAGGAGCACGCCGGTGACCACTGCAGAAAGATCGCAGATGGTAGCCGGACGCTTGAGAAGGAACTTCGAGATGAGATACTCGAGTCCCACGCATGATATTACGCTGACGGCAAGGATGAGGATCTCAGACCATCCATAGAAGAGTACAGAGACCAAAGCTGCCGGAAGCATTGCGATCACCACGTCTCTCATCAGGCTCTGGGTAGAGACTGATGTATGGACATGAGGTGATGGTGAAACCAATAACTTGTTCATAGCTTACCGATTATTTCTGTGATGCCTTTGCGGCCTCGGCTGCAGCCTTTGCTGCTGCGGCACGTGCGCGCAGGATGCCGAGTACCTGGCCCTTGGCGATGTTGATAGTATCAAGTAGTGGAATGCATGCAGGGCATGAGAACTGGCAGCAACCGCAAGAGATGCAATCCTGTACTGCGTTAGCCTCGAGTTCGTCCATCATACCGTTCTTGGCGAGCTTGTTGAGAAGGAATGGCTCGAGTCCCATAGGACATGCCTCCGCGCACTTGCCGCAACGGATACAGTTGCTCTGCGCAGCCCTCTTGGTGGTCTTCTCGGAAAGATAGAGCAGAGAAGATGAGCCCTTCACGGTACATGCATCGAGGTTCGAGATTGCCCTACCCATCATAGGACCACCGCTGACAACCTTCGCAGCGCCCTCTGGTACACCGCCTGCATACTCAGCGATCCAGCTGAGAGGCATACCGATGCGGAAAAGGTAGTTGTGCTGCTTCTCCACTGGGAGACAGTCACCGGTGATGGTCATGGTGTTGGTCACGAGAGGCTTGTTCTTCTGAACAGCCTCATATACTGCGAGTGAGGTAGCAACGTTCTGCACCACTGCACCAGCGCTGATAGGAAGTGCACCACTGCCTACCTCGCGACCCATCACGGCGTTGATGAGCTGCTTCTCACCACCCTGTGGATACTTCTTCATGAGCACCATCACGGAGATGCCTGGATAACCGAGCTCAGAGACAGCCTTGTTCATGGCTGCGATAGCCTCAGGCTTGTTCTCCTCGATACCGATCACGCATGGACATCCGCCGAGTACCATCTGCATGATTGCGGCACCGACTACGATCTCCTTGCTGCGCTCGATCATGATTCTGTTGTCGCTGGTAAGGAAAGGCTCGCACTCAGCACCATTGAGGATAAGGCACTCAGCCTTGCTTCCTGCAGGTGGGTTGAGCTTCACGTGAGCAGGGAAAGTCGCACCGCCGAGGCCGACCACGCCGCCCATCTGAATCTTCTTGAGAACCTCTGCCCTGTCAGTAGGGATAGTAGTGACGAGATCGGTGCTGAGATCGATGCCCTCTGCCCACTCATCACCCTCAACGAGGATCTCGATGTGGTTCTGATTGTTGCCGGCGATATCCTTGCGAGGACCGATGCTCTTAACTGTACCGCTCACAGAGCTGTGTACATATGCAGAAAGAGCGCGCGGAGCTGGCTCGGCGATCACCTGACCGGCCTTCACCTTGTCACCTACCGCCACGCATGGCACTGCAGGCGCACCGAGGTGCTGGGCCATAGAGATATAAACGGTCTGCGGAAGAGGAAGGACCTCGATCGCGCAGTTGCGGCTGAACTTGCTGTCATGAGGATGGACGCCGCCAATCTTGAATGTCTTACTCATTTTTTGGTTCCTCCTTCTTCTCTGGTGCAGCAGGAGCAGCAGCCTTGGCAGCCTCTGCAGCTGCAGCCGCAGCTTCCTTCGCCTTCTTGTTGCGCTCTGCGATGCGTGCCTTTACGGCATCCTTGTCGAGAGGCTTAGGGAAGTTGACTGCATGGATTGCTTCTGTAGGACACATGGCCTCACACTCGCGGCAAAGCTTGCACTTCGCAGGATCGATGTAAGCCACATTGTTCTCCACGGTGATGGCGCCATGGGTACAGGTCTTGGCACAGATACCGCAGCCGATGCAGGCAGCGGCGCAGGCCTTCTTGGCGACAGGACCCTTGTCCTTGTTGATACATGAGACATAGAGACGCATGTTGCGTGGACCCTTGAGGCGGATTTCGATCACCTGCTTAGGGCAGGCGGCAGCGCACTTGCCGCAGGCAGTACACTTCTCCTCGTCAACGACAGGAAGACCAGTCTCAGGGTTCATGCTGATAGCGCCGAACTGACATGCTGCGACACAATCGCCACAACCGAGACATCCGAAAGCACAGCCGGTGTCACCGCTGTAGAGGGATGCCTTGACACGACAGCTCTTGAGGCCGTCGTACTCATTGGTCGTCGGACGGTTCTGGCATGTACCGTTGCAGCGTACCACGGCTACCATAGGAGCCTTCGCAACTGCCTCGATGCCGAGAACGGCGGCAACCTTCTTCATGGTGTCATTGCCTCCGACAGGGCAGAAGTTCTTGTCAAGATTGCCCGCCTCCACGCAGCTCTGCGCGAAAGCACGGCAGCCAGCGAATCCGCAGCCACCGCAGTTGGCACCCGGCATGACCTTCTCGACCTCGTCGATGCGTGGATCCTCCTCGACCTTGAATTTCTTCGCAACGAGGAAAAGAACCATGGCGAGCACCACACCCAGTACCGTGAGAATCACGATAGTCCAGATAATTGCACTTGTCATAAGGGTTAGTTGTTTATAATATAAAATTCGTATTCACCGTCCAGCCTGTCTCTCATGAGATACAGGATACCGTAGTATGCAGCCACCCCGGCGAGGGTGACCAGGCCCACGAGCCAATCTGACTCAAAGAGGACTGACAAAGATACTACGAAAATCATTAAAATAATAACAGGAATCACGTAAGAAAGCATTACTGCTTTCATTCCGAGCGATTTTTTAAGGCACACCCTTACAGTATCGCCCACGGCATTGCCGGAGTCCGGCACCGTACGCACCCTGATATGTTTCGCGACCTCCTCTGAAGCGCCGCACAGCCCCCTTGCATGGCACTGGCTGCACGCCGACTCGGAGATTATCTCCACAGTCGTCACCTCCGGAGTGATTGCTATGATCTTGCCGACATGGCTTATCTCGTCCTTCTTCATTCTCTATTTGGCAGTTACAAGCTTGTGACGCAGGCCCGAATACTCTATCAGCCTGCCGTTGACCTTTCCTATCCAGATCGGAGCCTCGAAATAGACCGGGAGCCTGTTTTCGTCATCAGACACCCATATCATCATATCCTGTTCCCCGGTGAAGACCTCGCCCGCGACCAGCTTCGCAGAGAAACGGATGGTATCAATCGTACCTAATCCCTTGACCTTCTTCTTCTCGCGGCCGTACAGCACGAAGTGCACATGATACACATCATCGTCGATGGCGAAGGTCATCGGATGCCTCACTCCCGGTTCCACCTTGTCGAAATCCATGTTCCTTGCAAGATAGAAAAGAGCCGGCAGGTCGTAGGTATTATGGTCTAGAGGAAGGTGCAGAGATTTCTGCCCGCCATGCGAAGAATATACGTCCGCATCGATATAGGGGGTCGCCTCATCCCATCTGTACACATAGGTATTCCTCGCCTCATATCCACCCTCACGGGTGTCACGGGTGAAGCGCTGTGGAACGAGTCCGTCTGCCGTGAATGTCGAGCTGAATTTTTCACGCACGCGGAAGAGCTTGTCCCATATCTTTCCGGTCTGTCCTTCGACATCCGCACGTAAACAGTCCTTTCCGTCATAGACACACTCGGAGAGACTGGCCTGACCCCAGCCCACGTCCGTGCTGACCAAGCCCCAGTCATAGTGTATCATGTATTTTATCTTCTCACCGGCACGATATGCGAGATTTTCCTTCGATGTCGTACGGACAGGGATTTCCTGACCCGCGCATACGAAAAATGACCCCGCCGACAAGGCCAGGATCATAATCGTTCTTATGACAGCTCCACGCATGTCCGATAATTTAAGCGAAATTACCTCCGTCGAATCCGAAATCGTCACCTCCGAACGGATTGTAGCCGGTATCTCCTGCTGGCGCACTGTTCATTGCCGAAGCACTGATATGCCCGAAATCGTTCGAGAGGTTTTCCTCCTGAGCGTCGACGAACTTTGCCATCGAATCGCGGAAGATGAGCGGAACGTCTCCGATCTCACCGTTACGGTGCTTCGCGATGATAAGCTGGGTCTCACCCTTCTGTACAGTATCATCACCGAAGTTCTGGTAATCGAGTCGGTGGATGAAGAGTACCATATCCGCATCCTGCTCGATTGATCCCGACTCACGCAGGTCACTGAGCTGAGGCCTGTTGTTGCTGCCCTGACGGGTCACAGCCTGACGGCTGAGCTGAGAAAGTGCGATGATAGGCACGCCATGTTCCTTTGCCGTAGCCTTGAGGGTTCGTGAGATCGCAGCGACCTCCTGCTCTCGCATGCCTCGGAGTTCTACCGGACCCTGCATAAGCTGGAGATAGTCGACGATGATAAGTCTCACGCCTTTCTGCTTCACGAGTTTCTTGACCTTGGAACGGAACTCCATCACCGGCAGAGAAGGAGTATCATCGATGTAGAGCTGTGCGGATGCGAGCTTCGTGAGCTGTGATTCCAGTCTCTCCCAGTCGCCTGGCTCGAGCTTGACACCACCCTTGAGCTTTTTCGAATCGATTCCTGTCTCGGAAACCATCATACGGTTGGCGAGCTGCTTTGCCGGCATCTCGAGCGAGAATATCGCCGTAGGATAGCCCATGACTGCAGCATTCCTCGCCACATTGAGGGCGAAGGCAGTCTTACCGACTGACGGACGGGCCGCAAGGATGATGAGGTCCGAAGGCTGCCAGCCGAGAGTGATGCTGTCGATGGATGGGAATCCGGAAGGCACGCCGCTATATGAGCCTTCCTGGCTCTGTGCCTTCTCGAGGTCGTTCAGCGACTTGTTGATCACCGAACCTATGTCCTGCGCGTCCTTGGTGACATTGTGCTCCACGGCTGCAAAGATCTTGGTCTCAGCAGTGTCGATGAGAGCCTCCATGTTCACGGAGTCATCATACGCCGTCTTCAGGATGGAATATGATGCAGTGATGAGCTCGCGCTGGATGAATTTCTGCTTTATGACCTTCGCGTAATACTCCACATGCGCCGCGGAACCCACTCTCGAGGCAAGGTCGGAAATGAATTCCAGACCGCCAGCCTCCTCAAGCTTGCCGGTGCTCCTCAACTTCTCCGCTACGGTATACGAATCGACGGGAGCATGCTGGGTGTAGAGATCCTTGATGGCGTCGAATACCAACCTGTTCTTCTGACTGTAGAAGCAATTGGAATTCGAAAGCTCATCGAGGGTGTCATCGAGGCAGTTCGGCTCGACCATGAGCGCACCGAGAACGGCCTCCTCGAAATCAATTGCCTGAGGAGGCGTCGTTCCCATAAGGACGTCAAGGTTCACCTGCTCTACGCGAGATGACTTTCCACGATAGGTCTTTGCCATACAGGCCGATTATTATTCTGCCTTGTCTGGGTTCATGAGGATCCTTCCGCAGTACTCGCAGATGATCATCTTCTTGTTGGTAGCGATGTCAAGGAGACGCTGAGGAGGGATGGTGCACATACATCCGCCACAAGCATTGCCGTTGTAGACAGAAACCACTGCGAGGTGGTTGTTGCAGCTCTTGCGGATACGCTCGTATGCGCTGATGG
The DNA here is from genome assembly GCA_018064725.1 of Candidatus Cryptobacteroides caccocaballi. GTDB lineage: Bacteria > Bacteroidota > Bacteroidia > Bacteroidales > UBA932 > Cryptobacteroides > Cryptobacteroides caccocaballi. The sequence continues at coordinate 7,511 of JAGHUQ010000046.1, forward strand.
TCCTCTCGTCGATCTTGGATGCGCACTCGTCATGCTGAGCCTGGAGCTTCTTCTCCTCTGCAGAGGTAGCCTCTACGATGGTAGCAAGCTCTTCCTTCTTTGCAGCGAGGTCAGCAGCCTTTATTTCCATCTTCTCCTTCATGTTCTCGAGAGCCTGCTTCCTGTCAAGGTTCCTCTCGCGGGTCTCATTGATGGTCTTCTCGGCAATCGCACGGAGAAGCTCCTGGTTCTCAATCTCCTTCTGGAGAGAGTCGAACTCACGGCTGTTGGATACAGTCTCGAGCTGAGCCTTGTACTTCTCGGTCTGGGCGTCGTACTCTACGATGCACTGCTTGCTGTGTGCGATAGTCGCTGCATTCTCCTCGATCTCTGCGCTGATCGCAGCTTCCTTGGATGCAATTTCTTCGAGCTCGTTCTCGAGAGCCTCGACCTCGAGAGGAAGTTCTCCCCTGAGCTGGAGGATCTTGTCGATCTGGGAATCAACCTGCTGGAGAGCATAGAGAGTCATGAGCTTCTCCTCAACTGAGAGCTCTGAATCCGCGAAGCTTCTCTGGATAGATACGAAGGTCTCCCTCTGATCGATAGGGGTCTCGAATTTCTTGGTCTTCTTTGTTGCCATATGGTTCTTAAGATATTAAATCGTTGTTGGATGGTCGCTTTTCGTGCGAACTGCAAAGGTATTATTTTTTCCTTATATGATAAAAAGAAATTTTCTTACAGGCCCTTCTTGATCTCGACGAGCTGCTCCCTGATGTTCTTCAGATGGTCGAGTACGACCACGGTGTTGTCCGCAGCCTCGCCGTGAGCAAGTTTCTTGGCAGCGCCTTCGATGGTCATGCCCTGCTTCTTCAAAAGGAGCTGAATCTGCTTGAAGGCCTCGATGTCGCGCGCCGTGAACTGGCGGTTGCCCTTCGCATTACGCTTGGGCTTGATCGACTTCGGGAACGAATTCGACCAGAATCTGATGCACGATGTGCTCTCCCCGAGGAGTTCAGCGACTTCGCTGATCGTGTAGAATAACTTTTCCATATCGTTGTCTTTATCTTTAATCCATCTGCTGGGCGGTCGAGCTCGAAAGCACGAGCATCTCCGCATAGTCCTTCGGTGTGATGCTTGCGAAAAGGTAGTGCACCGGGTCGCAGACCACGTTGCCGTGCATGACGGTGTAGTGCAGGTGCGGTGCAAATGACTTTCCGGACATACCCACGGTGCCGATCTTCTCCCCCGCCTTGACCTTCCTTCCAGGTGCGACCTTAATCTCGCCAAGATGCGAATACCTTGTCACATATCCGTTTCCATGGTCAATGAACACCGTATTGCCATCCGCCTGGATCGAGCGCACGACCTTCACAACGACTCCGGCTCCGCCTGCCAGCACCGAAGTGCCCACAGGGGCAATAAGGTCGAGTCCGTCATGGCCTGTGGAGACCTTGTAGAAAGGGCTCACCTTCGATCCCACCGAAGCTCCGGTCCTGGAGACGGTGAATCCCTCGAGCGGCATCACCATCGGAGGTGTAGTGTAACCCTCCATTCCCGTGATTTCGAAGATCCTGCGGAAATTCTCCTCGACGGAATGAGAGGTCTTCTCTATGCCCTCGGCCTTCTCTGCGGCATAGGCATAGATCCTGTTGTCCGAGAGGTCCTCACCATCATTCGGAATGGCAGTACCAATCTCAAGGTCAGTAATTGACGGCACCGAGGTGTGGAAGAGGTTGTTGTATATCTCGTCATCACGTATCTCGAGCAGCTCCACGGCATCGTGGAGAATACGCTCCTGCTCCCTCATCTGGGAGTATAGCTTCTCATACATCCTGTTCTCCCGCATCAACCTTCTGTCGCTGTCCTTCGGAAAGATCAGCACGAACGCCAGATGGTACAGGCACACGACGAACGCCGCGCAGAAGAACCACCTCAGCACGCGACCCACGATCCTCATCTCTTCCTTCCTGCGTCCCATAGCTATCTCCTACGCCTCCTTGCCGACGTTCCTTTCTGTCTCGGGACGAGCTGAACCATGTTCCTATAGTCCGCAAGATGTATATCCAAATCCATGTAGTTCAATGGGTTGACATAGTTGTTCCTGTAGAGCACCTCGTAATGGAGATGCGCACCGGTACATTTGCCAGTCTGGCCGGAGTACGCGATATGATCACCCCTTTTCACCTCCTGACCCTCGGTCACGACCACGGCGTTGAGATGGGCATATCTGGTCTTGTATCCGAAACCATGATCAACGACCACCATGATTCCATATCCCCTGGAATCCGAGCTCACATTCTCGACGACGCCGTCGCCTGTCGCATACACCGGATTACCCTTGTCGGTCGCGAGGTCTATTCCCGTGTGGCGGGCTGCACCGCCCCAGACAGGATCTTCCCTGTAACCGAAGGTACTTGTCAGCATGATGTACGCATCGGGGTACATCGGAGGGATCGAAGGCACGCTGGCAGCCATATCTCCGGCGCTCACCGCAAGCGCGAACACCTCGTCGAACGACTTGCTCTGGATATATGCTTTCTTGGTCAGCCTGTCAAGACGGATAGCAGTGGTTTTCAAGAGGCTGGAATCGGAGAGATCGGCGAACGCCTCGTAACGGTTGACGCCGCCGATTCCGGCGTCCCTGACTTCGGACGGAATCTCGTTCATACCGAACACGGAGCGGTACACCTCGTTGTCCCTCTGCTCAAGCTGGTCGAGTATCTCCTGGTAGGTGTCCATCCTCCTGCTCATCAGCTCCACTCTCGTCGCCCACGAGGAATTCCTTCTGCGAAGGAAATAGCTCATAGGCTGTTCAAGTCCGAGCACGACGTTATAGAGCCAGAAGAAGAGTGCATACATGGCCACGGTGAGAGCGAAGAATCCCACCGCACGCACCATATATATACGCTTTTTGGCCATAGACATCGCGCAAATATACAATATTTGTTGTAAATTTGCGGGTTATTACTGAAAATAAACCAAGATAACTATATGACATCCAAAGAAATCCGCCAGGCATTCCTGGACTATTTCGCATCAAAGGGACACACAATCGTACCATCGGCTCCGATGGTTGTGAAAGGCGACCCTACCCTCATGTTCACAAACGCAGGTATGAACCAGTTCAAGGACATCTTCCTCGGCAACGCGAAGAAGAAGTGGGACAGAGCTGCAGATTCACAGAAGTGTCTCCGCGTGAGCGGCAAGCATAACGATCTCGAGGAGGTTGGACATGACACCTATCACCACACCATGTTCGAGATGCTCGGCAACTGGAGCTTCGGCGACTATTTCAAGACCGAGGCCATCGACATGGCATGGGAACTCCTTACAGACGTATTCAAGATTGACAAGAGCATACTCTACGCAACCATCTTCGAAGGCTCTCCTGAAGACGGCACCGAGCTCGACCTCGAGGCAAAGGCTGCCTGGCTCAAGCACCTTCCTGAGGACCATATCGTACTCGGAAACAAGCATGACAACTTCTGGGAAATGGGAGATACAGGCCCTTGCGGTCCATGCTCTGAGATCCACATCGACATCCGTACCCCTGAGGAGAAGGCAAGCGGCGTTCTCGGACGCGACCTCGTGAACCAGGACGACCCACACGTCATCGAGATATGGAACATCGTCTTCATGCAGTACATGCGCATGGCAGACGGCCACCTCGAGAGCCTCCCTGCAAAGAACATCGACACCGGAATGGGCTTCGAGCGTCTCTGCGCAGTGCTCCAGGGCAAGAACAGCAACTACGACTCAGACGTGTTCACCGGCATGCTCGCAAAGATCGGCGAACTCTCTGGACACACCTACGGCCAGGACAAGAAGTGCGACATCGCAATGCGCGTCATCGCCGACCATATCCGTACCATCAGCTTCTCTATCGCTGACGGCCAGCTTCCTTCGAACGTGAAGGCAGGATATGTGATCCGCCGCATCCTCCGCCGTGCAGTACGCTACGGATACACCTTCCTCGGCTTCAACGAGCCTTTCCTCTGCCGTCTCGTACCTCAGCTCATCTATGACATGGGTGAGGCATATCCGGAGATCGAGAAGCAGCAGAAGCTCATCGAGAGCGTAATCCGCGAGGAGGAGAACGCATTCCTCAAGACCCTCGACCGCGGAATCAGGCTCATGGACGAGTGCATGGAGGCAGCCAAGGACACCAAGGTGATCGCAGGCGCAGATGCATTCAAGCTCTATGACACCTTCGGATTCCCTATCGACCTTACCGAGCTCATCGCAGGTGAGAACGGCTACAAGGTGGACCTCGACGGCTTCAACGTGGAGCTCCAGAAGCAGAAGGAGCGCGCCCGCAACGCCACAGCCAACGAGTTCGGCGACTGGGTTGAGTACAAGGCCGGCGAGACCGAGTTCGCAGGTTACGACCAGACCACCGTGGAGGGCGCACAGCTTCTCCGTCAGCGCGTGGTGAAGCAGAAGAACAAGGAAATGCTCCAGCTCGTCTTCGACCAGACTCCATTCTACGGAGAGATGGGTGGTGAGGTCGGTGACACCGGCGTAATCATCTCGGAGAGCGGCGAGCAGATCGCAATCCTCAACACAGTCAAGGAGAACGGCCTCACCGTACATATCGCAGAGAAGATGCCATCGGACCCTAGCGAGAGCTTCACCCTCGTTGTGGATGCAGAGCGCAGGCAGAAGATCGCTAACAACCACAGCTGCACCCACCTTCTCGACGGAGTCCTCCGCGACGTCCTCGGAACACATGTGGAGCAGAAGGGTTCATTCGTCTGCGACAATTACTTCCGTTTCGACTTCAGCCATTTCGAGAAGCTCACCGACGCACAGATCCGCGAGATCGAGCATAGGGTGAACGCCCTCATCCGTGAGAATCTCCCACTCGAGGAGAAGCGCGACGCAACAATGGAGGAGGCTAAGGAGATGGGCGCAATCGCACTCTTCGGAGAGAAGTACGGCGACCGTGTCCGCGTAGTCAAGTTCGGCAAGAGCATCGAGCTCTGCGGTGGTTGCCACACCGACGCCACCGGTAAGATCGGCTACTTCCAGATCACCGGCGAGTCAGCAATCGCTGCAGGTATCCGCCGTATCGAGGCAGTGACCGGCTTCGCAGCAGAGATGTACTCCGAGGCTGCCCAGGAGGCCCTCCGCACGGCAAAGGCATTCTTCAACAACGTACCGGACCTCGCAGGAGCCATCCAGAAGCTCGTGAACGAGAACGCAGAATACAAGAAGCAGGCTGAGGCTTTCGCAAAGCAGAAGGCCGCTGAGCTTGCCAAGGAGATCAGCTCTATGGGCAAGGACATCAACGGCGTGAACGTAATCGCCATCAGCAGCGCTCTCTCATACGAGCCTGCAATGCTCAGGGACGCAGCCGCAAACCTCCAGAAGGAGCTTAAGAACACCGTGCTCGCAGCAGCAATTGAGTCTGAGGGCAAGCCACAGCTCGTACTCATGTACTCAGCTGACCTCGTAGCTGCAGGAAAGAACGCAGGAAAGGACATCCGCGAGGCAGCCAAGTTCATCCAGGGCGGCGGCGGCGGACAGCCAGGCCTCGCTACTGCCGGCGGCAGGAACTGCGACGGACTCAAGGACGCCCTTGACGCCCTCATCGCAGCTGCGACAAAATAAGTCCGACACTGAATGAAGAAGCTGGACCAGTTCATACTGAAGACCTTCATAGGACCGTTCATAGCGATCCTCTTCGTCGTCGTGTTCATCCTGATGATGCAGTTCCTTTGGCTGTACATCGATGAGCTGGTAGGAAAAGGTCTCGGCTTCAGGGTAATCATCGAATTCATGGGATGGGGTTGCGCGACGCTGCTGCCTCTGGCACTGCCTCTCGCCACCCTCCTCTCATCGATGATGACCATGGGAAACCTCGGAGAGAACAACGAGCTGCTCGCCATCAAGGCCGCAGGTATCTCGCTCCAGAGGATCATGTTCCCGCTGACCCTCGTATCCATACTCATAGCGATAGGAACGTTCTTCGCGATGAACAATCTCGTACCTATCGCATACAATGAGATCTACACCCTCAGAGACGACATTCTCCGTACGAAGAACGAGATCAAGATCCCTGAAGGTACTTTCTATGACGGTATCGACGGCTACATACTCCGTATAGACGACCGAGACAACGAAACCGGCATGATGCATGGCGTGATGGTCTATGACCACACCGGAGACAAGGGCAACGTGAGTCTCACCATCGCTGATTCCGCGCTGATGGTCATGTCGCCGGACAAGAGCTTCCTCACCTTCTCGATGTATAGCGGAACGAACTACGAGGAAACCAACAACCGAAGATACCGCGACACCACCCTCCAGCTCCAGCAGATAGACTTCAAGCTTCAGGAGATGGTCATTCCTCTCGAGAACTACGCCTTCAAGAAATCGGAGAGCGGAAGGTTCAGCGACGAGGTGAAGACCATGCCGTTGGAGCAGCTGTACGTAGTGAAGGACTCGCTCACGCAGCTGTACGACAAGATGTATGAGACCCAGATGTCCGAGTTCAGGACCGGACGAAGGCTCAGGTTCAACGACCAGCTGGACACCGCAAACCACAGGGAGTACAAGGCCATGTTCGCGCCCGAGGACCTGATGGTATGGAAGGACACGAAGGAGGAGCTGAGCGCATACACCAATGCCATATCGGCAGCAAACGAGCTTCAGAGCACGCTCGAGGGCTATTCACGCGACGCAATCCAGTATATATGGGTGCTCAGACGTGCAGACGAGAACATCCTGAAGAAGTTCGCCGGCGCGCTGGCCTGCTTCATATTCTTCTTCATCGGAGCACCTTTGGGAGCGCTCATCCGTAAGGGAGGTCTGGGAACGCCGGCCATAGTTTCGGTGCTCTTCTTCGTATTGTATTGGGTGGTCGACGTATCTGGAACCAAGCTTGCCCGAGACGGAGCCGTGGGCAGCTTCACTGGTGCATTCATATCCGTCATAGTGCTGGCTCCGATAGGTTTCTTCCTGACATGGAAGGCCATAAACGATTCGCCTCTGTTCAACACGGACAACTTCAAGGCATTCTTCAGAAAGATAAAGAGAAAAGTCATGTCAATCTTCCACAAGACTCAGATAGTATACATGGGTACGCCGGAATTCGCGGTGGAACCTCTCGATGCGCTCATCAAGCATGGATATCACATCAGTGCAGTAGTAACCGTTCCGGACAAGGCTTCCGGCCGAGGCCTGAAGGTCAACGAGAGCGCCGTGAAGAAGTATGCCGTCGAACACGGCATTCCTGTATACCAGCCGGAGAAGCTCAAGGATCCTGAGTTCGTAGAGGCGATGAAAGCCCTCAAGCCTGACCTTTTCGTGGTCGTGGCATTCAGGATGCTTCCTAAGGTCATCTGGGAGATCCCGACCCTCGGAACCTTCAATCTCCATGCTGCCCTTCTTCCGCAGTACCGCGGTGCGGCTCCTATCAACTGGGCTGTCATCAACGGCGACCAGGTTACCGGCGTCACCACCTTCATGATCGACGAAGGCATCGACACAGGAAACATCATGATGCGTGAGCAGATAAAGATCGAGAAGACCGACAACGCCGGCGACGTACATGACAAGCTCATGGCACTTGGTTCGAGAGTTGTCGTCCAGACGGTCGAAGGCATCATTGACGGTCATATAGAGAACCGCGTCCAGAAATCCTTCATCCAGGGAGACGAGGTGCTCAAGCCTGCCCCTAAGCTCACCCGCGAGCTCTGTCATATTGACTGGAACGGCCGCAGCAAGGATATCCACAATCTCATCAGGGGTCTCAGCCCATATCCTGCAGCATTCACGGAGATTTGCAAGGAGGGTACAGAGCCTATCCAGATGAAGATCTATTCATCCGAAATCATGAACGCAGAGGCCGTTGCAGCCCTCCGCACTCTCAGCGGAATCGAGGGCGATGGTCCTATCGCTCCGGGAACAATACTCTGCGACGGCAAGAGCTCTCTCGCCATCACCACCGCAAACGGAGCCATCTCTGTCAAGGAGCTTCAGATCAGCGGAAAGAAGAGAATGGACATAAAGTCTTTCCTCCTCGGCTTCAGGGAGCCATGCAGCTATAAGACAACCCAGGGAAGTTCAGCTGAGTTCATCAGAAGGACGCACGCTCCTAAGGAATAAGGCCATGAGGACGATCACCATACTCGGAAACGGGGAATACCCTCGTACGCCGTATCCCCTGTGGCTCATAGACAGCGCTGATTTCGTGATATGCTGCGACGGTGCCTTCACAAGGTGGCTCAGGCGCAAGCATCAGGGCCGCAAGCTCCCAGACATCGTTATCGGCGACATGGATTCGCTCCCTGCATCCGTCAAGCAGCGTTATGCGGACAGAATCATACACGAGACTGAGCAGGACGACAATGACCAGACCAAGGCCATCAAGTATATCCTCCAGCGTTTCCCTGACGAGGAGTTGACGATTCATATCGTCGGAGCTACCGGCATGCGCGAGGACCACACCATTGGAAACGTTTCACTCCTGATGGAATACGAGCGCAGGTTCAACTTCTCCAAGCGAGGCATCACCTGCGACATCGTCTCAGACTACTCTACAATCTTCGCCATCACCGACAGCTGCAGCTTCGACTGCGGTGCCGGCAGAGCCGTCTCTGTCCTCACCCCGGACAACAGCCTCACAATCAAGTCTCAGGGTCTCGTATGGCCAACAGACGAGGTCGTATTCGACAACTGGTGGAAGGCGACACTCAACCGAGCCAGCGCCGACACTGTCACCCTCACCTTCTCTCACCCTTCCTACGCCCTGATTATCCTCAGCTGACCGCTGCCATGATAAGCAGCATGCGGTTTCTTATTGAGGCACACACCCCCGAGAGCCCGTGCCACCCTCGGCGTAGGTGTGATTCTCCTGCGATGCCCTCGCTTCGCTCGTCCCTCCCAGCTTGCGCTGGGCCCCTCCCATTTATGAGGCCATGGGTGGCCACAGGCATCTTCAGGAGAATCACACCTTCGCCACACATAAAAAAGAGTCCGACCTGGAAGAGGCCGGACTCTTTATCGATATGTTGAAGTCTTAGACTATTTCTGAGGAGCGACGATACCAAGCTTCTCGAGAAGCGCGCGAGGCTCAGGATCGTGACCACGGAAGTTACGGTAGAGGACAGCCTCATCGTCAGAGCTACCCTTGCTGAGGATGTTCTTGCGGAATGATGCAGCAACATCCTTGTTGAAGATACCTTTCTCTGCAAAGAGTGAGAAAGCATCAGCCTCGAGGACCTCAGCCCATTTGTATGAGTAGTAACCTGCAGAGTAGCCTCCGGTGAAGATATGGCCGAATGAGGTTGATGTTGCACATGCTGGATCCGAATAGATGACATTGGATGGTGCAAGGGTCTTCTTCTCAAATGCGACTACGTCGAGATCGGCAGGAAGCTGCTTGAGAGTATGCCAAGCCATGTCGATGATACCGAACTGGAGCTGACGTACCTGAAGGTATGCTGCGAGGTAATTCTTTGAAGCGACGATCTTGTCGATAAGCTCCTGAGGAATGGTCTCACCGGTCTGGTAGTGCTTTGCGAAGGTATTGAGATACTCAGGCTCGAACGCCCAGTTCTCCATGATCTGCGAAGGGAGCTCCACGAAATCGCGTGATACGCTGGTACCGGACTGTGAGCCGTAGCGTCCCTCTGCAAGCATGCCATGGAGGGCATGGCCGAACTCGTGGAGGAAAGTGGTGAGCTCATCATGGGTGATGAGCGAAGGTGCGGTAGCGGTAGGCTTGGTGAAGTTGGTAACGATGCTGATGAACGGACGATACTCGACGCCGTTCACTATGCTCTGACCGCGGAACTCGGTCATCCATGCGCCTCCCCTCTTGCTTGCGCGTGGGAAGAAGTCTGCATAGAAGAGGGCGATGTGCTTGCCTGACTCATCCTTGACGTCGAACACCTTTACATCCTTGTTGTAGCCAGGGATGTCAGGGCGAGCCTCGAAGCTGATGCCGTAGAGCCTTGTAGCAAGTCCGAGGACTGCGTCGATACAGTTCTCAAGCTGGAAATAAGGCTTGAGCATCTCGTCGTTGAGGTCGAAGTAAGCATCCTTATATTTCTCATTCCAATATGCCCAGTCCCAAGGTCTGAGCTCGCTGTCATCGAAGCCATGCTCCTTCGCGAAGGCGTAGACATCTGCGACTTCCTTCTTTGCTGCCGGAATTGAAGGTTCGAGAAGCTCGTCGAGGAAGTTCATAACGGTAGCCGTATTCTTTGCCATGCGGTTCTCGGTTGCATAGTCCGCATAGGTCTCATAGCCGAGGAGGTTGGCAATCTTGATGCGAAGGTCAACGATCTTCTTTACGTTCTCGAGGTTGTCGAACTCGCCACCCACGGCCTTAGTATTGTATGCACGGTAGATCTGCTCACGGAGGTCGCGTCTCTCACTGTAGGTCATGAAAGGAGAGTAGCTAGGCTGTGAGAGATCGAATGCCCATCCCTGGAGGCCCTTCTCAGATGCGGTTGACGCACCCATGTCTACTACGAATGAAGGGAGACCGGCGAGATCAGCCTCGTCAGTGATGTTGAGCACGTAGGCATTGGTAGCTGCAAGCACGTTCTTGCTGTACTGAAGCTGAACGAGTGAAAGCTCTTCCTGATACTTGCTGTAGAGCTCCTTGTCAGAGTCTGAAAGGTTCGCTCCGTTCCTTGCAAAAGACTCGTAGGTATCTACAAGAAGCTTCATCTGATCCGCCTCGAGTCCGAGCTGGTCGCGTTTTGCATATACGGCCTTGATTCTCTCGAAGAGCGGCTGGTTGAGGGAGACGTACATAGAGCACTCTGTCATGAGTGGTGCTATCTCCTCAGCCACCTCATCCATCTCATCGTTGGTGTCAGCCTCGTGGAGGTTGTAGAAGATGCTGGAAACATTGTCAAGAGTCCTTCCTGACTGCTCGAGGGCGAGAATGGTGTTATCGAAATCAGGCTCTGCCTCATTTGCAACGATCGCATCTATCTCTGCCTTATATTCTGCTATCGCAGTCTGGAATGCCGGAAGATAGTGCTTTGTCTGGATTTTGTCGAACTGAGGAGCGCCATAAGGAAGCGGAGATTCGACGAGAAGTGGATTGTTCTCCATTTTACAAGAAGTAATGAGTGCCATGGTAATGGCAGCTGCTGCTATAACTTTACGCATTGTCTGGAATTTTTCAAGGCGCAAATTTAGTCAAACATTTGGATATATTGCTCAACTTCTTATCAGTTAAGCGATATGTGATATCGTAGCACGCGCATTCCAGGTGGCCTTTCACATGATAGCATGAGGTCATGACAGTCAGGTCAAGCCCCATCAGCATGGCCTCATTCCTGTCCACCGCGGTGACTCCAAGCTTCACGAGCCCGTCAAGTATCTCATAGTTCCTGTCCAAAGTGCCACGTATGCGATCTTTCAGCATCCTCAGCCGACGGTGTCTGCGATAATGATAGCGGTTCTTGCATTCGACACAGCAGAACTTCCTGTCCGCACGTCCATCCTCCAACGCCACGGGCTCCCCACACTCCAGGCAATTATGCCCGTCTTCCTGTTCATAGCTGTCTCTCCTTCCCATATCAATCTTCTTTATCCATACAAATTTGGAAAAAGCTTCTCTGATTTCTCCTCAGGCACCGCCGATTTGTTGAACACGACGGAGCAGTTTTTCATTTTTTCATGAAACGCGAAAGAAATCATAAGGACGTGTCATTTTTTCATGGCGTGAAATTTTTCTTGCAACTCCGACGGATTAATTCATGAGCAATAGTCTTTTTTCAATTCGTTACGAAAAAGAAAAAAGCTGCTTACAGGCTATTGCAAAGCCGATTTTATATCATTTCCTTTGCCTCAGTACCTACCGAAGACAGCGCGCATAAGGATGTGGGGAAGGATTAAATTAAAGAGAGAACTTATGGAACAGTTGAACAGAATCGAGCTGAGAGGAAACATTGGCAATGTAAGACTCCCACAGAACACAGAGAACAATGTCGTCAACTTTTCGGTGGCAACGACCTATGTCTACAAGGACAGAAACGGAGAGGCCGTCATCGAAACAACCTGGCACAACGTGACAGCCTGGAAGCTGAAGGGCATGCCGGACTTCGAACTACTTACCAGAGGCACACCGGTTCACGTCATCGGAAGACTGAGAACCAACCGCTATACCGGATCTGACGGTGTCGAAAGATACTCCTATGACCTGGTGGCAAGCAACATCGAGATACTTGAAGAGCAGCTTACCATGCAGGCAGGGTATTAGTTTCACACAACTTGCTACAGCCGGGGTCTCCGGCTGCTATTATCACATTTCTTGCTAAACAAGAAGACAGGCCCCGTCGTGAGGACGCGGCCTGTCATAAATTCATGAATTAGTCTTCTGTTGAATGGTTATTCGGCGACAGTCTTCCTGGTCGGATCCTTGAAGAGGATGGCGAAGAGCACGCCGACCACGAGAGCATAAGCTGCGAATATGTACCAGGTGAGCTGCCAGTTACCGGCAGACACCTCTGCGACATGGGCGGCAGCCTCGTCAAGTCCCTGCTCGAGAGCCGCGGCCTTTGCAGCAGCCTGAGGGTTGTATACCAGGGCATTCACCACCCTGCCGGCAGCCCAGGTACCGATTGAGGCACCGAGACCGTTGGTCATGAGCATGAACAGGCCCTGTGCTGAAGAGCGTATGCTCTTGTCAGTGTTCTCATTCACGTAGAGTGAACCTGAGATATTGAAGAAATCGAAAGCGACACCGTACACGATGCAGCTGAGGACGAAGAGCCAGAGGCCGCTCATGCCAGGGTTACCCAGTCCGAAGAAACCGAAACGGAACACCCACGCGAACATTGCGATGAGCATGACGTTCTTGATTCCGAACTTCTTCATGCAGAATGGGATGAGAAGGATGCAGAGGGTCTCCGAGAGCTGGCTGAGGGAGATCAGGGCATTCGCGTTGCGGGCACCCCATGAACCTGCGATTGCAGGATCTGCGCTATGCTGGAATGAGGTGATGAAGGTGTTCGCATATCCGTTGGTGATCTGGAGAGAAGCACCGAGAAGCATCGAGAAGATGAAGAAGATGGCAAACTGCTTGTCCTTGAACAGCTTGAATGCAGAAAGTCCAAGAGAGTCTGCAAGCGACTGGTCGCCTTCGCTCTTAGGCTTGCAAGGGCAGTTCGGCATCGTGAGCGCGTATGCACAGAGCACAAGACCGAGGATTCCTGAAACGAAGAACTGGTCATACGAGTGCTGGAACTGGACTCCGTGGCCGTTCTTCACGAAGTTCACGAAGAGCATTGAGATGATGAAACCTACGGTACCGAACACGCGGATCGGAGGGAAGGCCTTCACGGTATCCTTACCGGCTTTCTCCAGCGCATGATATGCGACAGAATTGGAAATCGCGATGGTAGGCATGAAGAACGCCACGCTGAGCAGATAGAGGATGTAGAACACCGAGAACTGGAAGCTCGCCGAAGACTGATATACGGTGGCCATCTTTCCAGGGAAATGGACGTCAGGAACCTCGATGAACGAGCCGTTGGCCATTGCATAGACACCGGCGGCAAGCATGAATATTCCTGCGAGGCCATGGCAGAGCGAGAGCACCTTCTGAGCAGGCATCCACTTGTCTGCGACTATACCCATGAGGGCAGGCATGAAGATGGATACGAATCCCTGAGTTGCGAAGAAAAGCCAGATCTGAGCACCGAGTCCTGCACTGGCAAGGAAACTACCCATAGAGGTAAGGTAAGCTCCCCATACGGCGAACTCGATGAAGTTCATCACAATCAGGCGGAGCGTTATATTCGAATTCTTCATTCTGATATAGTTTAATGTTATTTCGATCGGTTATGGGACAGCAAAGATAAGCGAAATCCGCCAAATTTTCTTATCTTTGAAGGTTGAAATAATCGCGGATATACCATGACATTCGAATTGACAGCAAAAGACCCCAACAGCTCCGCAAGGTGCGGAATACTGACCACGGACCACGGCAAGATAGAAACCCCTATCTTCATGCCCGTAGGAACCGTAGGCTCGGTCAAAGGAGTGTACCACCGCGACCTCAAGGAAGACATCAATGCCGAGATCATACTCGGCAACACATATCACCTCTACCTGCGTCCGGGCCTCGACCTGCTCAGGAAGGTCGGAGGACTCCACAAGTTCGAGTCATGGGACCGTCCTATCCTCACCGACAGCGGCGGATTCCAGGTATTCTCCCTGACCGGCATACGTAAGATCACCCCTGAAGGCTGTACCTTCCAGAGCCACATCGACGGATCGAGACACACCTTCACCCCGGAGAACAATGTCGACACCCAGAGAGCAATCGGTGCGGACATCATCATGGCCTTCGACGAGTGCTGCCCGGGAGACGCCGACTACAACTACGCCAAGAAATCGCTCAAGCTCACCCAGAGCTGGCTCGAGCGCTTCTCCAAGCGTTTCCATGAGACGGAACCTCTATACGGATACAGCCAGGCGTTCCTTCCGATCATCCAGGGATGCGTCTACCCTGCCCTCCGCGTGGAGGCAGCAGAGCATGCGCTCCAGTACGCAGACGCCGCCATCGCCATCGGAGGTCTCGCTGTCGGCGAACCTACCGAGCAGATGTACGAGATGATAGAGACCCTCAATCCTGTCATACCTCAGGACAAGGCCCGCTACCTCATGGGAGTCGGCACCCCTGCCAACATTCTCGAGGCAATCGCGCGAGGTGTGGACATGTTCGACTGTGTGATGCCTACCAGAAACGGCCGCAACGGAATGCTCTTCACATGGAACGGAATCATGAACATGAGGAACAAGAAGTGGGCTGACGACTTCAGCGAGCTCGACCCTAGCGGAAGTTCCTTCGTGGACCACACCTACAGCAAGGCATACGTACGCCACCTCTTCATCGCGGGAGAAATGTTCGCAGCACAGATCGCCAGCGAGCACAATCTCGCATTCTACCTTGACCTCGTACGCGAGGCGCGCAAGCACATCAAGGCCGGAGACTTCGCCCAGTGGAAGGACGTCACCGTCAAGAAAATATCGCAGAGACTATAGACCATGATAGACCTCAGACCGAAGATATTGGATAAGTACATAGTCAAGAAGTTCATCACGACCTTCTTCGTATCCCTCATCCTCATCATCGGCATCGTCATAATATTCGACATCAGCGAGAAGATCGACGATTTCGTGTCCAATTCCGCCCCGCTCAGGGCGATCATCGTCGACTACTACCTCAACTTCGTACCGTATTTCATGAACATGTTCAGCCCTCTGTTCGTGTTCATCACGGTCATCTTCTTCACATCGAAGCTTGCAGCGAACACGGAAATCGTCGCAATACTCTCCTGCGGTATCAGCTACCACAGGATGATGGTCCCGTACCTGTTTTCCGCGTTCATCATATTCGCCGTGTCTCTATGCCTCAACCTGTGGGTCATCCCGAGGGCAAATGCCACGCGAATCCCGTTTGAGCAACAATATGTCAGCGGATCGCAGGCTTTCACATCCAGGAACGTCCACTATCAGACAGCCCCTGGCCAGTTCATATATGTAGAGTCCTTCAGCAGCTGGAACAACACCGCCTACAAGATGACGGTCGAGGAGATAGAGGACAACAAGCTCGTATCCAAGCTTTCGGCAGAGACTGCGGTCTACGACAGCACCAAGTGCTGCTGGACCCTCAAGAATTACTTCATACGCGACTACGGAGAGAACCTCGACGACAAGATCACGAGCGGAGAACAGATAGACACGGTGCTCAACCTTGAGGTGGCCGATTTCTACAGGGACAAGAAGACCGTATCCACCCTCCCGCAGAAACAGCTCAACGAGCTCATCGAGACGCAGATTCTCAGAGGCGACGCAAATGTGCGCCAGACCCTGATCGAGAAGCACACGAGGATCGCGCTTCCGTTCTCGGCATTCATCCTGACCATCATGGGCGTATCCCTCTCCTCAAAGAAAAAGAGAGGCGGCATAGGATGGAACATCGGAATCGGAATCGCGCTCGCCTTCACCTACATCCTCTTCCTTAAATTCAGCGAAATGTTCGTATACGCCGGCGGCATGTCCCCTGGCATTGCGCTATGGATACCAAATATCGTATACACTTTTATCACAGCATTCCTCTACAAGATTGCACCTAAGTAATTAATCAACTACATATGTTACGTAAAATCCGCATTGTCCTCGCTGCCCTCTTCTGGGTCGGAGTGACCGCTCTGTTCCTGGACTTCACAGGAACCTTGCATGCGTGGCTCGGATGGATGGCAAAGGTTCAGTTCCTTCCTGCCGTCCTCGCCCTAAATCTTGGAGTGATCGTAGCTCTCGTCCTTCTCACACTCGTGTGCGGACGTGTCTACTGCTCCGTAATCTGTCCTATGGGCGTATTCCAGGACATCGTTTCCTGGATTCACGGAAAGGGCAAGAAGAAGAACCGCTACCGCTTCAGCTATTCTCCTGCAAAGAACTGGCTGCGCTACAGCATGCTCGGCATTCTCATCATCGCAATCGTAGCCGGCATAGGCAGCGTCGTCGCACTTCTTGCGCCATACAGCGCCTACGGCCGTATCGTAAGCAATATCTTCGCGCCGGTGTACGGATGGGGAAACAACCTCCTCGCATTGATCGACGCCCACTTCGACAGCTATAACTTCTATACCAAGGAAGTATGGCTCAGGAGCCTCCCGACCTTCATCATTGCGCTCGTGACCCTCGTCGCCGTAGTCATTCTCGCATGGAAGAACGGACGTACATATTGCAACACCATATGCCCTGTCGGCACAACCCTCGGACTCCTCTCGAAGTTCTCTCTCTTCGGACCTGTCATCAACGAGAGCAAGTGCGTCAACTGCGGTCTCTGCGGCAAGCAGTGCAAGGCAGCCTGCATCGACACCAAGAACCACAAGATCGACTATAGCCGCTGCGTAGATTGCATGGACTGCATCGAGTCATGCAAGTCAAAGGCCATCAGCTACAGCTTCCGCTACGGAAAGAAGGACAGCGAGCCAGCTCCTGCAAAGGCAGAGAAGGCCGGCGCAGCAGACGCTGGGCGCCGCGCATTCATGATGGGATCCGCAATAGCCCTCGGAACTGCGGCAGCAAAGGCTCAGGACATGAAGGTCGACGGCGGTCTCGCTGCAGTCACAGGAAAGATGATCCCTGAAAGAGAGACTCATCTCGTTCCTGCAGGCGCAACCGGACTCAAGCACCTCGCACAGCACTGCACAGGTTGTCAGCTTTGCGTGAGCGTCTGCCCTAACAACGTCCTCCGCCCTTCTACCTCACTCAAGAACCTCATGCAGCCCGAGATGTCATACGAGCGTGGCTACTGCCGTCCAGAGTGCACCAAGTGCTCTGAGGTATGTCCAGCCGGCGCCATCGTAAAGATCACCCCTGAGGAAAAGACATCCATCCAGGTCGGTCACGCAGAGGTCGACCTCTTCCTCTGCATCGCCAACAATGAAGGCGTGAACTGCGGCAACTGCGCACGTCACTGCCCTGCCGGTGCCATCAAGATGGTCAAGGAAGAAGGCTCAGACGTAAGGATTCCAAGCGTGAACCCAGAGCGTTGCATCGGTTGTGGAGCGTGTGAATATGTATGTCCTGCACGCCCTCTCTCAGCAATCCATGTAGAAGGACATGAAGTACACAGAAGCATCTAGTACTATGGACAGAAGAGATTTCATCAAGAGCGCAGGCGCCGGAGCAGCAGCCTTCGGCCTTGCAGCATGTACCAATAACAAGAGCGTCACCGTCGACACCAAGCTCGGCGAAATGACATACAGAACCAATCCTAATTCTGGCGACAAGACCAGTCTTCTCGGCTATGGAACCATGCGTTGGCAGATGATCAAGAATGCCGACGGCAAGGACGTTATCGACCAGGACAGCGTCAATGAACTCGTAGACCGCGCCATCGAGGCTGGAATCAACTATTTCGATTCGTCTCCGGTATACCTTCAGGGCCAGAGCGAGCAGGCTACAGGTCTCGCACTTGCAAGGCATCCTCGCAACAGCTATTTCATCGCGACCAAGCTCTCCAACTTCAGCAACTGGACCAAGGAGAACTCCATACTCATGTACAAGAAGTCACTCGAGAACTTCCAGACAGACTACCTCGACTACTATCTTCTCCACGCAGTAAGCGGAGAGGCCGTGTTCAGACAGAGGTTCGTCGACAACGGCATGATGGAATACCTCATGGAGGAGCGCAAGGCCGGTAGAATCCGCAACCTCGGATTCTCTTTCCACGGTCCTGCATCAGGATTCGACGAGATGATGAAGTATCATGAGCAGTATCACTGGGACTTCGTCCAGATCCAGATGAACTATAGCGACTGGACTCACCAGACACGTGAGGCAAAGGCCCAGTATATGTATGAGGAGCTCACCAAGCGCGGCATTCCTGTCGTGATCATGGAGCCTCTTCTCGGAGGTGCGCTCGCACAGGTTCCTGACGCCATCGCAAAGCGTTTCATGGAGCGTGAGCCAAGCAGGAGCATCGCTTCATGGGCATTCCGTTTCTGCGGCACACATCCGAACGTGCTCGTGACCCTTTCCGGCATGACCTACAGGGAGCATCTTGAGGACAACCTCAAGAGCTTCTGTCCTCTCGTGCCGCTTACGGAGGAGGAGCTCGAGTTCCTCGAGTCTCAGGCAAGCCTCATGAAGGAATACCCTACCATCAGCTGCACCGGTTGCAAATACTGCATGCCTTGTCCTTACGGCATCGACATCCCGACCATCTTCGCGCACTACAACAAGTGTGTCAACGAAGGAAATGTCGTCGATCTCGAAAATGCAACCCCTGAGCAGAAGGAATTCCGCAAGGCTCGCAGGGCATATCTCATCAGCTATGACCGCGCACTCGAGAAAGTACGCCAGGCAGATCACTGCGTAGGCTGCGAAGAGTGTATGTCACACTGCCCGCAGCACATCCGTATCCCACGCGAGCTGCAGAGGATTGACAGATATGTGAATAACCTCAAGAAGACTTTCTAGAAGGAATAGCCCAGACCGAAGGACAAGTTGTTCTTCAACGGGCTTCCTTCCTTTGCGATATAGTACATCGCATCGATATGGATATCTGCTATACGCAGAGTAATACCCGCGGCGCCGAAGCTTGGCATGACTGAGCTCTCGGCGCCGTAATGGTATCCGAGTCGCGCAGTGATGAACTTGAACGAATATGCGGCTCCCATCGAGAGGCAGAAAGGATTGTTCACGACAGCCCTGTCCTCGATGAAGTAATAGTCACCACGAACTTCCGCCTCGATGCCGTGCGCGCCCCAAAGAACGGTCTCATATCCAGCTGCGAAGCTCAGCGATGACGGGATATTCCAACGCCTGCCTGCAAGGTCCTTGACGCGTCCTCCAAGGCTGTTGAATCCGATCGTGGCCTTGATTCCGTTGTACTCCCCCATGAAGAACACATCCGCTGCCACAGTTCCCTGTCTTACGTCAGTAAAGAGCTTCTGAGCCACATATTTCACGTTAGCGCCGACGGAAACCCACTCGACGAAGCGATATGCGGCTCCGAGGTTGAACTGGTAGTCCATAGGGCGGAAATGGCCGGCCTCGCTGCCAAACTCATCCCTGAGTTCCATGGTCTTGCCCATACCTAGAGTAGCTCCTGCCGTGATTCCCACCTTATCTCCGATCTTATACGACCCACCCAGATTGATGTAGTTGCTGGAAGATGGACGCCAGGTATTGTACGACACGGCGAAATCCGCTGTCTTGTGGGCAAAAGGAACCGCTGCCGGATTATAATATGATGACCATGCAAAGGAACTTGTCGAAAGAAGTCCGGCGCCTCCCATTGCTTCTGCCGCAGGACTGTGTCCGATGCGGGAGAATGCGAGTGCTGCCTCTGAAGTTGCTGCCACCCTGAGATCGGTGGTCTGGGCGAATGCCGCGCTGCTGAGCATGACGGCAAACAGAATAATGATTGACCTTTTCATGCTAGAGTTTGATTATGCTGTGAGTGGAAGTCTCGCCGTTGATTCTTACGACGACATTGTATTTGCCGGAAGCGAAATCGGTCATATCCACGACCGCTGGCTTGAATACGCTTGAGAGGAGGGTGTTCGACCATGCGAGGGAGCCGCTCTGGTTATAGATACGGATGTCCGTCTCTTCCTCCTTGCCTGAACATACATTGAGAAGGTAGCGTCCCTCGTCGTTCGGTCTCACAGGATTCGGATACACGCTGGCACCACTGTTCTCCTTCGCACAGAGTACAGCAAACGCCAGATCGGTGCGAAGTCCGTCGGTATCTGTCGCGGTAACCACGATATCTGTCCTGCCGTAGTTGAATGTCTTTCCGTTCAGACGGCTGCCCTCTATCTTGAGATCTACAAGGCCTTTGGTATTAAAGCTCACGGTATAGCTGAGGGCATCTCCGTCAGGATCCGAGAAATGTTCGTCAAGAGCGATGGCGAAGGTGTCTCCGAGGCCCTCGAAATAAAGGCTTTCTATCTCCGACGTCACGACAGGCGCATGCGCATCAGTCGGAATGCCGCTTCTGGTTTCAGACGACACAGCGCCGTCTGCAATCGATGAATCAGGCACATAGGCCTTCGAGCACGAGAAAATGGACATCGCTGCCGCCAGCAGGGATGCCGCCAAAAGATGAGACTTTGACATAACTTTACCCTCCATGTGAACAAATATAAAAAAAGGCGGTGACATTTAAGTCACCGCCTCTTAAAAAGATATCAGTTTGTTATTTAACTGCTGGATAGCTGTCCCACTCGATGATGAAGTTGTCGTCATCCTCTGGGAAACCAGTACGACGGTAACCTGCTACGTAGTAAGTGGTAATATAAGGATTCTTATCTTCATCCTGGTCATCCTCGAAAGCGATGAAGAACTCGATCTTATCGCAAGTGGTAGGAGTGCCAGGAGCCTGTACGGCATTCTTAGTAACCTTACCACCCCAGATCTTCTGGTTTACACCATAGTACTGATCCTCATACTCTGCGCCTTCCTTACCGAAAGTAAGCTCAGAGTTGCTGCAATCAACTTTGCAGAGAGTTCCCCAGAATCCTTCGTAGTCGTTTACCCACATCTCTGTAGCTACGTTAGCTGCAGTATTGTAGGTGACAAACTCTGAATTTGCATATGGAACCCACTCGCCATCCTCACCGTAGTAAATGGTACACATCCAGTTGCCGGCAAGGTCCACGGTAGCAGTGTTCTCAACCTCAAAGTGTCCGCAAGAGCTGGCTGAAACGAGAGCCAGCATTGTTGCTATTGCTGTAATGAACTTTTTCATTGATCGTCAATTTTATTAGTTGGCATATACACAAGTGAGGTCATCACCCCAACCTGCCCAGAACCAGTTCACGGTAACGCTGCCAGACTCTGGATCATAGAGTGAATCACCATTGTCCAGGATAGCGTAAGGCCATGCGTTCTTAGTCTGAAGAAGGTCTATGCTATTATCCTTGTTAAGCTGGATAAGGGCATAGAATGCATAAGCATTACCATAACCTCTACCGATTGAGAAGTAACCGCAGAGAAGGTCCTGCATATAGAAGAGACCTGCACCTGGGCCTGGAGTGATAGTCATGGTATAAGGAACCCTTGATGACATATCCGCACCAGCATCAATGAGGGTGAGCTTGCTGTATGAACCTGATATGTCAATGTCGCTTGCATTTGCAATGTCATAAACTACGACAGTCCTGGATACACTACCCTCGAAACCATCCTCATTGACGAAGACGTAATCAATGTTATAGATACCAGGAGCATCGGTATCAAGGTCAGAGTAAACCTCGACCTTACTGGTGACATCCTCACCGTTGAGAGTTGCAGCATAACCTGGATCTGCCCAAGCATCGCCAAGCTGCCAAGCCACGGTATTACCACCTGTGATATCAAATACAGGGTAGTAGGTGACTCTCTGATTGACTGCATGGTCCTCCTTGACGCAAGAAGCGAAGAGGAGTCCTGCCATTGCAACAATGCTGAATAATATTGTCTTTTTCATATCTGTATCAATTTATTTTGCCCAGAATACCTTGGTTGAAGGATCCTTCTGTGAAGGAGCGTTCGAGTTGGTATCAGTTGAGTAGGTTGCATACATAAGTCTGCCGAGAAGAGTGTTGGCAGAAAGCGACACTACATTCACTGGAGTGAAGATGGTACCAGGTACGTATACACCCTCTGCCTCAAGATCCATTGCAAGAGGAGTAGGATTGTCCTTGCCGTCAGCTACGTTAGCCTTTGCGAGCTCAACCCACTTTGAATAAATCTCTGCACCGGTCTTAGGACCGAACTGAGGATATCCGGTACGACGGAGCTCGCACCAGCTCTCGAAACCATTGATACCAGCGAGTGCAACCCACTTCTGGATACCGATGAGCTCTGAAGCCTTAGATGCATCCCAAGCATACCTGCTTTCTTCACCGTAGATCTTCTCTGAGCCGCTAACACCATGAGTTGCGAAAGAAGCATCGATTGCTGCCTCGTAGTGCTCCTTTGCCTTATTGCTGTCGTTAGCAAGCTTAGCATAGTACTCAGCGAGGAAGAACTCGGTCTCAGCAACAGTTATGAGCCACATTGGAGTATCATAGTTGATCTTGAGCTCTGCCCAAGTGTTCTCCTGAGTCTTCTCTGACTTCTTACCGAGGTAACCTGCATCGATTTCCTTTGACATCTGCTCATCAATGAAACCACCTTCGTAGTTACCATACTTAGCAGAAACATTGTACTTCGCAGGAAGACGTCCGTCATTCACCTCCATCATGGTTCCGGTAACAGCCATGTGAGCACAGAACTCGATGGTCCTACCGGTACCTACATCACCACGTACGCGGACAGCCTCACCATAGATAGGGTTGTCGAGGCCAGCCTGGTTTGTCCATACGCTGCTGTCGAAACCGATGTCGCTAGATGGGAAGTTGTTCTCTTTAACGAGAGCCTCAACCGCTGACTTAACGTCTACGACAGCGCTCTCACGCATGAGGATACGAAGCTTGAGAGCATTCGCGAACTGAATCCAGTTGTTGATGTCCGAGCTGCTAGAGAAGAGCATGTTGTCACTTGCCTTGTCGGTAAGAGATACCTTTGAGAGAGCGTCATCAAGCTCAGCGAGGATGCCAGCATAAACATCCTTGCCCTCATCGTACTTAGGAGCAAGGTTTGATGGGTCGAGAGCCTCAGAATAAGGAGTCTCACCGAAAGCATCAACGAGGATCTGGAAGCCATAAGCGCGGAGAACGGTAGCAACAAGGTAGTCGCCCCAATTCTTCTCGCTCTCTGCCTTAGCACGGAGAGTGGTGGCATTACCGATGACCTTAGTATAAGAATCACGGTAGATCATTCTGGTATAACCTACAGCCTGACCACTTGAAATGCTTGAAGCATCCCAGTGTGCAAGACCGAGGTACTGAGGTCCACCAGGTTTGATAGCCATCTGATCGGAATAGAAAGATCCGAGCATATGTCCATAGAAACCAGAGACATTTACGAGGTTGAGCTCGATTGAAGGAATCACCAAGCCGTTTTCTACTGAGGTAACAGCATTAGGGTCATCGTTTACATCAAGCCAGTTGCCGCAAGAAGTCGCACTGAGGGCAGCTGCGGCTGCGAATATTGTAAGAATATACTTTTTCATGATCACTAGAACTTAACCTGAATGTTGAAACCCATGTAGCGGCAAGGAACAGTACAGTTGATCTCACCATAAGAACCATTGAGGTCAGTGGTATATCCCTGGTCAGGATCAATGTAGCAGTTGCTCTTAGGAGTCCATGTGAAGAGGTTGTTACCTACAGCTGAGAGTCTCACGCCCTGGAGCTTCATTGCAGAAACCCACTTCTCTGGGAGGTTGTATGAAATGCTGAGCTCACGGAGCTTTGCGTAAGTACGCTCAACGAGCTTACAGAGACCACCATCGATAGGGTATGAGTTGTTACCGTTCATATAGTACTGGTAAGTTGACTCATAGAGGGTGATAGGAGTATTGTTCTCTGCATAGCTACCATCAGCAAGCTGAACTACTGAGTTAGGAACTACGAATGCCCTACGATCGTTGTATGTGTTCTCGATAGAGTTACCGGTGAACCAGAGGAGGGTCTTGGTACGGCTGTACATGTAACCACCGTAACGTACGTCGAACGCAGCTGAAACGGTGAAGCCCTTGTAGCTGATAGAGGTGTTGATACCACCGGTCCACTTGTTCTGGATATTGAGGCCAGTCTCAAGCTTATCGGTAGACTGGAGAGGAAGACCATCCTCACCAACTACGATCTTACCGTCATCAGTCTTGATAGGGAGTGTAGTATAGATAGTACCGAGAGGCTTACCCTGCTCAGCGAAGATTGCTACGTCATCGTAAGACACAAGCTGTGACTTACCACCGTCGAGGCCCTCAGGAAGGCTTACGACCTTGTTGTAGTTCTTTGCCCAGTTGATATCGAGATCCCACTCGAAGTCCCTTGTCTTGACAGGAACGGTAGTGAGGAGAAGCTCGACACCATTGTTCCTTACCTTACCGAAGTTGATTACCATGGTAGAGTATCCGGTAGCAGGGTCAGAAGGGAGCTTGAAGATCTGCATGTCAGAAGTCCTGTCATAGTAAGCAGCATCAATACCAATGCGGCCGTTGAAGAACTGGAGATTTGCACCAACCTCGAACTCAGAAGTCATCTCAGGAGAGAGGTTACCTGAAGCGAGTGAAGACTGCGCCATGTAAGCATTGTAACCGTTGAATGGGAATCCAAGGTCACTTCCGAGGTAGCCTGCTGCATAACCCTGTACGAACACTGCGTTGGTGAGATATGCGTTAGGGTCGTTACCTGTCTTACCATAAGCGAGACGGAGCTTACCGAAAGAGAGCACCTTATTGATGTTGAAGGTGTTGGTGAAGATCCAGCTGAGGGTCGCACCTGGGTAGAAGTAATGGTTGTTAGCCTTTGGAAGGGTTGATGACCAGTCGTTACGAGCAGTAACGTTGAGATATACCTGATCGTCCCAACCGAGCTGAAGGTCGCCGAAGAGACCGATGCTCCTTCTGAGAGACTGGCTCTCTGATGCAGTAGGAAGGCTTGAGGTATTGCTGAGATCCCAGAATCCGGTGTCGAAGGTAAGGCCAGTCACACCTGCGCGGAGAGATGTCGATCCACGCTCGTTGATATTGGCACCAATGGTTGCATTAACCTCGAACCTGTTGTCGAAATACCTGTCATTGAAGTTTGCGAGGAAATCGTGGTTGGTCTCATGATACCTTCCGTAAGTCGCGCTTACTGAACCCTCCTGGTTGGTAGAGCTTGAGTTGGTATATGAAGGATCCATCGCGATCTGGTACATGGTGTTCTTACCATCATAGTCGGTATAGTCAAGACCGTACCTGTAAGTGAAGGTGAGCTGCTTGATAGGCTTCACCTCTACCTGTACCTTACCGAAGATCTTCTTGAGGTCTGTGCGGTTGTATGAGTTGTCGATGATCCAGTATGGGTTGGTGATACCATAAGGAGTGAACCAACCTTCTGGCCTGTTGAATACGCTACTGAGATCCTGAGCATCGATGAAGCTGATGTCACGTCCTGCCTGATAGAGACCCTCGAGAATAGACTGCTGACCTGAACCCTGGCTGACCTGATCGGTCCTCTGGGTGGTGAAGTTGAGCGATGCGTCGAACTTGAGCCACTCCTTAGCCTGATGGCTTCCGCGGAAGCTGAAGGTGTTCTTGTCATAAGTATCCTTGTTCCTTGGAAGAATACCGTCATCGTGGATCTTTGAGAATGAAGTGAAGTAAGTGGTCCTGTCTGAGCCGCCAGAAACCGATACGCTGGTGTTATACTGTACACCTGTGTCATAGAAGTTCCTGATATTGTTAGGAACAGCAGCGTAATTCTTCGCCATCTGAGAGTTGTCAACTACAGGACCGTAAACCCTGAACTGATCGTTGAAGGCTGGACCCCATGAACCGTTCTCATCGAGGGTGAGGTTACCATCCCAACCAGTACCAAACTTGTTCTGGAACTCAGGAAGAGTAGAAACTGAAGAGAACTGCATACCTGCGTTAACCTCGATCTCAGTTCTTACCTTGTTCTTACCAGACTTGGTGTTGATGAGGATGACACCACCGGCTGCACGGCTACCGTAGAGAGCGGTTGCTGCTGCACCCTTGAGGATGGTCATTGACTCGATGTCGTCGTTGTTGATTGAGCCGACACCTGCACCGAGGTTACCATAACCTGCTGCGGTGTTGTAGATGGTAAGGCTCTGCATAGGCACACCGTCAATAACGTAGAGTGGCTGGTTAGAGTTTCCGATAGAGCTGAAACCACGGATTACGACTGATGCCTGAGCACCAGCAGTGGTAGCAGAACTAGAAATCTGAACACCGGCAACCTTACCTGCTACTGAAGCAACGGCGTTGCTTCCACGGGTGGCGGTAAGATCATCACTCTTGACAGTAGTCGCCGAGTAACCGAGAGACTTCTCTGACTTAGTGATACCGAGTGCAGTAACGACAACCTCATCGAGGGCCATTGCATCGTCCTGCATGGTTACATTGATGACTGCATGGTCACCTACGACAACTGACTGAGACTTCATTCCAAAGAATGTGAACTCGAGAACGTCAGATGCTGCAGCTGAAAGTACATAAGTACCGTCCACGCCTGTCACAGTACCGGTAGTGGTTCCCCTAAGCATAACGGATGCACCTGGAACAGGATCACCGTTCGCGTCAGTCACCTTACCGGAAATCTGCTTGTTCTGCGCTGACACCATTACGGCTGCTCCTACAAGAGCGATCAGCGCCAATGCGATTTTCTTTAACATAATAAACTGAACTTTATTAAAAATAATGTTTAAAGGACAAAAATATGACAAAAAATATTGAATTGCAACTACTTGGACAACACAATCGCAGCATACGATGTGCATATAATAAAAGTTTTTATTAAGTATTTAAACTAATTTTTCAGCTAACATTTCACTCTATAATAATAATTTCAATATTGCATACAGATTAAAACTAAAGAAAAAAATTTAAAAAGTATGTCAAATATATCCTCAACGAAAATTCTCTCTGTCGCACGGGCATTTGGCACAGAATTGGATATATGGATTATCGACATAAATACTGAACTGAACAACATAAACCCCGCTTCCGGTCGTGAGATCAGAAGCGGGGTATCTTCTATATTTCGAAGTCCGAAATTTTCTATCTGCGAAGTCTCACGACTACGCTCAGAGGAAGCTTCTTTCCGAACGAATCCTCAAGCACGAGTTCTCCGTAGTCCAGGGACTTGTACTGCTTGCCGAAAGCCTCGCGGACGATGGTCTCGCCGAGCACGGCGCTGTAGCCGTTGGAATAGAGGTTGAGAACCATGAAGCTGTCCTCCGGGGCAAGAATCGCCGCCACCTGCCTGAGCATGTCGAAGAGGCACTCGTCGAGCTTCCACTTCTCACCGTCCGGACCATGTCCGTATGCGGGAGGATCGAGTATGATGCCTTGATAGACATTACCCCTCTTCGCCTCTCGCTTTGCGAACTTGAGCGCGTCCTCCACTATCCAGCGGATGTTGTCGAGATGGCTGTTCTCCATATTACCGCGGGCCCATGTCACCACCTGACGGACTGAATCGAGATGGGTGACATCCGCACCGGCCGCCTTGGCTGCAAGGGAAGCCGCACCGGTATACGCAAAAAGGTTGAGTACCTTCGGGGTCGGCTTACCGTCCGCCTTGGCCTTCTCGACCAGCTCGCGCGTGTTCCTATATATATATTCCCAGTTTGAGGCCTGCTCAGGGAAGACACCGACGTGCTTGAATGAAGTAAGTCCGAGCCTCAAGGTAAAGTCAAGGCCCTTCTGTCCGCCACCGTAGCGGATATACCACTGATCGTCCATCTTCCTGCGCCTGTCCCAGGTACCGCTGTCCTCCTTGCCGGCCTTTGCGAAGCCTGCGCCGGGGGTGAAACGGGTATGGATGAGCTTGTCCCACTGCTGCTCGGACATGGACTTGCCCCACAGGGCCTTTGGCTCAGGACGAGCAAGGTAATAGCTGCCGAAGCGCTCAAGCTTTTCGAAGTTGCCTGAGTCTACAAGTTCATAATCCTTCCAGAATTTGCCGGGAATTTCAATAGTCATGTCTGATTACTTTTTTCTGCCGAAACAATACCACGAATAGAACAGTGCAATGCTGGCGCAGGAAACGATGGCTGCGATCCAGCCGGACCATCCCATCGGGAGATTGAATCCGATCTTGGCTGTGCTTATGTAGGTGATGCACACCGTGGTCATGAACACTGCCGGAATGAATGTTATGAGATATGCGAACTTTCCCCTTTCCTTCACCAGGAACGAAGTCAACGCCCAGAGGGTGAAGCAGGAGAGAGCCTGATTTGCAAGTGCGAAATAACGCCAGATGATGTTGAATCCGTCCTCGTTGGCGATATTGAACCAAAGGATGAGCGCAGTCACCGCGAAGAGAGGGATGACGATACGCAGACGGTTCGAGATAGGCTTCTGGTCATATTTGAAGACATCCGCGATTATGAGACGAGCACTGCGGAGAGCAGTATCGCCGCTGGTGATAGGAGCTGCGACCACACCCAGAAGGGCAAGTACACTGCCGGCGACGCCAAGCCATGCACGGCTGACGTCAGATACGACCTTAGGTGCTGCTGCGCTCATAGTGGAGCCGACCTCCTCCGCACCGCCGTCGAAGAAGAAGTAAGAAGCCACCGCAGCCCATGTGAGAGCGACCATTCCCTCAACGATCACAGTGCCGTAGAACACCGGACGGCCGAGTTTCTCATTGGTGAGGCAACGGGCCATGAGGGTGCTCTGGGTGGCATGGAAACCACTGATTGCACCGCAGGCCACGGTGATGCAAAGGCATGGGAAGATGCTCTGTCCATTGAGGCCCACAGAAGGTCCGCGATTGCCCAGTCCCTGCCAGAACTCAGGGATTACAGGCCACTTCACGAAGAGCCCGACCATCATAGCAATAGCCATGAAGATAAGGGCGAACGCAAAGAGCGGGTATATCTTGCCGATGATCTTATCGATAGGAACGAGGGTCGCGAGGACATAGTAGACGATGATCACGCCGACCCATATCATGACTGCGTTGAAGCTGCCGTCGCCGAGAAGATCACCGAGGATGGAAGCCGGGCTGTATACGAACACGGCACCGACGAGGACGAGGAGCACCACGCAGAAAGTGAGCATCACAGCGCGGGTGGTCTTTCCGAGGTAGCGTCCCACGATGGTCGGAAGGTCGATTCCGCCGTTCCTGATGCTGACCATTCCCGAAAGATAGTCATGGACGGCACCGGCGAAGATACAGCCGAAAACCACCCACAGATAGCAAGAGGGGCCGAACTTCGCACCCATGATGGCACCGAAGATAGGACCGGTTCCCGCGATGTTCAGGAACTGGACCATGAAAACTTTCCATACGGGCATAGGGACATAGTCCACACCGTCATTGATCGCCACCGCCGGAGTGAGCCTTTCGGAGTCCGGGCCGAAGATTTTCTGTACGAACTTGCCATAGAAGATGTATCCTAACACCAGGGCAAGCATGCTTATGAGATAAGAGTACATGGGGAGGTTGAAATATTTAAGTCCGCAAAATTAATAATTAATAGGTAAAACCATGTCCTTTTTCCGGTATGCACCCACGGCGCCGAATCCTCCGGAGATGCCCGAATATGTGTATGAAACGGCTGAGATACCCGCCATCATCGAACCTGTATTGATCTCATAGAGGGCTCTCATGAACTTATATGCCTCAGGAGAGAGCTTATATACGGAAAGCTGGTAATCGCCGCTGTAGCAGGCTCCCTTCAGTTCCAGCACGACAGCCTTGAAGGTGTTGTCCTGCTCCTTTATGCTGAGGTCATCGAAGAACACCAGATTATCTGAGAATGCCAGAGACAGGAATCCGAGCTGGCTGAAAAGACGTGGCTGAATGCTCGTCCTGAGTCCATTTCCGATTTCGAGGCCCAGGAGATCCAGGTAGTCTCCCGTGACGAGCTCGGTCCCACCGCCTTCTTCCGGAGAAATCTCACGGTGCATCTCGAACTCTCTCTTGAGAACGACTCCGTAATAATCCCTGGTCGCAGGGTTATCATTTATCTTCACGGAAAGGATGCTGTCCTTGCTGACCTCCGCGCTGACCACCTCTACCGCACCCGGGGCAACAGTACGTCCGATGGCATCAGGATAACCCTTTGCCGATGCATGTACCTCTACAACGTCACCCTCTGTCAAATCTTCGATGACGGCAGTAAAGAAGTCTTTAGGGAAAGCTTCGTCAGATCCCACCGGAGCTTCGAACCTGGTAAGCGTTATCTCCTCTCCGTTGACCGTAGCGGAAACTTCCAGCTCGTCAAGCACCGGAACCTGAGTTCCCTCTGTCTTCGATGAACTTGGGACATAGTCTCCGACAGGCACTGTTCCATATATGCTGACACACACGAGTGTGTTTCTTCCATTTCCATACCCCTGGTTGACCATACAGTCAACCACAAGCATCGGAGCCTCATGGGTACCCTTCAGGTCGAAGTCATACTCACAGCCCATGACGACGGTCGCCACGAAAACGAAAAGAATATATCGTACAAAACTTCTCATCAGAACTTCAATGTATAGCTGAACGACGGTATAATAGGAAGGAGTCCCATCGCCACACCGTGATATGGGGTCATGGTATCAGTAGTCACGTCGTATACTCCCATCTTGGCATAAGCCATGATCGGATTCATCCTGCAATAGACGTTATATATGCTGACATTCCAGATGCTCTCGAATCCACGTTTTGTCTGCTTGCGGTAGTTGAATCCGAGATCAAGTCTGTGTACCGCCGGCATCTGGGCATTGTATGGCGATGAATACATCTCTTCGATTCTTCCGCCCGGGAGGATGGCGACATGCGTCGGCATGGTCCAGCGGTTGCCGCTGTGGCACACCCACGCAGCCGACAGGTCGATGCGCTCCCCTATCTTCCACGCGCCTTGAATGTTGATCTTGTGTCTGTTGTCATTCCTGTCCGGATACCAGTTCTCGCAGATGTCTTCGAAGAAGCGCTCCGTCTTGCTGAGAGTATAGTATGCCTCTCCGGTGAAGATGGTTCCATTGTAGATGAACGAAAGCTCGAGTCCATAGGAGCGTCCCTTGCCCTGGAGGAAGGTCGTCTCCCAATCATCGATAGGAGGGAACATGGCAGCCTCGCCGCCGTACTCAAGTATATCCCTCATGCTCTTGTAATAGCCCTCGACGCTGATGGAAATGTCATGCGGAAGGCTGGCATATACGCCGCCCGCTACTTGCTTGGAATGGGAAGGCGCCACCTTCGATGT
>JAGHUQ010000041.1 GCA_018064725.1 Candidatus Cryptobacteroides caccocaballi
TGCATGAACTGCCATGTCCACGGACAGCAGCGCGGAGACCTTTCCATGTTCTATGTCCGCGGACCTAAGGGTGGTGCGATTCTCAATCGCGACGGAAAGCTCCGCAAACTCAATCTGAGGGCAGACGGAATGCTTTCCGGTACCGTATATGGCGAGCTCCATCCTTCCGGAAGATTCGGCGTTTTCTCGACAAACATCATCATCCCGGGACTCCATGCGATGGCGGGAAAGAGGACCGAGGTCTATGATACCGCATCCGATCTCACGGTAGCCGACTTCGACAACAACAGGATGGTCAACCAGGCCCATGTCTCACGCGCAGACCGATTCGAGACCTTCCCATGTTTCTCGGCGGACGGAGAGTGGGTCTACTATTGTGTCGCCGACACCGTAGCTATCCCGCAGGACATAGAGAATCTCCGTTACCATCTCGTGCGCGTTGCTTTCGATTCGAATACCGGAGAGATGGGTGAGCAGGTGGATACGATATGGAATGCAAACGTCCACAATGCTTCGGCATGTCATCCCAAGGCGTCGCCTGACGGCCGCTGGCTGATGTTCACCGTTGCTGATTACGGTACTTTCCCTATCAATCATTCCGAAAGCACGCTCAACCTGGTGGATCTTGCAACCGGAGAAGTACGTGCGCTCGATTCCATCCATGATGATGCTTCGGACACCTTCCACAGTTGGTCTTCCGACGGACATTGGTTCGTGTTCGCAAGCAAGAGGGGTGATTCTCAGTTCAGCCGTGCGTATTTCTGCCGCCTGGACGAGCAGGGCAATCCGACCAAGCCGTTCATGCTACCTCAGAAGTCGTCACGCTTCTACGAGAACAGTATGAAGTCATTCAACGTGCCTGATCTCGGACGCGAGAGTGTCGGCATCACTGCGAAAGATGCCGGAAAACTTTACGAGCAGGACAGCGAGTCATTCAATTAGTCCATTCTTCTGCCAAGATAGTACATTTCTGCCTCCATGATTTCAAGTGGTGGCGGAATTTGTTAACTTTGTTGAACCACTCAACAAGTACTTAGATGAGAAGATTCATATTGATGGCGGCGTTGGCGCTGATCGCCGCGGTTTCGTGTCAGAAGGACGTCGTAATCGACTATCCACATGGGTGTATCTACAGGGCTGATCTTCCTGTCCTTGGGTCAGGGCAGCAGACTAAGATATACCGATCTGAAATTACCTTCAGCCTCAGGGAGGACCGATTCTCTATCAAGAACGAATATACCGGGGAGAAGTCTGTCATGGAATTCCAGATGGATGATCACACCGCCCGTGACAGCCAGGGCCAGGTCCTTACATTCGCTGAAAATTGGAAGACGTTCAAGTACAAGAACCTCACTTACTTTCTTGAAGACTTCGTGCCTGAACTGTATAACAAGTATAAATAGAAACATCTATACCTATGAAAGCTGTCCTTTCCATTCTTACTGCGCTTGTCGCGGCCTCTTTCAGCATATCCGCGCAGGTTCCGGAACCAAAGCTTTTGGCTGCGGAGAACGATAAATGGAGTGTCGAGTATGATCTGTCTGGCATCAGGACTGTCATAGACAAGAGTGATCCGTTCCTTGCCGACTGCATAGGACGAAGGGGTGCACTCGGATCGTACATGCTGAACTACAAGGTGCAGGACGGTGTCTGGCTTACAGTTCCGCTCGACAGGAGGACCATGTCCGTTGATGGAAATGAAGTGACATACGTCGACCATACGATAGGAGACGTGCTTCGCGTAACCCAGACATTCAGTTTGCAGCAGGACGGGATTTCGTGGGACATTCATATAGACAATCTCAGCCGTTTCCCAGTGCTTGTCGGAGACCTTGCGGTGACTGTACCATGGAGCACGGAGGTCGATGACGAGGATACCGACGAGGTGTTTGAACTCACCTATACGAAGCATTCGAATATTTCCGGCGACGGGTCGTTCATCTATTTCACCCGATTCGGAGGGGAGGCCCCATACCCGCTGCTCCTTCCTGAAGCCGGCACTCCGCTGGAATATTGCACTAATGCCCGAAGTGGATATCAGGCATACATACGCTCAGGAAAGAGCGGCAGGGCCGAGACTCGCGGCACATGGCGTCAGGAACATACCGTAGACCACCTTGCTCCTGCCGGTGAGGCTGGCAGCACGCTGGATTATGGATTCAGACTCATGAGCGCCGGTTCATATCAGCAGATACGCGACCTCCTGTATGCCAACCGATCTGTCGATGTCATGGTTGCGCCCGGACTTACACTTCCGAGAGGACACAAAGGTTCGTTCGCACTGCGTACCGAGTGCCAGATTGATTCCGTCGTGGCTGAATATCCGCTCCAGACCAGGCTGTTGAAAAGAAGTGGAGACGGAGACGTGAGCATCTGGGACGTCGAGTTCGACAGGCTCGGCGAGAACCGAATCACCGTATGGTTCGACGGCGGCAGGAAGACTTATCTCGAGTATTTCTCATGCCTCAGCCCAGAGACACTTCTGCGCAAGCGCAGCTCCTTCCTCGTGGACAGGCAGCAGTTCCGCAATACCGGCAGATGGTATGACGGACTGTACGGTGAATATGACATGGCGGCCGGCGAACTCAGGGGACCGGACAATCCCGACATTTATGACGAGACACTCACCTATTTCCTCGCCAGCGACGATCCTATTCTCGGCAAGGCTCCTTTCCTGGCATCAAAGAATGCGGTATTCCCTGATAAGAAGGAGATTGAATCATTGGAATATCACCTTGAGCATTTCGTGTGGGGCGGACTTCAGAGGACGGCAGATGAGAAACCTCTCCCCTACGGTGTATATGGCACTCCAAACTGGTACATAAACCGTCACCAGGACTTGCGCGAGACCTATTCTGAGTATAAGACCGACAGGCTCAGGACATGGAGGACATATGACTATCCTCACGTATTCATGCTTTGGTGGGAGATGTACAAGATCGCTTCCCGTTATCCTGATATGTGTTCATACGCAAGTGCCGACGAGTATCTCGAAAGGGCATATCAGACCGCCCGGGCGTATTGGCATTACCCGACTGAACTGCTCGGCGAATACTACGAGACCTTCAAGTGGGGTGCTTACAACGAGAATGTGCTGCCGGATATCATCGATGAGCTTTCCCGCAGAGGAAGGACAGCTGAGGCTGATACCCTCAGGAAGGGATGGGAGAAGAAGACGCGTTACTTCGTATCTGAGGGAAGGTATCCATACAGAAGCGAATATGCCACCGACAGGACTGCATTCGAGTCGACCTTCGCACTGGCCGACTATGGGCTCAGGAGAGGAGTGGAAGGCTTGCAGCGAGACGAGGTGTGTGATTTCATGGAGAGACAGTATCTTGCCAATCTCTCATGCAGGGGCGTGCTCGAGAATCAATGGTATATCATGGGCGGCGATTTCCACCGCTCCTCAGACTGGAGCGTCATGAGCTACATGGCCAGAATGGGTGGCTGGGGCGTGCTCGGGTACGGACTTCGTTTCGCTGACGACCCATACGATGCCATCAGGCTCGGCTACAGCAGCTATCTCGGACAGTTCGGCTTGATAAATGCCGGAGATGAGGAATCGGACTATGGATATTGGTATCCGGGTGTCGAAAAGGATGGCTCGATGGGACAGGCGTTCACTCCATTGAAATTCGGTTCGGCATGGATCGGAACACAGGAACCGCGTGGCCCATGGCGTTATTGCGGCGAGGGAGACCTCGGTATGTGTGCAGTAACCAGGATGGCTGAGACCATACTGGCAGATGATCCCGTATTCGGATGGACACTCTTTGGTGGCCGCGAGTTCAGACAGAGCAAGGAAGGCTTCAGCTTCATTCCGGACGACGGCGTGCGTACCAGGATAGCCGTCGTCAATGATGACCGCAGAACGGAACTTTCACTCGACAGAGACAATTGGTCTGGCGCAACTCCCGTGAGGGTAGATGCCGCGCTGAGGAACATGGAACTTGTTCTCGAGAACGGTGTCGGTGGACAGCATGACACTGTGCTCAGGATCTCTTCTCTCTCTTACGGAAAGAAGGCCAAGGCCAGCGTCAGCATTGACGGACGCAAAGTCCAGGGTAAGAGAGACTTGGACGGCAACCTCGTATTCGTGCTGCACGTCAGCCGTGATTCACATTCCGTCAAGGTAAGCTTCTAGATCCTGCCCATTTTCCAGCTTTCCCTATCGATGCTGATGCCGGCAGGTGTCAGTATAGATTCGTAGTCTATTTCGTCGGCGGTATCGACATAGTGTCTTACCATATCCAGGTCACCACCTGCGATCTCCTCTGCAGCGGCCCAGAATTCCTCTTCAGTGAATCCCCTTCCAAGGTCTTTGTAGAACCTGTCATAGAGTAGTTTCATAAGGTCGTCAAGGCTCTTCGCTCCGGAAGTCATGGTGCGGATGCGTGCGTCAAGCAGGAAGCCGATGACCGGACCCTTGACATAGTATGAGATGGTGGTCGCCGAGTGGTTGGCGTTGCTGTTGAAGAAGTTCAGCCAGATGTCGTAGCTGCTCTCTCGCATGCTCATATGCAGTCTTCCTTCGGTCTTCTGCGTGTTTCGTATGTAGTCCGAGATGATGTCGAGGTGCTCCTGGTCGGAGATTATGCCTGCCTTCATGAGCAGGTAGCTCTCGTAGTAGCATGTGATACCTTCGCTGAACCACAGACCTGTGGTGAAGTTCTCCCTGTCATAGTCAAAAGGACCGAGCTCGATCGGTCTTATTGCCTTGACGTTGTAGTTGTGGAAGTATTCATGTGTGAGGAACATGAGTTCGTCGAGGTATTCGGCTCGCGTAGCGAAATCCCAGTGCCCGGCGGTGTAGTCAGCCTGCGACGACTGGTGCTCGAGGCCGCCCCTGCCCTCTCCCAGAAGCAGCAGGTGATACGACTCGTACGGTGTCTCTCCGAAGATTGCGACAGCCTGATCCACGGCCTTGAGAAAGTCCTCTGCCATCGGGCTCTCCTCGAAGCCCTGTGGTGTCTCGAGGGCGAATTCATATATGTGACCACCCCTTTCGTAGGCTTTTACCAGTTGGTTGCCGAGAAGGAACGGAGAGTCGTAGAGCACATCGAAGTCCGGTGCGACATATCGTCCATCTATCTGTTCGAGTGATGTTGAAATCTTGCTCCAGCTCTTCGGAAGTTCGAAGCCGACACTGACCGGATGGTTCACGTCCCCGGCAACGTGCATGAAAACTCCGTTTCCCGGAACGAAAGCAGCGCTCTCCTCGACCCTGCATTCAGCAACGGTGCGGAAGTCGGAGAATATCCTGTATGAGACATGGACAGTGTCGGCGGTCTCTACTACCCATGCGTTCTTGCCTTTCTTCTCCCAGCTGAGAGGATTTCCGTTCTGGTCCTTGGCGTCGAAGCCTGTGAGGTCCTTCGGATAGTCGATGATGATGTAATAGCCTGGAGCCCAAACCGGCAGCTTGAACTCGACCGTTTCCTGACGCTTTCCTGTCGGGATATAGGTCATGTCCACGTCAATATATTTCTCAGGGATATCGAAGGAGAGATCGTAGCTGATCTCGTATGACTGGTTGGCATCCTTGCTCGATCCGGCAGTTTTGTTCGTGCAGGAAGTTATATTCGAGTATGCTGTTGCGACGATGGCAAGCATCATCATTGCTGCTATAGGCTTTCTCATTTCATATGTTATTTGACAGGCGAAGATAGCAATTATTTTTGCGAAAAATCTCTCTTACTTGCTCATTGATGCAACAGACAAGGTCTGGAGCACCATCGCGGCGGTCCAGACCTTTTCCCCTTTGCAAATAGACGGACGAATGTCCTCAGAAATAGAAATTATAGTAGTCCTTGGCTTCGAAAGCTGTGTGTCAGTTGCGCCTGCGCAGCGGCTCTGCGGTGCAATATTGACGCTCACCCATCTCTTCGTCCAGTTCATGGATCGCGAGCGCATCCTTACCTGCCCTTTCGAACTCCATGAGTTTCTGGGCTGCGTCGCATTCTTCCTCCACCTGTTCGTCGATAAACCACTGGAGCCGGCTCAGGGTCGCGTAGTCCCCCTCCTGCATCGCGAGACTCACCAGGTCTGTCACCATCTCGGTGACCCTTCTCTCGTGTGCAAGCGTATCTTCGAACATCTCCTGCGGGTTGCTCCATTCCGATGGCACATCGGAGATGGGTTTGAGCGTCACCTTCGCTCCGCATTGCTGCATATATGATTCGAGTATCCTCGCATGGTCCTGCTCCTCCATCCACTGTACGAAGAACCAGTTTGCGATGCCCTCCATTGCCTTGTGGCTGGCGTCGAGCGACATTGCGAGGTAAAGGTATGCCGACCATAGTTCGGCATTGATCTGCTCGTTGAGAGCATGGTTCATGTTCTTTGAAATCATAGTATAAAAATTTTAGTGTCCCTATTCTCCTTGATTTTTCTGTGTTGCAAAGGTAGAGTGCGGCTATTGATGTATTTAATTACTTTGTAAGTATTTTTATATTGCAGCTATTGATATTTTCAATACATTTGCGGAAATATTAATATGTCAAGCATATGGAACTAAGGCAGTTAAGATATTTTGTGACCGTAGCTCGCACGCTTAACTTCTCTGAAGCCTCGCGCAAGCTCTACATCACTCAGGGCACCTTGTCTCAACAGATACGTCAGCTTGAGGACGAACTCAGCTCTAGACTCTTCGAGCGCAGCTCCCACAGCGTGTCTCTGACCGAAGCCGGCGAAGAACTTTTGCCTTTGGCAGTGACGACCTTGGAGGCGGCTGATGCATGCATGGACAGAATGAAGGAACTGCGCGGCTCACTTACCGGCACCCTCAACATCGGTACGACGCAATCCTTCATCACCATCGTCGCGGAGGCCGTGAAAATCATCATGAAGGAACACCATGACCTGAAGCTGAACGTCAGCGTCCATACTGCTGCAGTTCTACTGGACAATCTTCGTGACAGGGAGATAGACATGGCCTTGGCATTCAAATCCATAGAGAAGTTCGAGGATATAGAGTCCGAGGTCCTGTTCAAAACCAGCCTGTGTGTAGTCGTCCGTAGGGACCATCCGCTTGCCGACCGCAAGTCTCTGAGTCTCTCAGATATGGTCGGATACGGGTTAGTCCTCCCTGGAAAGGGACTTCAGTCACGCCGTGCTGTTGATAAGTTCGTGGGCATAGACACCAGCAATCTCGATATCCGTGCGGAGTTCAACGATCCTGAAGCCATCATGGATATGGTCCAGAGCACCGGTCTCGCTACCATCATTTCTCCCATTGCTGTCGCCTATCGACCGAAGCTCAAGACCATACCGTTGGAGGGAGGCAAGTTTACCATGACAGGCTGTGTCCATAGGCTGAAGGACGGTTATAGGAAGCACTCTTCGGAAGTGTTCTTGTCCGCGCTTCGAGACGCGGCGTCAATTGAGCGTATCAGCGGAGGTCTCACTATGTGAGAAAGTAATGTCAGCGAAGCTTTGTAAAGAAGATTTTGCATATATTTGCCGCGCATTATAAACATCTTGAAGAAATAGATGCTCAAAAAGTTTATTATCTTATTGTTTGCGCTGGCCGTGGCTATTACGCCAATCTTTGCGCAGAATTCCACATCCAAATCCAAGACGGCTTCGGTGGCCTTGACCATCAAGGTCATATCAGACGAGGACGGCGAGCCTGTATTCGGTGCCGCTGTCACCCTGCCTGAGTACGGCCTTTTCGGCCTGACTGATGAAAAGGGTGTGGCAACGGTCTCTAAGGTCCCTGTCGGGAAGACCGAAATACTCATACAGTTGCTCGGATTCGAGGACCATAAGCAGGAAATAGAGCTCACTGCGGACAGAACACTGAACGTAAAGCTGCTTGTGTCGTCGCTTGCCCTTGAGCAGGTTGTCGTGACTGCAACCTCGAGTGCTGCGGGAAGTTCAACCAGTTCGAGCATAGGCCGAATGGCTATCGACCACCTACAGGCAACGAGCCTCAAGGATATCATGCAGCTCCTTCCAGGCCAGCTCATGACGTCGTCCGACATGACCTCGGAGGAGAAGCTCACTATCCGTACTCTCTCTAATTCGACGGCGAACAACGCCTTCGGTACGTCCATCATGGTCGACGGTGTGCCGATCTCCGACAATACCTCCATTGCCGACAAGGTCAGCGGTTCTTCCGGTGGATCAGGAGTTGACCTCAGACAGATCAGCGCGGACAACATCGAGTCCGTGGAGGTCATCCGAGGTATACCTTCTGCAGAGTACGGCGATCTCACCTCAGGTGCAGTCATAGTCAATACCAAAGCTGGATATACTCCCTATGAGGTAAGGGCGAAGGTCAATCCGACGACCTTCAACACATCACTGGGAAAAGGCTGGAAGTTCGGCAAGAAGGCCGGAAGCCTCAACGTCAACGCAGACTACGCCAGAGCCTCGGGAGATCCTCGAAACAAGACGCGCTCCTTCGACCGAACCAGCGGCGGAGTCACATACAGCAATACTATCGGAAGGAACTGGTCTACTACGACGAAATTCAATTTCAGCAGCATCGTAGACATGAGAAAGCCTGATCCTGACCTTGCCGTCGAAGGTACGGAGACCGGTCAGAAGCAGTATACGCTCCGTTTCTCGCACAACGGAAGGCTTTCCCCTAACAAGAAACTCTCCAGGTCGCTCAACTACTCCCTCGGATTCTCGATGACCGAGTCTGACTCATGGACATCCAGCATCGTCGCTACCGACGGAGGAATGCCTGTCATCTCTTCACTCGTCGATGGATACTACCAGGTACCTTACATCACCGAGTCCTACAGGGCTAAGGGTGGCACTGAGTCCCGTCCTATGAACTTCTACTCCAAGATAGGAAACGTCTTCACGGCGAATACCAAGCATGTGAACCAGCGCTTCAATATGGGTGCAGAGTACAAATGGGAGTCAAACAAGGCCAGGGGTTACTATAACGAGGATGACTTCATGCCGCTGCGTCCTAACAGCAACGGTCGTCCGAGACCATATTTCGACATTCCAGCATTGAACCAGATCTCTGCGTATTTTGAGGACAATATCAAGGTCACCATTTCCAAGCATATTGAGTTCAAGCTCCAGGCCGGTGTCCGCTTCGACATGCTCCAACCGGGACTGGCTGAGCAGGTAAGCTCCGTTTCACCTCGTTTCAACGGTTCTCTCAAGGTGACCGACTGGCTCACGTTCCGCGGAGGATGGGGAATGAACAACAAGACTCCAGGTCTTGCACACCTTTACCCGGAGCCTAAGTACATGGACCGCGAGGCGGCTATCTACCTTCCTTCGGATGTGACCAAGAGGTTGGTGATGTACAATACCCATATTACCGAGGTCGAACGCAACAACTCCCTGAAGAACGCGACCAACAGCAAGACGGAGTTCGGATTCGACGTCAACCTCAAGAACGGAATGAATTTCTCCGTTGTGGCCTATCAGGACTATATGAAGAACGGATTCGGTAACCTCACCGAGTACAGCATCTACAATTCGAATTACTATACCGCAGAAAAGGGCATCGTGATCGACAGGAACGGCGTTCCTTCAGTTGACTGGGCAAATCCGGCCCGCGTAGATACCGTGTTCACGACCAGCGGACGTATAGGCAATACCCAGGCGAGCCTCGACCGTGGAGTGGAATTCGACTTCAACTTCGGCCAGATTAAGGCCATCAACACTTCCGTGATCCTGTCCGGCGCATATATGGAAAGCCAGACATGGACAACAGGACCGAACTACTCCAGCCCTGCCGGAATTCCTGCAAGCTCGGTGTATGCACAGGGCGGTTCGAACACCCCTCCGTTCAAGCTCCAGTATCCCAGCGGTCTTCAGCGTGACATCAACAGGAGGTTCAGCACGAACCTGCGTCTGGTCTGCAGCATTCCCAGGATGAAGATGGTGATATCCGCTTCGAACCAGTTCATATTCTACCAGTACCAGCACAATACCAACCAGAAGAGCGATCCTTTCGGATGGATCGACACTGACCTGAGCTGGCATCCGATCACACAGGAGATGCTCGACGATCCGGAGTACAGGATCAAGGGCGTCCTGCTCTCTGCGCAGAGGAAGAACCCTGCGGACAGCAAGGCCGTCACCCAGCCACCGATATGGCTGATGAACCTCAGGCTCACGAAGGACGTTTCGCGCAACTTCGGCTTTTCGTTCTTCGCGAACAACGCCTTCTATTTCATGCCTTACCAGTCAAGCTCATACTCGGGCACACTCACGGAGAGGAACTCCGGAACCTTCTCCTTCGGAGTTGAAATGTACATAAAGATATGATAAAGAAAACTATATACACAGCGCTGTCCGTGCTTATTGCCGTTCTGGCAGGATGTACGCGCGAGGCTCCGCAGGAGACGGACAGCTTCATGCTGACCTTCCTCATGCCGGAGGAGTGCAACGGAAACGCGTTCTACTCGAACCAGAAGGTGCAGATGACCGGTGCTGCCGAATACGAGTTCGAGACCGACATCTGCGGAATGGTGAAGGTCGAGTCCGTAATCCCGGGAATCTATGACATCGTGACCAAGATGGAAATCACCGGAGCCCAGTACAAGGCTCTCCTCAAGGAGGATGCTCCAGTCGAGGACAATGCCCGCGTGCTTGTCTCTGCGTCCATGATGAACACGAAGATATTTTCTGCCAAGGACCTTGAAATCCAGCTGAATGCATCAGTGCTCAGGAGTCTCATGATCTCGAAGGTCTACTACTCCGGTACACGTGACAAAATGGACCGTACGTACACCACCGATTCATACGTCGAGATATTCAACAACTCCGACGAGGTCGCGTACATCGACGGAATGTATCTCGCTCTCGCCGAGTCCGTATCACCTGCCGCATATC
The DNA here is from genome assembly GCA_018064725.1 of Candidatus Cryptobacteroides caccocaballi. Taxonomy (GTDB): domain Bacteria; phylum Bacteroidota; class Bacteroidia; order Bacteroidales; family UBA932; genus Cryptobacteroides; species Cryptobacteroides caccocaballi. The sequence goes on from JAGHUQ010000041.1 coordinate 10,819, forward strand.
CGGCGAAAGACAATCCGGACTCGATATATGCACGCCAGGTATGCAGGTTTCCAGGCGGCGGTCATGATCATCCTGTAGCCCCTGGCGAAAGCATAATCGTGGCAGCCAGGAGCGCCAGAAACCATCTGGAGAGCGCGCCTGTCACAGTCGACCTTTCGAATGCGGACTTCGAGGTGAAGCTCATCGAAGGATCAGGAAATCCTGATGTGCCGATGCTGCCTCTCGTCCATAATTCTACCAACATACAGTATCTCAACCTCATCAACGGCGGATTGAATGCCGTATATCTCTTCCAGACAGACGAGGATGTGGCAGAATGGCCGCAGGTATATCAGCGTGGAAAGACCTCAGGAGAGCTCTTCCTCAGGATGCACAAGTCTGTTGTGGTCGATGGAGTAGAGTGCCTCAAGAAGCCTGCCCAGACAGCTCCGGACGTGAATACCAAGCGTCTTCAGGAGAGTATCGACGCCGGTTATGTGGTGATTTCATCAGTGAACGGATACACACATGAGTCCGTAGACAGGAAGGTTTCCCGCGTCGAGAACGGAAGATACTATCTTCAGGACACCAACAACAGCTCGGCTGACTTCGTGGTCTGCACAGATCCTACGCCGCGCAAGTATGACAAGGAGGGCCTGCTATGAGAAATTTGATTACATCGCTCCTTGCAGCCGCATTCTGCATCGCTTATTCTGCAGTTCCTGCCAACGCTCAGATCTCTGCCAGGAAGGATGGCGAGCCTTCTGATTTCAGAAAAATGGAACTGGAAGACATCGCACAGCAGTTCTCCAGGACCAGGAATGCTGCCGGTATGGGACTCTCTCAGCCTGCCAGCGGCAGTTTCACGACCCTCGGAGTCTTCACTTCTGCCGGTGATTATCACCGTGCCCAGGAGGGCAGCTCGGACATGGGCTTCGAGTTCTCTTCACTCAGATATGACTCCTTCAGCGACAAGCTCTTCATGAAAGGTTCGTTCACCTACTCTCTCGACAAGGAGAAAGGCAGGCCATGGTCGGACGTCATCGATCCGTACTTCTCGAATCCTTTCATCTATGGATGCCAGGTTGCCAAGGATTACGGAAAACACGACTGCGAACTCGACTTCGACCTATATACCGCACCGCTCTCCGACATCGTGTCCGTCGGACTCAAGGGTGAATATCAGGTTAAGGATATATACGGAAACCGCGACCCACGCCCGAGGACAGGCTACCTCAGGTATGAGATCATTCCATCGGTGCTCCTCACCTTCGGCAATCACCACATCGGTCTTGACGCAGGATTCACGCATAGCAAGGAGAAGCTCCAGAACCTCACTACAATCCAGTCTTACCCAAATCTATGGTACTACAAGATGTCCGGTCTTGACCGCATCGACGGTGCAATATCTGCATATTCGGGTTTCAAGCGTCAGTTCATTGCCAACGGCTTCGTTTCTGACCTCAGCTATTCGTTCACGTCGGATGTCGTCGACTTCATTCTTGACGGAGGTGTCGCAGGTGAGATTTCCAACGCATACGGCGACAAGAAGCAGAGCCCGGGCTCATACAACAGCCTCAGCTATAATGCCATGGCAGAGATTCTGGTCCATTCCGGCAAACAGCTCATGAGATTTGCTCTCAAGGGCAACTTGGTTGACGGAGGTGCCGACGAGAATCTTCAGGAACTCACCAGCGTCAAGGATCCGGTGACCGGTGCCACCACCGAGACATGGGAGACTTTGTACACATACGAGAACAGGTACATGCTCAAGAAGTACGATGCCGGCATCGTCATGGATTTCTATGGTGGAAAGAAGTGGAGTGCAGGAGTCGGACTCGATTATGACGGCTTCCGCAAGGAATGTTTCCTGCCATATTCATCTTTCGTGGTTGATGCGCTCAATGCTGAGCTCAGGGGCTCATTCAGAGCTCTCGACAAGAACTCCCATAAGCTCGACATCGAACTTGCATTCGATTCCAATGTTCCGCTTCGCTCGCAGCTTGAGTGTGCAAAGAGCAATGTCTATGTGGACGAGGTCCTCATACCGGATCAGGCTTACTACGCTGCACAGACACTGTCCGGACGCGGAAGCATTACCTATCACTTCCCTATGCGACTGGGCAAGGCTGGCCGCGCAAACGGCTATGTACGCCTCGGTGGTGAATTCCTCGCATCGAACAGCGTAGGTAAGCTTTATGAAATCGCCCTTACTGTGGGCTTGTTCACATTCTAGAGATGAGAAAGTTATTAAGCATAATATTGGCTGCAGCATCGCTGCTCCTTGCTTCCTGCCGACAGCAGGAGGACACAAGGGTGTTTTCTCCTATGGTGGAGTTCGAAGGTACTGAGTACGTGACTGCTGCAGAGGGACCTGGCATCGAGTTGATGCTCAGGCTCTCCCACCCAGCCCAGGTCGACTTCACGGTCGGAATAAGCCTTTCCGGCAACCTCGAGGAGGGCAGGCAGTTCTATACAGACACGCATGATATTCCGGTCAGCAAGGGACAGGAGACACTTAAGGCTCGCCTGACCTTCAATCAGGACGAGATATGGAACGAGGAGTCGGAGATACGCGTTACGCTCCTTCCAGGTCTTCGCTATACCGTTGACCCTCAGGGAAAGTGCATGACCACTGTCAAGGTCACCAAGGCCCAGACACTTCCTGTGATCAGCGTGATCTGTCTTGAGGACAGGACTGTCACCAATCCTTTCCTTGCGGAGACCATGCGCTTTGCGCTCGAATCCAGGATTGCGCCTCGTGTGGATATATCGGTCGACATCAAGTTTGGTGACCTCGTGTTCGGAAAAGACTATCTGGTCAATGGTTCTGACGACACAGGAGTGGCTCTCGCAGCCGGCCAGACAAGGACAGAGTTCGAACTGAACATACTCCGAATGGATGAGTCAGGTATCGACAAGGAAATAGAAGTCGGAGTGGAGACCAAGTCGGGAGTATATGTGGCCGCTGATGGCAACCCTTGCATGATCAGGCTCTATGATCCATCAGTCGACTTTACTCCTATCCAGAAGACCGCTGCGCTGAACAATGGACTCGGCCACCAGCTGCGCCAGGCAATCAAGGCCGCAGACGGCTCATTCGGAGGAAATACTGCATTTGATGTTTTCGTGCCGGTAAGTGGAAGTAACTACTTGAGTTCAAATAGAAACCTTATGGATTCTCAGTGGCTTTGCAAGATAGTTTCTCCAGGATCGAATGCACTTCGCCTCACCGATCTATTCCCAGATTTCGCATATCCGAACGAGCTCACCATAGCAGACTATGCGGCTGCAGGAAACGGCAGAAACTTCTCAGCCTGTGATTCCCTTTTCCGTTTCGTCCTCGACTATGGATCCCAGAAGCAGGGAGCCATAATGCTCGACAGGCCTCGTGAGTTCGTATGTGCCGTCGCTCGCAGGTCCGAGTGGGAGGAAGGTACCAATCCGTACAAGGCATGGCAGGAAGATTCCAAGTTGACTAAAGGCGACATCAGCGCCAGCACCTCGCCTCTTATCATCGAGAGGGTGAAGGTCACGGTGGAAAAGATCGAGGGAAGATTCGACTTTACCAGCTCGGATCAGACCATGTTGTTTTCCGTATGGCTGCGTTCAGACAGCCCGCACTTCATGAATGGCGTCGACCTCGAGACAATCGCAGCAGAGAAGGATGGCGATTGCTGGAGGGTGGATTACAAATTGTGGCCGAGATAATCTTTTTAAGATTATTTATCACATTTTTTAAAAATATTTATAAATTGCGGAATCTTTTGTGGTTATTGTAAGATGAAAAGATTTATCATATCGGCTATACTCCTCGTCGTAACTTCTTTCGCTTTTGCCGCAGAGAGGATAAGGATGGAGATTCCGGCAGATATGCTGGAGACTGACTGCCTCTTCGGATCAAGGCTCGTGAGGGTGAACAGACCTTCGGGAAAGGCATATTCCGATGGACAGATGAAGGAGCAGCCTGTACTCGTGCGTCTGCGAAACGAGGGTAACGAGTATATCACCATGACCCAGATCGGAAATACTGATTCCGAGGGTATAACCTGGAAGACCAGGAACGAGACATTCGCTACCGAACGCTTCCGCATAATCAGCATCAATGACGGTAAATACACCGTCGACATGACTGAATTTCTTTCTAGCTACCCTCTCCTTGTGTCAGTCATCACACCAAAGGACCTCAAGGGAAATGCCGCAAACTATGAAATCAGGAACAGTTCAAAGAGCGATGGCTACATCAGCATTCTCCTGGACTATTCATATCCCGACGCTCTGCATGCACGTGTGAACTTCTTCTTCAGGAAACTTCGTCCGAACGCACTCTCTTTCAAGGGTGTTGATGCCGATAAGGTCGGATACGAGAGCCTTGAATACAGGAATTCAAAGGGTGAGCGCTGCTATAAGCCTTACCGATGGGATCTTTCAGCAGGTCGCCAGATCGTGTTCTATGTCGACAATGCCTTTCCGAAGGAGTGGTTCCCATATATCAAGGAAGGTCTCGAGGACTGGAATAAGGCCTTCCAGGCAATAGGAATGGGCTCTCCTGTCGTAGTCCTTCCGGAGAACGACGGAGTTGACAGGAACTCTGCTCTAGTGAACATGGTAAGGTTCGTGAACAGCGCCGAGGCGAATGCCAAGGGTCAGTGTTATGTTGATCCCCGCAGCGGTGAGATCCTTCAGGCAGACATCCTCTGGTGGAAAGGTGCGCTCAAGCTCATGTGCGATTGGCGCTATCTCCAGACCGGTGCCGCTGATCCAGCTGCGCGACAGCTCGAATATCCTCTCGAGATGATAGGACCTATGGTAAGACATGCCATGTGCCATGAGATGGGCCATGTGCTCGGACTCAGCCACAACATGGGAGGCTCGTGGGCATATACGCCGGAGCAGCTCAAGAGTCCGGAGTTCACTGCTAAGTACGGCACGACCGCATCTGTGATGGACTATGCCCGTTACAACCATATTGCAACGCCTGAAGACGTCAAGGCTGGCGTGAACATGCTTCCACCAAGGCTCGGTCCTTACGACATGTATGCAATCGCAGCGGGTTACGCAAAGGAAGATGTGCAGCCGGGAGAATATTGCTTCTTCTCCCCTTTCATCTCTGCAGCCATTTCCCCTGATCCGTCCTCACAGGCAGAGACACTCGGCAACGACATCATCAAGTCTTCCGACAAGGGACTCTACAACTGCCTGCAGCTCCTGCTCAGCGACGGACTGACCAAGGAACGTGTGGACCTTATCCAGAAACAGTATTACAGATATATCCACCTTTCTCTTTCTAACCTCGGCGGAACTGTCCATAGAGATCCGGTCAGCCTCGTGAAGGAGATCCAGACCCTTAACTTCGTTTTCCGCGGTCTCGAGGATTGTCCTCAGGCAATTTATGACAAGGATGCGGAGAAGAACATTCTCAATGAACTGAACGGAAAGTTCCTTCCAAAGAGAATCAGCGACAACAATGGATCCAAGGCGCTCAAGGCTTACCAGAAGGTCCTCAAGTATAGAAAAAAGAAATTCACTCACAAATAACTAAATTATGTTCAAAATCTCAAAGACCATCAAGGCAGCGGCTATGGTTGCTGCGTGCCTTGTAAGCTTCTCATGTAACAAGGAAGTTGTTACTGAGCTCAAGCTTTCGGACAGCGTCGCAAACTTCGACGCAGCGGCTTCATCAAAGAACATTACTGTCAAGTCTAACGTAGACTGGACTGCCACCAGCGATGCTGCATGGCTCACAGTTACCAAGACAGACGGTACTCTCTCCCTCAGCGCTTCAGCAAACGATTCTTTCGATTCTCGTAACGCTACAGTGACCGTAAAGGCAAAGGAACTTACTGAGACCGTAAAGGTGACTCAGCTTGGTATGGCTCCAGCTATCGCAGTCAGCCCTGAGACCGTAGAAGTTGACGCTGGTTGCGGCAGCTACAAGGTTCAGGTGACTTCAAACGCAGAGTGGGAGTACACTTTCGACGAGGAAGCGTGCGACTGGATCGCCATCACCCTCGACAAGGAACTCGAAGGATACAATGCAAACCTCTGGATCGACGTAAATGAGAACTTCTACCTTGAGGCTAGGTCAGTCGTTATCACCGTGACCGAGAAGAAGGGTGGCAACTCTAAGACCATCACCGTATCTCAGGCAGCGTCTGCTCCATCACACTTCACCGATTCTCTTGCTCTCGTTGCCATGTACAATGCATCAAACGGTGCTAAATGGGCAAAGGATAATTGGGATCTCACCAAGCCTATCAACGAGTGGCCTAAGGTTACCGTGAACGAGGCTGGCCGTGTGACCAAGATCAACCTTGGTACAAAGACCATCACCGAGGGTGCATGGGAGATTCCTGCAGAAATCGGAACCCTCACTGAGCTTACCGAGCTCGTTCTCGGTACCAACATGGTTACCGGCGAGTTCCCTGAGTTCCTCTATGAGCTCAAGAACATCGTCAAGCTCAACCTCCCTACCAACACCATCTCAGGCTCATTTTCATCTAAGATCGCAAACTGGACCAAGCTCGACGAGTTCAGCCTCCTCAACAACGTAGATTTCGGTGGTGCTATCCCTGCAGAGATCGGTGAGTGCGAGAGCCTCAGACTCCTCAACCTTAACGGTACTTCAGTATCAGGCGCTATCCCAGTCGAGCTTGCAAAGTGCCAGAAGCTTCAGTTCTTCATGTGCTTCAAGACCAAGCTTTCAGGCGAGCTTCCTGACATCTGGGACAAGTTCCCTGACCTCAGGACCATCCAGCTCTATCAGTGCGAAGGCCTTACCGGCAATCTCCCTGAGTCTCTCGGCCGCCTCAAGTCAACCTTCACAACTGTCAGCCTCCAGATGTACGGTTGCAACTTCACCGGTAACATCCCTGAGTCATTCAGCGAGCTCCCTGCTGGAGCAAAGCAGCTTCGTCTCCAGGGCAACAAGCTGTCAGGTGTAATCCCTGCAGCAGTACAGGCACATGCTAACTGGACCAAGTGGGAGCCAGAGAAGTATCTCTTCCCTCAGCAGGAAGGTTACGGCCTTACCATCGAGTAATCCTGACTTTATCAGATAGAAGAGGCTGACCTTGATGGCGCATCAGCGCCGTGTCGGAGTGCGCGAGATGGAAATTGAGCCACGTAGACACCCGTCGTAACGCAGTGCAGACGGCATGCCCCTCGGGGCAGCTGCGGCAGCAGCGGGGGTGATATAGCAGAGGCTGACCGGAAAGGTCAGCCTCTTTTGTATTATTGCGTCTGTTTTCAGATGTCGTCTGGTTTTCAGCGTGATATTTCGAATTTTTGCTGCTGATTGAAGTTGCAGTTGAGGGCGTAAATGATTATTTTCGGTGTTGTGATGCAAGATTTGCAATAAGTGTGGTCTTTATATGCAGAATAAACGAAAAAGAATATTGATATGAAGAATTCAAGAAAACTCATGGGACTCGCGCTCGCATGCGCATCCCTTCTCTCGCTCCAGTCATGTCTTAAGGACAACCCTAGCGACCGTATCTATCCGGCACTCGTTACCATTGATTCAGATGAGTCGGGAACTACTTTCCAGCTCAATGACTCAACCGTCATCAAGCCTACCAACATCCGTTCGAACCTCTACAAGGGCAAATCCGTCAGAGCTCTCATCAATTTTACCGTCGATAATGTTAGCGTTCTTGAAAAGCCTGAGTTCGAGGCAAAGATCTGCACTATCGATACCATCCGTACCAAGAAGTCCGTTCCCGATCTCGGCGAGCGCAACGACGAGGTTTATGGACACGACAGACTTGACATCATCAATGACTGGGTATGCGTCGGAGAGGATGGATACCTTACACTCAGAATCCGTACCTTCAGGTATGATGACAGCAAGCTACACTATGTGAACCTCGTCCGTATCGAGAACGATAAAGACGGAGATAAGGAGTATACCTTCGAACTTCGTCATGACGCTTCCGGCGATATCTACGGATACCAGACTGACGGTCTGATCGCATTCGATCTCAACGAACTCGCACCGGAAGACAGATCCCCTGTGACCCTTCACCTCAGATGGGCAGGATTCACCGAGGACAAGAGTGTGAACTGCAAGCTCTCCTTCAGAAAGAAATAATTTTCCAAGGGGACGGACTACGATTTTTGATGCCAGTAAGCTTCAGGTTATATAAAGACGATGAAAAGCGGATCCTCGGACTCTTCAAAGACGGGGATCCTGCTGCTTCTCGTGCTCTCTATGATGCTTATGCTGGGTATCTGACGGCAGTCTGCTCCAGATATGTATCCAACGATGCCGACGTCGAGGATATACTTCAGGAAAGCTTCCTCGCCATTTTCAAGGATATATCGGGATTTGAGTATCGGGGTAAAGGTTCGCTGAAGGCATGGATGGCCAGGATGGTCATCAACCGCTCTCTGAAGTTTCTGCGCGACTCGCGCAAGGTCGTCTTCTTGGACATCGATGACCAGGGTGTTTCAGAGATTCCAGATGAACCAGATACCGAATCCATTCCACCTGGAGTCATATATGGATTCATACGACGGCTTCCGGACGGATACAGAACGATTTTCAACCTCTACGTGATAGAGGGACGCAGCCACCGGGAAATAGCCGGGCTGCTCGGGATAACGGAGAGCACTTCCGCCTCCCAGCTCCACAGAGCAAAGGCCATGCTGGCAAAAATGATCAAGGATTATCAGAACAGTACACGATGAAAGACTGGCTCAACGACATACATGACAAGCTTGGGGACTTCGAGACGAAGGCTCCTGAGGGACTGTGGGCCAGGATTGAGACCGCACAGGCCGCATCGGATGCTGGAAAGGTCGCTCCTTTCGCGCTCTGGGGTAAGCGAATAGCAGCCGTAGGAGCCGTAGCGGCAGCGATCGTTGCCGGTGTGATCATTTTCGGACGCCATAGCGCAACCGTTCCCTGCCAGATTATTGCTGATTCGCAGCAGGACATACACATTGCTGATGAGACTATCCAGGATTCTCCATCAGCAGACTACGGTGGGACTGTAGATGATGTCGAAACAAACTATCTTCCTGCGGATTCCCATGGAACTGCATCCCTGCAGAGAATTCCGGCTGAAATGAGAAAGACACCGGAGGATATACCAGGACTTGACGCAGTCCCGATGGAGCAGGAATGTGAGGTAAGGCATCCAGGCAATGAGGACCGTAGTGATGCGACATCCGCAGATTCGAAAATAGTCGCCGAAGAATTGAACCATGACATGAATGCGACATCTGACCGGCAGGTGGAATCACAGGAGCGAAACGGAAAGACAACAGTCGTCCCTCTCCGCCGTGAGGAGAGAATCCGCAAGGCCCGGAAAGGCTCAGGTGCCATGTCCATAGGAATCATCAATTCATACGGGACTCAGAGCACTGAACTTCTTGCCTACGGCGGTGCTGCAATGTCGGTGGCCGGCCCGCAGGAAAACGTCGCATGGGACGACAGCCCTACTCTCGGCATGATGCTCTACAACCGTTCCGTAGGTGAAGTCAAGTATACCCACCGCATGCCTGTGAGGGTCGGAGTAACGCTTGACTGGCAGCTCAGTGACCGTTGGTTCCTCGAGAGCGGCGTGACCTACACGCGCCTTAACTCCCAGACCCGTCAGGGAAATGAGACCGACTACGCCACGGCCTTCCAGAAACTCGACTATGTCGGAATACCTCTGAACGTCAAGTTCAAGGCTTTCGGCACACGAAATTTCGGGCTTTATGCGACCGCTGGCATGAACATGGACAAGTGCGTGTCTGCAAAATGCATAGGAAATTACAGCTACACCACCGAATGGGGCACGGAAAGCGGAAGCCTCGGTACAGAGAAGATTGCCGATCGACCTCTTCAGTTCTCTGCCAATCTTGCGGCCGGTGTCGCATACCTGATCTCACCGCTTGTGAGCCTCTATGTGGAGCCGGGTATGAGCTATTACTTCGATGACAAGAGCTCGCTGAACACAATCTACAAGGAGCGTCCTCTGAACTTCAGCATGAACATGGGACTCAGGTTCACCTTGACGCATGGACGATAACGATTTGATACCGTAAATACTTCTGAACGTCACCTTCGGGTGGCGTTTTTTTATTAGATTTGCGGATACCTGAAATAACCACATTATGAAACCATTCCTCCCGTCAATGTTCATTGCTGCGGCGTTGGCTTGCAGCTGTTCAGAACCCGGTATCAAGACCGAACCCGTAAATCCACCTACCATGGGCTGGAGCTCATGGAACTGCTTCCTCGTCAATATCTCCGAGGACATCATCAACCGCCATGCAGACCTTCTGGTCTCGACTGGACTCTCGGAGCATGGCTATGACCACATCAACATTGATGACGGATTCTTCGGCCATCGCGACTCCCTGGGCTATATGACCGCCCATGAGGAGAGATTCCCGAACGGACTCAGAGGCGTATCTGACCATATCCATAGCCTCGGTCTCAAGGCCGGTATCTACTCTGACGCGGGAAACAATACCTGCGGATCGAGGTGGAACGGTGACGTGAACGGCGTCGGAGCCGGCCTGTGGCAGCATGAGGTCCGCGATGCTGAACGCTATTTCAACGATTGGAACTTTGATTTCATAAAGATCGACTATTGCGGCGGCACAGGACTCGGACTGAACGAGCACGACCAGTACCTCAGGATACGCCATGCCATCGACAGCGTTGCCAATCACCCTGTCGAGGTGAATATATGCCGTTGGGCCTTCCCTGGTACATGGGTCGGAGAGGCCGGCGATTCATGGCGAATCAGTGGTGACGTCCGTCCTTTCTGGGGCAGCATCAAGAGTACGATTGAACGCAACATGTACCTTTCCGCCTATGCCGGCGGCGGTCGCTATAACGACATGGACATGCTCATCGTCGGTTATGCCAACAAGCCTTCTCCACTTCTCGAAGACTGCTACGGTGTCCCTTTCAATGAGGAGGAGACCCATTTCGGCATGTGGTGCATCATGAGCTCGCCATTGCTTCTCGGCTGTGATCTTGGATACATTCCGGAGGAGACCATGAAGATCATCACCAACGATGAACTCATCGCCCTCGATCAGGACCCTCTCGGACTCCAGGCATACGTCGTACAGCACGAAGGTGAAGGATACGTATTCGCAAAGGATATCGAAGTCCTCCGCGGTAAGACAAGGGCTGTCGCTCTCTATAATCCATCTGAGGAGGAAATTACCTTCAACGTTCCTCTCGAGACCCTCGAATTCGCAGGCTCGGTGAACGTCCGTGACCTCAACCGTCACGAGGAGCTCGGAAGCATGGACTGCATCCGCCTGAGCGTTCCTGCCCATGGCGCGAGGATACTTAAGATAACAGGCAAGAAGAGAATCGAACCGCAGGTATATGAGGCAGAATGGGCGTTCATCCCATGCTACACCGCCATCGCCAAGAGTACCAGGCCTATGCCGGTTGATGGCGCATCATGCCAGGTTGCAGTTCCATATCTCGGTGGTTCATCTGACAACTGTCTCGTCTGGAAGGATGTGTATTCATCACGTGGTGGTAAGCATAGTCTCTCTATCCGTTGTCAGAGCGATGAGGTAAGGATTCTTGAGGTTGAGGTCAACGGCGTGAAGCAGACTGCAGCTATTCCTGCAAGCGAAGGCTTCAAGGAATATTCGCTTCCTGTCACTCTCAAGAAAGGCTTTAACGTTATCCGTATGGGCAACGACAGCGAGGAGGCTCCTGTCGTAGATTGCTTCAAGGTACTTTAAACCATATTGACATGAAAGGTCATTCTCCATTCTCGGCGGTTCTCATCGCTGCATCGCTGTTGATATCCTCTGCGATTCAGGCTCAGGGTAACACTACTTTGCCCGAAGACAACATACATGGATATCTGTATGCACACAGATCGGCCCATGGTGGATGGCCTGCTTTCGCAACCTCCCCAGATGGTGTCCATTTCCATGACCTTCTCTGCGGTGACTCGATATTTTCATCGAATGACAAGGGAGAGAAAGGAAACCTCAGCTTCGTTTACGTCTGCCGTACACACGAAGATGACGGCTACATGCTTCTGACGACCGATTCAGACGGGTGCGTCTTCCTTCAGCTGAGCCATGATCTCATATCTTGGACAGAAGCCCGAAATCCAGGCCTCCAGGACGCCTGTAACGCCAGGGTGGTCTGGGATTCCGCATCGGGGTCATACGTCCTTTATTACGCTGAAAAGGAACATGGAAATGTGCTTTGCAGGCGGTTGTCGATAAAGTATTCATCCGCGGATTCTGCACCTGCCGTTTCCCTGTCCGATTCCGAGGTTCTCGCAGACTGGGACATTGCCATTCTTGACGCGGAACTCGAATTCCTCGATGACGGGAGTTGCGTGCTCCTTGCGAAAGTCGATGACGGATCCGCGGGTTTCGTGCGCGCCTCGTCCGCCAGCCTCATGGGTACATGGGAAAAGCCTGCAGTGGGATTCTCCGTTGAGGGAGATGATCAGTGCAACGTCATCAGCGCGTTCAAGGTCAGAGACCAGAAAGGATGGTCGTTCGGCTATGTGAACAACGCGAAGGGCGGCTACAGGCTATGCCAGTCGGATGAGACGATGGACCGTTTCTTCGCTCCAAAGAACATAGAAGGAATATACGGACCCGACGCAGGTTCATTCCTTGCGCTGAACGAGGAGGAATACGAGCGCCTTCAGGCTTGGAGTGACGCTGAGGAACCTGATCATCTCGCGCCCAATGTGAAGAATCCTGTATTCCCTGGGCTGCATGCCGACCCGGAGGTCCTTTACAGCATACAGACCGGAAAATACTACATATATCCGACCACTGACGGAGCATTCGGATGGCACAGCTATGACTTCCATTGCTTTTCATCGGAAGACCTCGTGAACTGGAAGGACGAGGGCGTCATACTGGACCTGCGCGATCTCGATTGGGGTGACAGGGAATATGCATGGGCGCCATGCATCATCGAGAAGCCTGTATTCGGCGGATTCAAATACTACTTCTATTTCGTACATCACGGTACCATAGGAGTAGCCGTGGCCGATCGCCCGGAAGGTCCGTTCAAGGATGTGCTTGGCAAGGCTCTTCTGACCCAGGAGGAGATACATGCTCCAAACCAGATCATCGATCCCGACGTATTCCGCGACCGTGTGAGCGGAAAGTACTACCTCTACTGGGGAAATTCATATCTCTGGATGGCCGAACTTGCTCCGGACATGATCTCTATCGTCCCGGGAACCATGCACGAACTCATCCCTCGCTCGAAGATAGGTGAATACCATTATCTGGAGGGATCTTATGTGTTTGAGCGTAACGGACTATACTATTTCATGTGGTCAGAGAATATCACCCGATCATCGTACTACCGAGTGCGCTATCTGATATCGGACTCTCCTACCGAGCTTGTCCGTAACGGCCAGCCAGCCAAGGTCGAGGAGACCATAGTAATCCAACAGGATCCGTCGAAGCAGATCTTCGGAACCGGTCATCATTCAGTCATTCGCAAGCATGGGACTGACGAATGGTATATAGTATATCACAGATTCAACCGGCCTGGAGGCGTTAAGCTTGGCCTCTCCGGTGGCTACAACCGAGAAGTGTGCATCGATCGTCTCGAGTTCAATGAGGACGGCACAATCAAGCCGGTGATTCCGAGCCTGTAGTCGATGGGAGATCGTAATGTATTGAATATAAGTTGTATAACGAGCGGACGGCTCCCCTTTCCGGGGGAGCCGTCCGTCTGTCAAGTCGTTTGATATCAGCTATTTAGTCTCTCCGAAGATGTAGTCCTTTCCAGGGAGGATCGCGTTAAGTATGATACCAGCGAGGGCAGCGACAGCGAGACCAGAGAACTTGATCGCACCAGCGCCTACCGAACCAGGACCATACTGGATGCCGATCGCGAGAACGAGGATGAGAGCCGCGATGATCACGTTGCGTGAAGCTGTGAAGTCGACCTTGTTCTCTACCATGTTCCTCACACCGACAGCCGAAATCATACCGTAGAGCACGAGAGAAACGCCTCCGACAGTAGCCGATGGCATAGTGCTGACTGCAGTCGCGAACTTCGGACAGAATGAAAGTATGATTGCAAATACGGCAGCCATGCGAATCACCTTAGGGTCAAAAACCTGTGTGATATTGAGAACTCCGGTGTTCTCACCGTATGTGGTGTTTGCAGGTGCTCCGAAAAGGGATGCGAGTGCCGTGGCGATACCATCGCCCATGAGAGTCCTGTGGAGACCTGGATCGGTGAGATAATCCTTGCCGGTGGTAGAGGAGATTGCGCACATGTCGCCGATGTGCTCGACCATCGTTGCAAGCGAAATAGGAAGGATGGTGATGATTGCAGTCACTACGAGTCCCCAGTTCGGAGCCTTGAATACTGCGATCGCCGTGTTCTCCATACGGAATGGGAGTCCGATCCATGCGGCTTCTTTCACAGGAGCGAAATCGACTGCACCGAAGCAGCATGCGACAATGTATGAGCCAACCGCACCGAGGAGGATAGGAATGATCTTGATCATGCCCTTACCCCAAATGTTGGTGACGATGATGATTGCGATGGCAGAGAGAGCGATCCACCAGTTTGCGGTGCAGTTCGTGATAGCTGAACCGGAGAGAGTAAGGCCGATGGCGATGATGATAGGTCCGGTCACGACTGGCGGGAAGAAGCTCATGACCTTGCTGGTTCCGAAGACCTTGATCAGGCCTGCGAGTACGAAGTACATGAGACCGGCACAGAATACACCGATGCATGCGTATGGGAGAGCCTGGCTCATCGTCATGCCGAAGTCTGCATCTGCAATGGCAACGACGGCCGCATATCCGCCGATGAAAGCGAAGGATGAACCGAGGAATGCCGGCACCTTGAACTTTGTCAGAGCATGGAAAAGAAGGGTTCCAAGACCTGCAAAGAGAAGGGTCGCAGACATTGAGAGTCCGGTGAGCATTGGTACGAGCACGGTGGCGCCGAACATCGCAAACAGGTGCTGGACGCCAAGTACCGTCATTTTAGGGAGACCCAGAGTGCGGGCGTCCCAGATCGGCTGGTTCTGTTGTGTTGCCATGATTATAATAGTTAGTAGTTAGTTGTCGCTTTTATCCTTGCCCAATGTTTAGTACTCCAAGGCTTCGAGGTAAAATTCGCGTCTCTGCTCGCTGCTTACAGGACAGTATGTGACCCGGAATTCAAATTTAATCCCATCGTCCAGGTTGCATGCGTAGAGTCCGTTCTGATCGGAAAGAAAGAGCCTTCTGTACTTCACCTCGTTATCCTTCTGAAGGTCCATCGTATATTTTATCGTCTTGGCGACCAAAACCTCGTCGAGAGGATCCTTGCAGAAAACGAAGAGTCCGAATTCGTCGAAGCTGCCATAGAAACCGGAACTGACCTTGCCGACCTTGTTCGCGATGATGTCGCGGAGAGGTCTTGCACTCTGCCAGTATCTCAATTCGAGACCTCCGATGTATTTGCCTTCATGTATTCCGTAGCCATAGCCTCTCTCGATGACTTCATCATAGCCGGGAACATCATCTTGACGCGGGAAGCCTGCAAGGCCCTTGAGCATCTGGTTTGCTGCTTCCTTGCCGGGTTCCATTGCGCGTGTAACCTCTATGCCCAGACGTTTTCTGTCTGCGCTCTGGAGGTCGGGCCTGTCGTCGTTTATGAGGTCGTCGAACTTATGCCCCAGGAGAGTCCTGAGGGAGGTGATAGCGTATCTTTCGAAGAAGCATGTGCCGTATTTGCGGTAAGCGCCCATCATTCAGAAACATCATTTCCCTCAAAGTTAGCAAAAAAAAGAGGCAGACCATACGGTTTGCCTCATATTTTTACTCCCACTCGATTGTTGCAGGTGGTTTTGAAGAAACGTCATAGACAACTCGGTTCACGCCACGGACCTTGTTGATGATCTCGTTGGATACATCAGCGAGGAAGTCGTAAGGGAGGTGAACCCAGTCAGCGGTCATACCGTCGGTAGAGATCACAGCCCTGAGAGCTACGCAACGCTCGTATGTCCTTTCGTCGCCCATGACACCGACACTCTGTACAGGAAGAAGCATCACGCCGGCCTGCCAGATGGCGTCATAGAGGTTGTGTGCGATCTGGGTAGGGTCGCTTGCGCTTCTTACCTCAGTTGCACCAGGACCTGCGAGAGCCTCGATAGCTGCCTTGTTGCCGTCGAGAGAGTATTTGCGAAGACCCTTGATGAAGATGTCGTCAGCATTCCTGAGGACGGTGAGCTTCTCCTCGGTGATGTCGCCGAGGATACGGATACCGAGAGATGGACCAGGGAAAGGATGACGGCCGATGAGCTCATCCTTGATTCCGAGTGCACGTCCGACGCGACGGACCTCGTCCTTGAAAAGGGACCTGAGAGGCTCGACGATGCCAAGATGCATCTCTTCAGGAAGACCGCCCACATTGTGGTGGGACTTGATCTTCGCTGCAGTACCGTTGATGCCGGCAGACTCGATCACGTCAGGATAGATAGTACCCTGTGCGAGCCAACGGGCATTCTCGATCTGCTTTGCGTATTTGTCGAAGGTCTCCACGAAGAGCCTTCCGATGATCTTTCTCTTTCCTTCAGGCTCGGTAACGCCTGCGAGAGCCGCGATGAACTCCTTCGATGCATCAGCACCTATGACGTTGAGGCCCATGTCCTTGTATGACTCGAGAACGTCCTCGAACTCATTCTTGCGAAGAAGTCCGTTGTTCACGAAGATACAGGTAAGGTTGTGACCGATGGCCTTGTTGAGGAGCACGCCTGCCACGGTAGAGTCAACTCCACCGCTGAGACCGAGGATAACCTTGTCGTCACCCACCTTCTCGCGTATCTCCTTGACAGCAGTCTCGATGAATGAGTCTGGAGTCCAGTCGCCTGTACATCCGCAGATGCCGAGTGCGAAGTTCGCGAGAATCTTTGTTCCCTCCACAGTGTGGAACACCTCTGGGTGGAACTGTACCGCGTATGTAGGCTCACCGTTGATCTGGTAAGCCGCATATTCTACGTCTGAAGTAGATGCGATAGGCTCAGCTCCGCATGGAAGGGCGGCGATAGTGTCGCCGTGTGACATCCATACCTGCGAGCTCTTGCTCATTCCCTTGAGGAGTGGTGAATCGGTCTTTGTTACGTTGAGGATTGCGCGACCATACTCCCTGGCGATTGATGCGTTCACAGAACCGCCGAAGTGATGTGCGATGTACTGTGCACCATAGCAGATGCCGAGAAGCGGATATTTACCCTTAATGCCCTCGAGGTTGACCTCAGGAGCGTTCGCCTCCCTGACAGAGCAAGGACTGCCTGAAAGGATGATACCTTTCACGTCCCCGTCAATCTGAGGGAACTTGTTGAAAGGGTGAATCTCGCAATATACGTTCAATTCCCTGAGCCTGCGGCCGATGAGCTGTGTGAGCTGGGAACCGAAGTCGATGATAAGAATTTTCTCCATGTATTATTCGCTACGTGAGTAGTTAGGTGTTTCCTTTGTGATAGTCACATCATGTGGGTGGCTTTCTGCCATACCGCTTGCGGTCACCTTGGTGAACTTGGCAGTCTGGAGGGTAGCGATATCCTTCGCACCACAGTAGCCCATTCCTGAACGGAGACCACCGAGAAGCTGATATACGGTCTCGGCGAGAGTTCCCTTGTAAGGAACACGTCCAACGATACCCTCTGGTACGAGTTTCTTGGTATCTACCTCACCGCTCTGGAAATAACGGTCCTTCGAACCAGCCTTCATTGCGTCGACTGAACCCATTCCGCGATATGACTTGAACTTACGTCCGTTGTAGATGATAGCCTCTCCTGGAGACTCCTCGGTACCTGCGAACATTGAACCGCACATCACGCAGTTACCGCCAGCAGCAAGAGCCTTGACCACGTCGCCGCTATAGCGGAGACCACCGTCAGCGATGATCGGAACACCAGTTCCCTTGACAGCCTGAGCTACGTTGTAGATTGCAGTAAGCTGAGGGACACCGACGCCCGCAACGATACGTGTAGTACAGATCGAACCAGGACCAATACCTACCTTGATACCGTCTGCGCCAGCTTCTACGAGCATCTTACCTGCCTCGTATGTCGCTACGTTTCCGACAACGACATCAAGCTTTGGATACTTGGCCTTGATCTCGCGAAGCTTGTCGAGCACACCCTTGCTGTGTCCGTGAGCAGAGTCGAGGACTACTGCGTCCACACCCTCTGCCACGAGAGCATCCACACGCTCAATCGCGTCAGCAGTGATACCGATGCCGGCAGCACAGCGGAGACGACCCTTGCTGTCCTTGCAAGCCTCCGGATAGATTTTCTCCTTGGTGAGGTCCTTATATGTGATGAGACCTACGATATGGTTTTCCGCGTCCACCACCGGAAGCTTCTCGACCTTGTTTTCCTGAAGCACTGTCCTGACATGCTCGCGGTCGGTCTCATTGTCCCTGATGGTTACAAGACCGGTACTTGTCATGGTGTCCTCGATCTTGGTGTTCATATCGTTCTGGAAACGAACGTCACGATTGGTAACGATGCCGACAAGATGGTTATCCTCATCCACTACCGGGATACCACCGATATGGTTCTCGTGCATGATTCTGAGCGCATCACCGACGGTAGCGTCCTTGGTGATGGTGATAGGGTCCATAATCATTCCGTTCTCAGCCCTCTTCACGCGGCGAACGTTGGCTGCCTGCTCCGCGATGGACATGTTCTTATGAATTACACCGATTCCACCTTCCCTTGCAAGGGCGATGGCCATAGGTGCCTCGGTAACGGTGTCCATGGCAGCGGACACTATCGGAATGTTGAGTGTGATATTTCTGGAGAACTGGCTGTGGAGGCACACTTCCCTAGGCAAAACCTCAGAATAGGCTGGTATGAGCAATACATCGTCGAACGTCAGACCGTCTATTGCTACTCTTTCTTCGATAAATGACATAGGAATCTATTTTTGTGAATGGGCAAAGATAGGGAAAAATACGGCTAATCTTGCAGCCGGAACTATCTTTTTGAAAAAGTTTTTTCGGGCTTCGGCTTCAAGGACGCGAGAAGCTTTTCCGTGTCGCAATTAAGGATGAGCTCGTCAGGGAAAGCGGTCTCCTCGAGAAGCTCATATAAATAGGTGTAGTCAGCTATGGAAAAGGAAATATGCGCATCGCTTCCGAGAATGACAGGGACATTGTGCTTGGCGCAAAGACGGAGAATCTCGCGATTATTGTCTCTCGCTTCAGCCTTCCCCCTACACGGCTTCAAAGATGAATTGTTGATCTCCAGAATTGTTCCGGTCCGCTTGGACGCAAGCACGAGCTGCTCGAAATCCAGATCAGCCGTTCCGTCGCCAGGATGGGTGATGATCTGTATCCATGGATTCTCCATCACCTTGATCACTGACTTCGTGTTCTCTTCCCTGGTCCCAGGCTCATAACAGAGAGAATGAAGGCCGGCGCTTCTCAGGTCTGTCTTTTCCATAAAGAATTCATCGAAGTCGACATTCCCGTCATTGTCGATAATGTTGAGCTCAACTCCCATAAGAAGACGGACACCATACACTTCGCGCGGAATAACGTGCACGTTTCTGAAATAGAGCGGATGGCATGCCCCCGGGAGCGAAGGACCATGCTCGGTGATGCCGAGTATTTCGAGCCCCTTGTCGGCTGCAGCTCTTGCCATTTCCTGTACTGTGCTATATGCGTGACCTGACGCCACGGTATGAGTGTGGAGATCGAGCTTGATTCCTTTTTCGTTCATGTTCTTCGCAATCTGTTATTCTGGATAATACCGAACGGCAACTTCCTGCCATCAACTCTGCAAATTTACGCATAAACCCAATATTCCGAACCTGTACAGGTCAAATTGCATTCGACCAATCGCTAATGTGCTTCTGTCAGTACTATTGTGAATCGTTCACAGAGTGTCAAAATCGAACCATTGAATGAATTTTAATTATTTGTCTGTCCCTGTATATGTGTTAATTGTACAGGACAAACTGCACGATTGTCCATTTTCTTTCATTTGAGTCTAAAATCTTTCATTCTTCTATCCTTAGTAATTAAAGAAATTAAATATGTGAAATTGTGTTCAATTTGTTTGTTGATAGTATCAAAAACGGGAGAATGATACAAAAAATCGAACTTTTGATAATAACTATTAGCATGCTGGTCTAAAACGCTTACTTTTTTAATAATTTCTACCGTAATTTTGGTCTATTAAAAAGTTAAAAATAGCCACCAACTATTATTAATTAACACACAAACTCACATGAAAAAAACAATTGTAAAACTGACGGCAACTATCCTGTCGTTTTGCGCGTTGAGCATCTCTGCTCTTGCACAGAACAGTGTCAGTGGTAAGGTTGTCGACCAGAACGGTCAGCCGATTGTTGGAGCCTCTATCATGGTAGAGGGCAGGACCAACATCGGTACAGTTTCAGACTTGGATGGTGCTTACAAGCTTTCAGTACCAGCCAACTCAAGCCTTACGGCTTCATGTATCGGCTACACAAGCCAGACTGTAGCAGTCAACGGCTCTGTAGTCAATTTCACTCTTTCTGAGGATTCAGAGTTCCTCGAGGAGACCGTCGTTATCGGTTACGGTGTCCAGAAGAAGTCTGACCTCACCGGTTCTGTAGCTTCAGTACGTTCTACTGACCTTACTGACCGTTCTACTACTGATGCTGCTGCTGCCCTTCAGGGTAAGGCTGCAGGTATTCAGGTCATCAATGCTTCTGGAGCTCCTGGTTCAGGTGCTGAGATCCGTGTACGTGGTTATTCATCTAATGGTGATGCCGGCCTTGGACCTCTTCTCATCGTCGATGGTCTTAAGGTAGACAACATCCAGTACCTCGATCCTTCCATGATCGAGTCAATGGAGGTCCTCAAAGATGCAGCATCTGCAGCTATCTATGGTGCACAGGCAGGTAACGGTGTCGTACTCATCACGACTAAGAATGGTGGCAAGTCAAAAGACGGCAACGTATTCTACCAGTATCAGATGACCCGCAACTCTCTCGGAACACATCCTCAGGTCATGAACGCAGAACAGTACATCACTTGGCAGGAAGAGGCAGGTAACCTCACCCGTCAGGGCCTTCTCGACGCAAAGATCTGGGACGGAAAGACCGATACAGACTGGGCAAGCGTAGCTTATGCTCCTTCATTCTCTCACCGCCATACCTTCGGTGTTCAGGGTGGTAACGATCGTGGTTCATACTACACAGCTATCACTTATACTGACCAGGACGGTATCCTCCGTGGCAAGAAGGACTACTACAAGAGACTCTCTGCACAGATTAACGCTGATTACAAGATCAAGAAGTGGCTTCAGGTTGGTACAAACCTCTCACTCGAGCGTTACAACAGACAGGCTGTCAGCGAACACTCTGAGTACTTCCAGGGTTCATCAATTGTAGGTACTCTCGTCATTGACCCTCTTACTCCTGTATATTATACGAACGATGCAGACATTCCTGTAGGTATGCAGCAGGCAATCGCAGGTGGCAAGCAGAAGGTGTATAGGAATGAAGACGGCTACGTATACGCAACCTCTAAGCTCCAGGAAGGTGACGGTGTCAACCCTCTCATAATGAGGGATCGTCAGCAGGGTAAGAGCGAAGGCTTCAATGTACGTGGTACCGTATTTGCCAACTTCACCCCTCTCAAGGGCCTCACAGTTACTTCTCGTTTCGGTTTCCGCATCGGTCAGGCATACTCATCTAACTATGAGGATCCTTACTATGTGAACCAGAAGGTCAACTCTACTACTTATAACATCACTGCCGCTTCAAGCCAGAACTACTACTATCAGTGGGAGAACTTCGCAAACTACAACACTACTATTGCGAAGAAGCATAATCTCGGTGTCATGGCAGGTATGTCTTATGTATTCTCTGATAACCGTGGTGTAAACGGCGGTCTCCAGGGTACTGACCCTCTCAAGGGATATGACGACAACTTCCACTACCTCACTCAGGACAACGGTACCGGTACCAAGACCCTCGGTGGTGGAGAGCCTAACCAGTCTGTAAATATCTCTTACTATGGCCGTCTTACCTACTCTTATGATAACAGGTACAGCGTCCAGGCAAACTTCCGTGCTGATGCATTCGACTCATCAAAGCTCTCTGCCAAGAACCGCTGGGGCTTCTTCCCTTCAGTTTCTGCAGGTTGGACCATCAGCAACGAGCCTTTCATGAAGAACGTCAGCAAGAACGCTCTCTCATTCCTCAAGGTACGTGCTTCATGGGGTATCAACGGTAACATCGCTGTCCTCACCGGTTATCCATACTCAGCTGATATCAACTACAACAGCATGATCTATCAGTGGCATGTGGACAGCAACTCTATCAACACCGGTTCAATCCCTTCAGGTCTTGCTAACCCAGACCTTACCTGGGAGACTTCACACCAGGTTGACCTCGGTCTTGACGCACGCTTCCTCAACAACAGATTGACCTTCGCTCTCGACTACTTCAACAAGAACACCGAGGACCTTCTCGTCAATAAGAGCAACGTATTCGAGGTAGGTATCAACTCATCAACCGTGAATGCTGGTTCAATCAACAACCACGGTGTCGAGCTCGAACTTGGCTGGCAGGATCAGATTGGTGACTTCCACTACTCTATCAACGGTAACTTCTCTACTCTTGCAAACAAGGTTACTTACCTTGAGCCAACCGTAGGTCACCTCGACGGTGCATACTTCTCAAACATCAAGATGACCAACTACTTCCAGGTCGGCTACCCAATCTGGTACTTCCGCGGCTTCGAGTATGCAGGTGTCGATAAGGAAAAAGGTATACCTCTCTACTACGACAAGGACGGTAATATTACCGATACAGTAGGCAACGACGACTTCAAGTATGTCGGCAGCGGTATCCCTACCTACACTTACGGTATCACCGTACGTCTCGATTGGAAGGGCATCGACTTCCTCCTCTTCGGTACCGGTGCAGGTGGAAACCAGCTCATGCCTTGCGTATATCGTACAGAGCATCCTCGTATCAACTCTATGACCTACTTCTACGAGAACAGATGGACTCCACAGAACAAGAATGCATCAATGCCTTCAGTGGCAAGCATGGCAACAGACACCAACTTCTGGTCATCATCTGCTAACCTCTTCAAGGGTGACTACTTCAGGATCAAGCAGATCCAGCTCGGTTATACTCTTCCTAAGGCATGGAGCAAGAAGGCATTCATCGATTCACTCCGAATCTATGCATCCCTCGACGACTTCTTCACCATCACCAAGTACCCTGGTTTCGATCCTGAGACCGCATCAACTGGTGCACACAACGGTATCGGTATGGATAAGGGCTCATACCCTAACTCAAGGAAGATCATCTTCGGTGTAAACCTCTCATTCTAAAACATCCTGTTGAATATGAAAAAGATAATATATGCCGGAATCGCACTTGCAGCATCAATGATGTTTGCTGAGTCATGCAGCCAGAGCCTGCTTGAAATTCCTAAGAAGGGTGTGATTTCAATCGAGAACTTCTATCAGACAGAGGAGGATGCAGAGTCTGCAATCACGACAGTCTATGCTGCAGCCATCAAATACATCAATATCGGCCCTGGTTTCGGAGCTAACTGGTGTATCGCTCCTTCATACTTCATCCTCAAGAATGCTCCTGCAGACGATATCTACTGGGGCTCAGGAAACAAGGGTGACCATGTCTTCGGTATCGAAATCAACGAATACCGTCCAAGCTTCGGTGACAACTCCGATGTAGTTGCCAACAACTACAGAGGCGCATACCAGTGTATCTACGCATGTAACCTCCTCACTGATCACTATCAGTTCGGTCAGAGCGCAAACATCGACAGATACATCGCAGAGGCAATGACCATCCGTGCATGGGTATACATGCACCTCGCAACCTACTGGGGTAACCCACCATACGTTGACCACGTGCTCGCAGGTACCGACCGTCCAGGCAACACCCCACATGCTGAGGTCATGAAGCATGTCATGGAGGACCTCGAGACCGCAGCCAAGTACCTTCCTTCAAGGAACGGCAAGGGTGATAAGGATGGTGCCGTACGTCTTACCAAGGACGCAGCACTCGCATTCCTCGGCAAGGCACAGGTTCTCACCGGTGACTATGCAGCAGCAAAGACCACTCTCAAGCAGGTCATCACCTCTGGCAACTACGACCTCGTTCCTGGTGACCAGATGATGTACCTCTTCCACAAGAGAGGTGACGGATCTTGCGAGAAGGTATTCGAGTTCAACTACACCGACAATACTGACGCAATCAAGGGATTCGGCGGCCACATGCATGTGCAGAACAACCAGGCAAACTTCTGGCGTGACCTCATGAACCTTCCTGACCTCACAATCCAGCTCATGGGTTGGGGCGGTGGCGGAAACCCTTCCAAGAAGTTCGTCGATGCTCTCGTCGCAAATGAGGGTGACTCATACCGTCGTAAGGCATGGATCATCTCATACGAGGAGCTCCTCTGCCTCAAGTACTCTTCACTCGGAGACACCGACGAGACCACCGATGAGTTCAAGCTCATG
>JAGHUQ010000043.1 GCA_018064725.1 Candidatus Cryptobacteroides caccocaballi
TTTCTATGCAGAGAAGAACGTGCCTCACGGAAACGTACAGCAGGTACTCTTCTGGTCAAAGAGCACCAACCAGCTCCGCCGTGCCATGGTATATACTCCAGCAGGCTATGGTGACCCTAAGAACAAGACCAAGTATCCGGTGCTCTATCTCCAGCACGGCTGGGGTGAGGATGAGACAGCATGGTCTAACCAGGGACATGAGAACCTCATCATGGACAACATGATCGCAGCTGGCGAGATCGAGCCGTTCATCATCGTCAACACCTATGGAATGTGCAACGATGTCGTATTCGGTCACATCAACGAATTTGACGCAAAGGATTTCGAGACCGTCCTCGTTGACGAACTCATCCCTTACATCGATGCAAACTTCAGGACCAAGGCCGACAAGTGGCACCGCGCGATGGCAGGCCTCTCAATGGGTGGCTTCACCACTTCGCTCATCACCCTCCGTCGCACCGAGACCTTCGGCTACTATGGTCTCCTCAGCGGTGGATCATACACACCTGATGCCATCAAGGATCCTAAGCAGGTAAAGCATATTTTCATCAGCTGCGGCAGCAAGGAAAACCCAGATGCAGTCGAGAAGTCAGTTGCAGACCTCAATGCAGCGGGCATAAAGGCCACCTCATACGTTTCACCAGGCACTGCCCATGAGTTCCTCACCTGGAGACGCGCCCTCAAGGAGATGGCTCCGCTTCTCTTCAAATAGTCTTTGACAGCATATGCGCCGCCGGCGCATGCAGACAATAGCCATAAAAAATGATGCCTCAAGAATTTTGAGGCATCATTTTTTGTTATCTATGTCTGAACGAGAGTTCCTTTTCGAGATCGGAGATGGAAACGCCCATCTGCTCGAGAAGAACCAGATAGTGGTAGATGAGATCCGAGGCTTCGTATATGAAGCGGTCTCGATTTCCGTCGACAGCCTCGATGATTGACTCACTGGTCTCCTCACCGACTTTCTTGGAGATACATTTCACGCCCTTGATGAAGAGCTTGGTCGTATATGACCCCTCCGGCATCTGCTCATGGCGTTTCTGGATGACTCCCTCCAGAGTACGGATGAAGCCCTCCTCCTCCGGAGTATCGAAGCAGCTGGTGGTTCCACGATGACATGTCGGGCCGTCAGGAATGGCCTTGATTAGCAAGGTGTCATTATCACAGTCCGGGTACATCTCGACTACAGTCAGGAAATTTCCGCTGGTCTCCCCTTTTGTCCAGAGAGTATTGCGTGAACGTGACCAGAAAGTCACCTTTCCTTCTGAACGTGTCTTCTCATAGGCCTCCTCGTTCATATATCCGAGCATGAGGACCTTGAGAGTACGTGAGTCCTGTATGATCACTGGAAGAAGGCCATCCCCAGTCTTTCCAAGTTCAAAATCCTTGAAGCTATACGTGCAATTCATATCGTCAGTCAACTATTTAAGTCTCATAGGCACGCCGGCCTCAGAGAGTGATTTCTTCAGATCGGGAATAGCGATCTCACCATAGTGGAAGATGCTGGCAGCAAGGGCGGCATCAGCCTTGCCGACCGTGAGGACTTCCTCGATGTGGGCAATGCTTCCGGCACCGCCAGAGGCAATCACCGGAATGGTCAGTATCTCGGACAGCTTCGCATACGCGTCACACGCATATCCGTTCTTGGTGCCGTCATGGTCCATGGAAGTGAAAAGAATCTCTCCCGCTCCCCTGTCCTGAGCCTCCTTTGCCCATGAATAGAGTTCCTTGTCAGTCATGTTGCGTCCGCCATGGGTAGAAGCGAACCAGGTTCCGTCAATGCACTTCGCATCGATAGCGCAGACAATGAACTGGCTTCCGTACTTGCCGGCAATCCTATCGATGAGTGTAGGATCCTTGATGGCTGCGCTGTTGACGGAAATCTTGTCAGCACCGGCATCCAGAAGCCTTGCAGCATCGTCCATCGTGGAAATTCCGCCACCTACCGTGAAAGGGATATTGATGCCAGCCGCAATCCTCTCAACGAGCTCCGCGAATGTATGCCTTCCCTCATGAGTCGCGCTGATATCGAGATACACAAGTTCATCAGCACCCTCACGGGAATACTTCACGCCCATTTCAACCGCGTCGCCTACTTCCTTGAGACCAAGAAAGTTTATTCCCTTGACCACCTGTCCGTCCTTGACGTCCAGGCATGGTATTATGCGTTTTGCGACCATCTTCTGATATCCTCCAAACTGATTTTATTCTCATAGATTGCCTTGCCGATGATGACCTTTCGGAGTCCGGCCTTGTCAAGGGCCACAATCTCATCCATCGAGCTTATACCACCGCTCACCGTGAAATCGACACTCTGATATCTCTCCTGAAGTCCGACATAGAGCGGAGAGTTAGGGCCCAGCAGCATACCGTCGCGGGAAATATCCGTCACGATGGCCTGGTTCAGTCCCAACGGAAGGAATCTGTCTATAAGGTTCTCGATGGTGAGTTCCACGGACTCCTGCCATCCCTTCACCGCGATATTGAACATCGGTTCCCCGAACATATTGAGCTTGTCCTCGGACTTCCTGACATCTGCGCCCAGAACCATCCTGTCCGGACCGAATTTCTGAAGCCACTGCTCGAAGAGCTCCGGATGAAGAGCCGCGACGCTACCTATGATGGCATGGCCGGCACCTGCATCGAAAACTCTTCCGAGGCCCGCGTCGTCAGCGATTCCTCCGCCCCACTCTACGTCCAGACCGCTTCCCGAAACGACCTTCTCAAGGGTCTTGAGATTTACCGTGTCCGATATCTTGGCACCGTCGAGATCGACAAGATGGATTCTCTTGACGCCGCAGTCAGCGTACGCCTTCGCCATGTCGACCGGAGAAGCATCGTACACCTTGGTCTGGGCATAGTCACCCTTTGTCAGGCGGACACAACGCCCACCTATTATATCTATGGCTGGAATGATTTCTATCATAATGCAATGAAATTTCTGAGTATCTGTTCTCCTACGTCACCGCTCTTCTCAGGATGGAACTGAGTGCCATAGAAATTCTCGTACTTGAGTGCAGCACTGAACATCTTCTTTCCGTGCCTGCACGTTGCAATAGTATCTGGGCAGAGCTCCGGATAATACGAATGGACGAAATAGACATGACAGCCTCCGGCCATACCCTTGAAAAGCTTGCCATCGAGGTTGCTGATCGAATTCCATCCCATGTGCGGAACCTTGGCCTCCGGATCCTCCGGGAACCTGCGCACATGAGAATCGAAGATGCCGAGGCACTTCGCATTGCCCTCTTCGCTGTCCCTGCACATTATCTGCATACCGACACAGATGCCGAGGACAGGACGTCTGATACTCTTTATCACGTCCACGAGGCCCTTTGCCTCGAGGTTCGCCATTGCGTCGGCTGCGTTTCCGACGCCCGGCATGATGACCTTCTCTGCAGCAAGAAGCACCTTCGGATCGTCAGTGAGCACATACTCGCATCCGAGTCTCTCGAGGGCATTCTTCACCGACCTGAGATTGCCTGTGTTATAATCTACTATTGCTATCATAGCAGTCCTTTGCTTGATGGAAGTTCATAACTGAAGACATTGCGCTTCACAGCCTGACGAAGCGCACGGGCGAACGCCTTGAAAACGCTCTCCGCAATATGGTGATTGTTCTCGCCTCTTGCCTGAACATAGAGGTTGCACTTCATCGCGTCACTCATGGACTTGAAGAAATGCTTGAACATCTCGGTAGGGACATCGCCCACATATTCGCGGGTGAATTCAACATCCCAGACGAGTTCGCTGCGACCGCCGAAATCCATCAGACAGATGGCTCTGCACTCATCCATAGGGAGGACGAAACCATACCTGTCTATGCCGACCTTGCCGCCGAGAGCCTTGGCAAGAGCCTCTCCGAGCGCGATACCGACATCTTCCATGGTATGGTGCTCATCAACCTCGAGATCACCCTTGCAGCGAAGTTCGAGAGAGACGCCTCCGTGATGCACGATCTGGTTGAGCATGTGGTCGAAAAACTTAAGTCCGCTGTCTACGGAAGACTCACCCTTTCCGTCGAGGTCCACCTTGACATAGATGTCCGTCTCCCCTGTCTTTCGAGCGACCACGGCACTGCGTTCTGTGCTGCGTACAGCCTCCACGACCGCCTTCCAGCTTCCGCGGTAGTCCTCAGCATCTATCTTCAGGCCCTTGGCTCCGAGATTGCGGGCCAGCTGCATATCGCTTTCACGGTCTCCGATCACGAAACAAGATGCAAGGTCGTATTCCCCGGAGAGGTATTTCCCGAACATGCCTATACCCGGCTTGCGTGTGTCCAGGCCTTCCTCCGGAAAGCTGCGGTCAATGAGCTGGTCATCGAACACGACGTCTTCACCTTCGAGAGTCTTGAGCATCTTCTCATGAGCAGGCCAGAAGGTCTCTTCCGGGAAGGATGCTGTTCCGAGTCCGTCCTGATTGCTTGCCATGACTATCTCATAGCCCAGGCCCATCAATGCCTTCATGCCCGAGATTGCACCCGGTACGAATTCGAGCACCTCGAGCGAATCTATCTGCTCGGTGACAGGAGGCTCAATGATGATAGTACCGTCCCTATCCACGAATATCGCCTTCTTCATATAATTTGAGTGATTCTAGAAGTTTCACATTCTCCTCAGGGAGTCCGATGGTGATACGCACGCATCCCATACATCCTTTCACACGGTTGCGGTTCCTCACGATGATGCCAGTCGCAAGAAGATGGTTATACACCCTGTCCGCATCATCAACCTTTGCAAGTATGAAATTAGCCTCGCTGGGATATACCTTCTCCACGAAAGACAGGGATGCGACCGCGTCAGCGACTACTGCGCGCTGTGCGACGATCTCAGCCACCCTCGACGAATTATCCACCTGAAGGGCCTTCAGGGCGGCTTCCTGAGCGAGCTGATTGATGTTGTATGGATACTTGACCATGGACATGAGCCTTATCACGTATTCATCCGCAAACGCAAGTCCTACTCTCAGGCCAGCCATTCCCCATGCCTTAGAAAGGGTCTGGAGCACTATGAGATTGGCATATTCTCCGATCTTCGCAATAAGACTTGGCTCAGAGCAGAAATCTATATAGGCCTCGTCCACTATGACCATTCCCTTGAACCTCTCGAGCAGGTCTACGATCTGCGCATTGCTGAAGGCATTTCCAGTAGGATTGTTCGGGGTACAGAGGAAGATGGCCTTGGTGTTGGCATCGCATGCGGCCAGGAGTGCATCATTGTCGAAGCCGAAATCATCATCCAGCATGAATGGTCTGACGCTTATGTCGTTCATATCTGCTGCAACGGCATACATTCCATAGCTCGGAGCAATTGCCACCACGTTGTCCCTTCCTGGGACACAGAACACGCGGAACACCATATCGATGGCCTCATCACTTCCGTTGCCGATGAATATATTCTCGACAGCAGTTCCCTTAATCTGGGATATTCTTGACTTAAGTGCCTTCTGATGTGGATCAGGATAGCGGTTGTATCCAGTTGGATATGGGCTTTCATTGGCATCGAGGAAAACACCTATAGGCCCGCTGTACTCATCCCTCGCCGTCGAATACGGGCAGAGGCTGCGTATGTTGGCTCTTACGAGCGATTCTATCTCATTACTTTTCATAGGTTCTGATCTTTACGGCATTTGCATGTGCCTGTAGTCCTTCCGCCTCAGCCATCGACACGATGGTCTTGGCCAGGCCTTCAAGTCCATCCCTGCTGATTTCCTGGATGGTCATCTTTTTCATGAAGCTGTCGAGGTTCACTCCGCTGCATGAGCGTGCCCATCCGCAGGTAGGAAGGGTATGGTTGGTTCCGGACGCATAATCGCCGGCACTCTCCGGTGTATAGTTTCCGATGAATACGCTACCGGCAGCAGTGATCCTATCAGCAATCTCCCATGGATTCTCCATAGAGATGATAAGGTGTTCAGAGGCATATTCGTTCGCGAAGGCCAGCATCTCCTCCCTCGAGTCGAGAACCACGAAACGGCTCTTCTGGAGGGACTTTGCGACAAAGTCCGCACGGCTCAGGAGCTCTGCCTGACGAAGCACCTCGGCTTCTACCTCAGAAGCAAGCTTGTCGCTGTCGCTGACGAGCATCACCTGGCTGTCTGCTCCATGCTCGGCCTGTGAAAGGAGGTCAGCTGCCACATAAGCGGCATTTGCCGTCGAATCTGCCATCACCATCACTTCTGACGGACCTGCAGGCATGTCGATAGCCACCTGACGATTACCAAGAAGCTGCTTCGCGGTAGTGACATACTGGTTGCCTGGGCCAAATATCTTGTCTACCCTAGGCACAGACTCTGTTCCATAAGCCATGGCAGCCACTGCCTGAGCACCTCCGACCTTGTAAATCTTACGTATTCCGCAATACGATGCGGCATAGAGCACGGCAGGAGCCACCTTTCCGTTACGGGCACATGGAGTGCAGAGAACGACTTCGCTGCAACCTGCGATAGCAGCAGGAATGGCAAGCATGAGCACAGTTGAGAAAAGAGGTGCAGTACCGCCAGGTATATACAGGCCGACGCTCCTGATAGGGACCGGTCTCTGGATGCACCTTACGCCAGGTGCGGTCTCGACCTCGACCTGCGCCGGATACTGAGCCTTGTGGAAGGCGGTTATATTGCGGGCAGCATCAGCGATCGCGAGCTTTACCTTGTCTTCCACCAGAGCGGACGCCTCTACTATCTCAGCCTCGCTCACGGCAAGGCTTTCCATATCGAGCCCATCAATTTCCTTCGCAAGTCCGAGAAGGGCCGCATCGCCCTCTGTCCTCACGCGGTCGATGATTCTTTCGACCCTCTCCTTTACGACAGGATTGAAATCGGACGGTCTGGCACATAGCGCCGCCCAATCCTTCCTTTCCGGATTCCTGTAAATTTCCATCGTATCAGTTGTCTTACGGTATGATCTTATCAATATCGAGGACGAGTATGCCCTCTGCACCTATCGCCTTGAGCGCGCGAACCTTCTCCCAAAGGTCATTCTCATCAACCACGGAATGGAGCGAGCACCATCCCTCTGCCGCGAGAGGCATCACTGTCGGGCTACGCATTGCCGGAAGGAGCTTCACGGCCTCTTCAACGGAGCTCTGAGG
This sequence comes from Candidatus Cryptobacteroides caccocaballi, assembly GCA_018064725.1. Classification (GTDB taxonomy): domain Bacteria; phylum Bacteroidota; class Bacteroidia; order Bacteroidales; family UBA932; genus Cryptobacteroides; species Cryptobacteroides caccocaballi. Next base: position 7,089 of record JAGHUQ010000043.1, read on the forward strand.
GAGGTTCATAAGTATATACTTCTTATTCTTGCTCACCTTCTCGGACTCGATTCTGAACAGGATTTCCTGAAGGACTTCCTGCTCCTCCGCATCGAGGTTTCCATTTGATATGAGCACAGCCTCAGACTCGAACACGGTCTCCACCTCAACGAGTCCGTTGCTGACGAGCGTGCTTCCTGACGACACGATGTCGAAGATGGCATCAGCAATGCCTGCAGCAGGAGCGATCTCGACCGAACCGGTTATGACCTCGACCTTGGCATCAATACCCTTCTCGGCAAGAAACTTCTTCAGGATGACAGGATAAGAAGTCGCAATCCTCTTTCCATTGAACCATTCGAGACCAGGGTAATCCACCGATTTCGGCAGCGCAAGGGATATCCTGCACTTGCTGAAACCGAGACGGTCTACGATCTCGACAGGAAGATTCTTCTCGGCGACCTCATTGTAGCCGACGATACCGAGGGTCGCAACGCCGCTGGCAACAAGCTGCGGAATGTCGTCATCCCTCATATAGAGAACCTCTATAGGAAAATTCTTCGACTTGGAAAGGAACTTCCTCTTAGCGTCATCAATCTTGATGCCTATCGAGTTGAGAAGTCCTACGGTGTCTTCGTTAAGACGACCTTTAGATTGAATTGCAATTCTTATCATAATGTTTACTCTTTTGTTTCTGGTACAAAAATGAGGCTCACCTTACGGTAAGCCTCATGATATCTTGTCTATGACTGCACATGCTGAAACCTACCAAATCTTGCGGAGATGGTGGTGCTCGTGGTGGAATGTGCAGATGAATGTTCTCATTACCTTACAAATGTAGGTAAACTTATTCGCAAACGCAAATATTTAGAGAACGATGCACCAATTGTGAGTATCCTCCTCGAGACCATCCTGGATGCCACGGATGCGGTCATAGAGCTTGCGGCTCACCTTTCCGCACTCATCACCAGAAGGCATGTGGAAGGTCCTGGTAATCTCACTGCTCTCAAGAGTAGGCTTGTCGTCGATGCTGCAGATAGGAGTGATGACCACAGCCGTACCGCAGGCATTGATTTCCTCGAACTCAGCGAGCTCGTCAACATACACGGCCCTCTTCTCCACGGTCATGCCGAAATCCTGGGCAACAGCCTGAAGGGTCTTGTTGGTAATGGAAGGGAGAACTGAATCAGAAAGCGGTGTCACATAGGTATTGCCCTTGATTGCAAGGAAGTTGGATGAGCCGAACTCGTCGATCTTGGTCTTTGTAGCAGGATCGAGGAAGAGAAGCTCACGGTATCCCTGTCTGTGGGCAAGGTTATATGGGTGAAGCGAGGTCGCATAGTTTGCGGCGATCTTGTACTGACCAGTTCCGTTAGGAGCGGCACGGTCGTAGTTCCTGGCGAGGGTTGCAGTGCCAGGAGAGAGACTCTTCGCACCTGAATATGTGCCCACAGGTGAGCACATCACAGCGAAGAGAACCTCAGTCGAAGATGCGATACCGAGCTGAGGGTTGCATCCGATGAGGACTGGGCGGAGATACATTGATGCACCGTATCCGTATGGAGGAAGGAATTCGATGTTAGCCTCGACACACTTTACGCACATGTCGATGAACATCTCCTCCGAAGGTGTTGCCATGTCGAGATGACCACCGCTCTTCTGGAGACGCTTGGCGTTCTCGTCCGGACGGAAAAGACGCACCCTGCCGTCAACGCCCCTGAAAGCCTTGAGGCCCTCAAAGCAGGCATTCGCATAATGGAACACTCCAGCGAAAGCGCTGAAATGGAAATCAAAATCGTGTGAAGCCACAGGCTCGGACCATACTCCGTCCTTGTAATAGCTCGTGATGATCACGTTGGTCTTCCTATACTTGAAGGAGAGATCTGACCAATCCAATTCTGCCATGATATTAAGTCTTTTAAGTTAAATTCTTGATGCTACCCAGTCACCTACCTCAGAAGTGCTGTATGCCTTTCCGCCGTTGGCGAGATCCTCCGTCACGACACATGCGTCGATGCTTGCAGAAACTGCGTTCCTGACAGCCTTGCCCTCCTCGAGGAGGCCGAGATGCTCAAGAAGCATTGCAGCGGAGAGGATGGTTGCGAGAGGGTTTGCGATGTTCTTGCCCGCAGCCTGTGGATATGAGCCATGGATAGGCTCGAACACACCAGTGTGCTCACCCACGGATGCTGATGCGAGAAGACCCATGGAGCCAGAGATGCAGCTGGCCTCGTCGGTAAGGATGTCACCGAAAGTGTTCTCTGTCACGAGGACATCGAAGAACTTAGGCCAGGTGATGAGCTTCATGGCAGCGTTGTCGACATACATGTAGTCAGTAGTGACGTCTGGATACTCACCCTCGATCTCCTGAGCGACCTGCCTCCAGAGCCTTGATGACTCGAGGACATTTGCCTTGTCGACCACGGTGAGGTGCTTGCGGCGCTTGCGTGCGTACTCGTATGAAAGACGGAGGATGCGCTCCACCTCATAACGGTGATAGATATTTGTATCGTATGCGGTGTCGCCATTGTCGAGGCGGCCCTTCTCACCGAAATACATTCCACCGGTAAGTTCGCGTACACAGATGAAATCCGCACCTTCCACAAGTTCCTTCTTGAGAGGAGACTTGTCCACGAGGGATGCGAATGTCTCCACCGGACGGAGGTTTGCAAAGAGGCCGAGCTTCTTACGCATTGCGAGAAGACCCTGCTCCGGACGTACCTTAGCCTTAGGGTCATTGTCGAAACGTGGATCGCCCACAGCTCCGAAAAGGACTGCATCAGCCTCGAGACAGGTATTGAAGGTCTCGTCAGGGAATGCAGAACCGGTCGCGTCGATTGCACATGCGCCGACGAGGCCGAAAGTATATGTTACCTTGTGGCCGAACTTCGCAGCCACGGCATCAATGGCCTTGACGGCCTGTTCAACGACTTCGGGTCCGATACCGTCACCCGGAAGCTTTGCGATTCTGATGTCCATATCTATTGATGTATTATATCAAGGTTTTCCAAAATGTTGAGCATCTTGACAGTCGCCTTGATGGCGGCCTCCGTCTGGTCGGAGTCGATGCCCCTTGTCTTGAACTGGTAGCCATTGCTGTCCCAGGTGATGGTGGTTGCGACGAGTGCATCCGTCTTACCTCCCGGAGGGATGGTTACCTGATAGTCAGCGAGGATAGGATGCGGTTTCTCGAGGCGGTCATAGATCTTCCAGATGGCCTTCATGAATGCATCGTACTGTCCGTCACCGACTGCAGAGTCCTCGTATTCAGTTCCATGAATCTTGACCTTCACGATGGCGAACGGCTTCATGAGCCTGGTCAGCTGGAGACTGTAGTTGAGTATGTGGATGTTGTCCGGAGTCTCCTTCGAAGTCTCCTTGAGGACATCGGCGATGATGAACGGAAGGTCTTCAGCACTCATGGACTCCTTCTTGTCTCCAAGTTCCACGACCCTGGCCGTCACGAGCTTGACCTGCTCGGGCGTGAGGGTCATGTTGAGAGCCTTGAGGTTCTCCACGATGTTTGCCTTTCCGCTGGTCTTGCCGAGCGCATATTTCCTTACGCGTCCGAACCTCTCCGGAAGCAGGTCATTCACATAGAGATTTCCCTTCCTGTCGCCGTCTGCATGCACACCGCTGCTCTGGGTGAAGACATTCTCTCCGACGACCGGCATGTTCTCAGGGACCCTGATGCCGGAGATGCTCTCCACGTACTTGCATACATGGGTAAGCTCACTCTCATCGAGATTATTCTCGACTTTCAGCATATCGTTCAGGATGACTGCCATGCTCGCGAGAGGAGTATTGCCCGTCCTCTCTCCGAGTCCGTTCACGGTGAGGTGAAGTCCGCTGACGCCAGCCTTGACGGCTGCGTAGCTGTTGGCCACGGCAAGGTCATAGTCATTATGCCCGTGGAAGTCGAAGTGGATATCCGGATAGCGTCCGGTCATCTTTGATACCATCTCTGACGTCTGGTCAGGGTTGAGTATTCCCAGAGTATCCGGAAGCATGAACCTTCTGATCGAACTGTCCTTCAGTCCGTCTACAAGCTGGAACACATACTCAGGAGACTGGAGCATTCCATTGGACCAGTCCTCGAGATATATGTTGCATGAGAGTCCGCGGCCCTCAGCCTTGGCGACTACTTCAAGGATGTCGGCGATATGCTGTTCCGGAGTCTTCCTGAGCTGCGTGGTGACGTGGCGCAGGGAGCCCTTCGCGAGTATGTTGACCACCTTTCCTCCTGCATCGGCTATCCAATCCACTGACACGCCGCCATCGATGAAGCCAAGTGCCTCAACCCTCTCGAGGCAACCCTTGGAAGCCGCCCAGCTGCAAATTGCACGGAAGGCATCCGACTCGCCACGGGAAACCCTGGCTGAGGCGACCTCGATCCTGTCGACCTTAAGCTTCTCGAGGAGCATGCTCGCGATCGCAAGCTTCTCATTCACGTTGAATGAGACGCCCGCGGTCTGTTCGCCGTCCCTGAGAGTGGTGTCAAGAATCTCCAACATATCCTAATATCTGACTGACGACGCCTCGTACTTCTCGATCTCAGCCTTCTGCTGGAGGAGATAGTCGATGTCGTCAAGTGCATTCACGAGACAGTACTTCTTGTATCCGTTGATATCGAATTTCTCTGAGCGGCCGGTGGTGAGGTTGGTCACGGTCTGGGCAGGAACGTCTACCTTGACCTGAGCCTGAGGATCGGCAGCGATGGTCTGGAAGAGTTCAGCAAGGAATTCTTCAGAGACCACGACGGGGAGAACGAAATTGTTGAGTTCGTTATTCTTGTGGATATCAGCGAAGAAGCTGGAGATGACAACCCTGAATCCGTAACCAGCGATAGCCCATGCGGCATGCTCACGGCTGGATCCGGATCCGAAGTTCTTACCCGCTACGAGAATCTGATGAACTCCCTCTGAAGGAGCAGCAGAGAACGCCGGGGTATTGAACACGAACTCCTTCTTAGGAGTATTGTCAGCATTAAATCTCCAATCTCTGAAGAGGTTGTCACCGAAGAACTTCTCATCCCTCGAGGTAGCCTTGAGGAAACGTGCGGGGATGATCTGATCGGTGTCCACGTTCTCGAGAGGGAGAGGAACACAGGTAGACTGTATGATGTCGAACTTTGCTTTCATTGCCTGAATACTTTAAAGAAGAGTCCTAGGGTCAGTGATTACGCCTGTCACGGCTGCGGCTGCGGCTACGAGCGGGCTTGCAAGGAGAGTCCTGGACTTTGGTCCCTGACGGCCCTCGAAGTTGCGGTTGCTGGTAGACACAGAATACTTGCCTGCAGGAATCTTGTCATCGTTCATGGCGAGACATGCCGAGCAGCCCGGCTGACGGATTTCGAAACCGGCCTCCTCGAGGATCTTGTCAATGCCTTCCTCACGGATCTGTCTGTCAACAGCCCATGAGCCAGGAACGAGCCATGCGATGATGTTGTCAGCCTTGTGACGGCCGTTAGCGATGCTTGCGAATGCGCGGAAGTCCTCGATTCGTCCGTTGGTACATGCTCCGAGGAACACGTAGTCAACCTTCTTGCCGAGAAGCTTCTCACCAGGCTGGAATCCCATGTAGTCCATTGACTTCATGAATGACTGGCTCGCGGTCTCCGACATTCCTTCGAGAGAAGGTATCGCTGCGTCGATTGCCATACCCATGCCAGGGTTGGTTCCATAGGTTATCATAGGGTTGATGTCAGCAGCATTGAAGGTAAGCTCCTTGTCGAAGACAGCGTCGTCTCCGCTTCTGAGAGTGCTCCAATATGCAACAGCCTTGTCCCAAGCTTCGCCCTTAGGTGCATATTCGCGACCCTTGATGTATGCGAAAGTGATTTCGTCAGGAGCGATGAATCCTCCACGTGCACCCATCTCGATAGAGAGGTTGCAGAGGGTGAGACGTCCTTCCATGGTCATCTCGCGAACGACGGAACCTGCGTACTCGATGAAATAGCCTGTCGCACCGCTGGTGGTGATCTGTGACATGAGGTAGAGAGCCACATCCTTAGGGGTCACTCCCCTTCCGAGACTGCCCTCGATATTGATTCTCATCGACTTCGGCTTGGCCTGAAGGATGCACTGCGATGCGAGGACCATCTCGACCTCACTGGTACCGATACCGAATGCGACTGCGCCCATTGCACCGTGGGTACTGGTGTGGGAATCACCGCAGACGATGGTCATTCCAGGAAGAGAAAGGCCCTTCTCAGGTCCGACGACATGGATGATACCATTGTTCTTGTCGAACATGCCGTAGTGAGTGAGACCGAACTCTGCTGCGTTGGCAGCGAGGGTGTCGACCTGGGTCTTCGAGATCGGATCCTCGATAGGCTTGTCCTGGTCATGGGTCGGAGTATTGTGGTCAGGCATGCAGAATACCTTGTCAGGGCGGAGACACTTGATGCCCCTGTTCCTGAGGCCTTCGAATGCCTGAGGACTGGTCACCTCATGACAGTAGAGGCGGTCTATATAGAGCTGGGTAGGACCGTCGTCGATGAGTGATACGACGTGGCTGTCCCAGATCTTGTCAAACAGAGTGTTCATCTTACTTCACGAATTTGTTGATACAATCGATATACGCCTCGACGGATGCCGTGATGACGTCTGTATTCGCGCCGAAACCATAATATATATGGCCGGCATGCTCAACCTGCATATGTACCTTTCCGAGGTCATCAGAACCCTTGGTGATGTTCTGGATGGTGAACTCCTTGAGAGTCATGTTGCGGTTGATGATCTTCTTGAGCGCATTGATGGACGCGTCCACAGGACCGTTACCCGAAGCGGCAGCCTCAAACTTCTCGCCGGCGATGTCAAGTCCGATGCTTGCGACAGGACGTACACCCATACCGGAAGTCACCTGAAGGAAATCGAGCTTGATGTGACGGTTTTCCGCACGCTCTGCACCGGCAAGTACGAGAAGGTCATCGTCATTGACCTGCTTCTTCTTGTCTGCCATCTTGAGGAACTCCTGGTAGACACCGTCAAGCTTGTCGTCTGCAATCTTGATTCCGAGCACCTCAAGCCTGTAACGGAGAGCTGCACGGCCGCTTCTTGCTGTGAGAACGATGCTGTTCTCGTCAAGACCGATATCGTGAGGATCGATGATCTCATAGGTGCTCATGTTCTTGAGCACGCCGTCCTGATGGATGCCGGACGAGTGCGCGAACGCATTCTTGCCGACAATGGCCTTGTTAGGCTGGACAGGCATGTTCATGAGGCTTGAGACAGTACGGCTCAGAGGATAGATCTTCTTCGAGTTGATATTTGTCTGGAGATCGATGTCGTTATGGCACTTGAGGATCATGGCAACCTCCTCGAGAGAGGTGTTACCTGCGCGCTCGCCCACACCGTTGATGGTAACCTCGCACTGACGTGCTCCGTTGAGGAGACCGGCCATGGTGTTGGCAGTCGCCATTCCGAGGTCGTTGTGACAGTGGGTCGAGAGAATCGCGTTGTCGATACCGTCGACATGCTCGACGAGATACTTGATCTTCGCACCATACTCCGATGGAAGGCAATAACCTGTGGTGTCAGGAATGTTGATCACCTTGGCACCTGCCTTGATCACGGCCTCGACCACCCTCGCGAGATACTCGTTGTCGGTACGACCGGCGTCCTCGGCATAGAACTCCACCTCGTCGACGTAGTTCCTTGCATACTTGACAGCCTTGACCGCACGTTCGATTATCTCCTCACGGGTCGAGTTGAACTTATACTTGATATGTGAATCCGAAGTACCGATTCCGGTATGGATTCTCTTATGCTTTGCATATTTGAGCGCCTCTGCAGCAACGTCTATGTCCTTCTGGACAGCGCGTGAAAGCGCACAGATGGTAGGCCAGGTCACAGCCTTGGAGATCTCAACCACAGAGTTGAAGTCTCCCGGGCTGGAGATCGGGAAGCCGGCCTCGATCACATCGACGCCGAGCTCCTCGAGGCTCTTGGCCACCTGGATCTTCTCAACGGTGTTGAGCTGACATCCAGGCACCTGTTCTCCGTCCCTGAGGGTCGTATCAAAAATATATACCCTATTATCCATTCAATCTTACTTATTGTCGTTCTCTGGACGAAGCTGACGTACGGTAACGGCGGTCTGCCACATCTCTGACTCACGGAGTGCCTTGAGTTCCTTCTCGAGACCCTCGCGGTAGTCTGGCTTAGAGTTGGCGTCGATAGAGATCTGAGCCTCATTTCCGCACTTTACGCTTGCGTAGAGCTTCTCTACTACAGGCTTGCATGCATCGTGGAATGGGCCCATCCAGTCGAGTGCGCCACGCTGTGCGGTGGTAGAGCAGTTTGCATACATCCAGTCCATACCTTTCTCTGCGAAGAGAGGCATGAGTGACTGAGTAAGCTCCTCAACAGTCTCGTTGAATGCCTCAGAAGGAGTGTGGCCGTTCTCACGGAGTACCTCGTACTGAGCGAGAAGAAGGCCCTGGATAGCACCCATGAGCGAACCGCGCTCACCGGTGAGGTCTGAAGTAGCCTCACGCTGGAAGGTAGTCTCGAACATGTAACCTGAACCGATACCGATACCGAGTGCAAGGGTACGATCCATTGCACGACCGGTAGCGTCCTGGTATACTGCATATGAAGAGTTGAGGCCACGGCCCTCTACGAAGAGACGACGAAGTGAGGTGCCTGAACCCTTAGGGGCAACCATGATGACATCGATGTCAGCTGGAGGTACGACACCTGTGCGATCGTTCCAGGTGATAGCGAAACCGTGTGAGAAATAGAGCGCCTTACCTGGGGTGAGGTAGCCCTTGAGAGTTGGCCATACTGACATCACAGCAGCGTCTGAAAGGAGGCACATGATGATGCTGGCCTTCTGGCAAGCCTCCTCGATGCCGAAGAGAGTCTCACCTGGTACCCAACCGTCAGCGACAGCCTTCTCATAAGTCTTGCCTGGACGCTGTCCGACGATTACGTTGAAACCGTTATCCTTGAGGTTGAGTGACTGGCCAGGACCCTGCACGCCATAACCGATGACTGCGATGGTCTCGTCCTTGAGGATTTCCCTTGCTTTCTCTACTGTGAATTCGTCGCGGGTAACGATGTTCTCGATAACGCCGCCAAAGTTCATTTTTGCCATAGTTGTTTTCGTTTTATAATTAATTTATCTTGTTTACTATCTCTTGTGCTTGTCAATGTAGCTTGCGAGGATGTCATGCTCCTTCACAAGATACTCGTTGTCCACGTAGTAGAAGGCCTTGAGCACGTCGACCTTCTTCTCTATATGCTTCACGATGGACTCGACCTTATCAAGGGTGGTCCTGGTCTTGAAGGTGAACCTGTGTACTCCCTCGAACTCCGATGGCTCGACATTCAGGGTCTCGATGTTGAGGCTGCGCCTTGTGAAGGCATTGGCGATCGCACCGAGGAGTCCGACCTGGTTCTCGGAATATACCGAGACCACGAAAAGATGCTCGTTATTCTCCATAATCAAACCAATCATCATTGTTCAACATAATCTCGTTCACGTTCTTTCCAGGAGGTATCATAGGGAATACCATTCCCTCTTCGAGAACGTGTGTCTCAAGGATGTAAGGCATATCGTCGGAGAGCATCTCCTCGACAGCCTCCCTGAGTTCCTCCCTCTTGTCTACCATGCGGTATCTGATTCCGTATGCGGAAGCGATCTGAGAGTAGTCCGGGTTGATCATCCTGGTTGATGAGTAACGCTGGTCGTAGAAAAGTTCCTGCCACATGCGCACGTTTCCGAGCCAGTTGTTGTTCAGGAGCACGATCTTCACGCCGGTTCTCTCCTGCATGATGGTGCCGAGTTCCTGGATGACCATCTGGATACCACCGTCTCCTACGAGGCAGCATACCTGACGGTCAGGACGTCCGACCTTGGCGCCGATGGCAGCAGGAAGGCCGAAGCCCATAGTTCCGAGACCACCGGATGTGATCATGCTGCGGGTCTGATTGAAACGTGAATAGCGGGCACCGAGCATCTGGTTCTGTCCGACGTCAGTGACGATGAGCGCATTCTTTCCGGAAACCTCCGCAAGCGTGTCGACAACCTCGCCCATGTGGATCTCTCCGCTCTCCGGATGAATCTCCGGATCTATTACGCGATGCTTCTCCACTGCGTCACAGATGGTCGAGGTGAGGCCCCAGTCTTCGCGAGGCTTCTTCTCTATGAGCTCAGTGATCATCGGAAGGACAGCCTTCGCATCACCGAGGACACCGAGATCTACCGGAATGACCTTGTTGAATTCGGATTCGTCGATGTCGATATGGATCTTCCTCGCCTGGATAGCGTAGGTCGCGGTATTTCCTGTGACGCGGTCGTCGAATCGCATACCGACAGCGATGAGGAGGTCACACTCCTGGGTCATCACGTTAGGAGCGATGTTTCCGTGCATTCCGACCATTCCCTTGTAGAGAGGGAAGCCGTCCGGAAGAGCACTGAGACCGAGAAGGGTCGAAGCACATGGTATCTCACCTTTCTCGACGAGTGCCTGAAGTTCCTTCTCTGCACCGGAGAGTATGATGCCCTGTCCGAAGACGAGGAAAGGCTTCTTGGCCTCATTGATCATCTTCGCAGCCTTGCGGACAGCCTTCTCTTCTATCTCAGGATATGGATGATAGCTTCTGATGAAATTGCATTTCTCATAGTTGAATGCGGCCTTGCCCTTCTGAGCCGTCGCCGTGAAATCGAGCACTACCGGACCTGGACGGCCAGTAGAAGCGATATAGAATGCCCTCGCCACCGCCCACTGGATATCCTCCACGCGACGGATCTGGTATGACCACTTCGTGATAGGGGTAGTAAGACCGATGACGTCAGTCTCCTGGAACGCATCGGTTCCGAGAAGATGGGTAGCAACCTGACCGGCTATGACCACGACAGGAGTACTGTCGATCATGGCATCAGCCACACCGGTTATGACATTGGTAGCTCCAGGACCGGAGGTCACCGTAACTACGCCAGGGATACCTTTTGCACGCGCATAACCCTGCGCCGCATGGATGGCTCCCTGCTCGTGGCGTACAAGTATATGCCTGAGCTCCTTCTGGTAGTCGTAGAGCTTGTCGTAGGTAGGCATAATCTGGCCGCCTGGATAACCGAAGATGGTGTCGACACCCTCGGCAATGAGTGATTTCAGCAGTATTTCACTACCGCTGAACATCTGTTCATCTGTTATCTGATCTGCCACTTTGAATTATATTTCTTTCGTTAATCTTCAATGATTCTCACCGCGCCCTTGTCTGCAGAGCTGACCATTGCAGCATAAGCCTTGAGGGCCTTGCTTACGGTGCGCTGGCGGAAAGGAGGAGTGAATGCCTTGCGTCCGCGAGCCTGCTCTTCCTCCCTGCGCTGTGCGAGCTGCTCGTCAGAAAGCCTGACCTCGATCCTGCGGCTAGGGATGTCTATCACGATGATGTCTCCGTCACGCACGAGTCCGATGTTTCCACCGGCTGCAGCCTCAGGAGATATATGACCGATGCTGAGGCCGGAGGTACCGCCGCTGAAGCGTCCGTCTGTGATCAGAGCGCACTCCTTACCCATGTGCATAGACTTGATATACGAGGTCGGATAGAGCATTTCCTGCATGCCCGGTCCACCCTTAGGGCCTTCATAGGTGATTACGACGCAATCGCCTTTCTTCACCTTGCCGCCGAGGATACCTTCGCATGCCGCCTCCTGGCTGTCGAAGACCACTGCAGGTCCCTCGAAATGCCAGAGTTCCTCTGCGACGCCCGCTGTCTTGACAACGCAGCCGTCCTTTGCTATGTTACCGAAGAGCACGGCCATTCCGCCGTCCTTGGTGTATGCATGCTCAATATCCCTGATGCAACCGTTCTCGCGGTCGGTATCGAGAGTTTCCCACTTGCAATCCTGGCTGCCCATCTTAATGCTGAACTTGCCTGCAGGGGCTGAACGATATATGCGGTCAGCCTCAGGGTCGATGGTATCACCAGTGATGCAGTACTTGGCTATGTCCTCACCGAGAGTAGCTCCATTGACCCTCTTGCAATCGAGATTGAGAAGGCCGCCCTTTGCAAGCTCGCCCATGATTCCGAGGATACCACCTGCACGGTTTTCCTCCTGGATGCTGTATTTCTGCCAGTTCGGAGAGAGTTTGCAGATGAATGGAACCTTGCGGCTGAGCGCATCGATATCCGACATCTTGAAATCCACACCCGCCTCGTTAGCGACCGCGAGGAGATGGAGCACGGTGTTGGTTGAAGCACCCATTGCGATGTCGAGCGTCATGGCGTTGAGGAAGGCGTCACGTGATGCTATGCTCTTCGGGAGCACGCTCTCGTCGCCGTCCTGATAGTATGCATATGCGTTCTTGACTATCAATGCTGCTGCATCCTTGAAGAGCTGGATGCGGTTCACATGAGTCGCGAGAATCGAACCGTTACCCGGGAGCGAGAGTCCGATGGCCTCCGTGAGGGAATTCATCGAATTCGCCGTGAACATGCCGGAGCATGCGCCGCAACCAGGACAAGCCGTATTCTCTACGACATTGAGCTCCTCATCGCTGACTGAGGTGTCACCACCCTTTACCATTGCCGTGATGAGGTCGGCATTCTCGCCGTTCACCTTTCCTGCCTCCATAGGACCGCCGGAGACGAAGACTGCCGGAATATTGAGTCTCATCGCCGCCAGGAGCATTCCCGGAGTAACCTTGTCACAGTTGCTGATGCATACCATGGCATCGGCCTTGTGGGCATTGACCATATACTCGACGCTGTCTGCGATGATGTCTCTTGAAGGGAGCGAATAGAGCATTCCGTCATGGCCCATCGCGATTCCGTCATCCACTGCGATAGTATTGAATTCAGCCGCATAGCAGCCAAGCTTCTCGATTTCAGCCTTTACTATCTGACCGATTTCATGCAGGTGAGTATGGCCCGGAACGAACTGGGTGAACGAATTCACGACAGCTATGACGGGCTTGCCCATCTGTTCCTTCTTCATGCCGGTGGCAATCCACAGAGCCCTTGCTCCTGCCATCCTTCTACCTTCGGTAGTGACTGAACTTCTTAATTTGTGTTGCATTCTATATAAAACATTGAAGCCCTCCTCGTTTCCGAGAAGGGCTTAATAAACTTCGTTATCGTAAGTTATATTGCGCGACTTCCCGGCCCTCACGTTTTTTCACAAGGACTAGAAGGACGACGCTGATAATGACGTTCGATATGATATTTACTGACCTCATAGGGGGGATGTCCGAATATCTAAGGCCAAAATTAGACAAAAATTCGCCAAAAAGCAAAGGTTTTCAGAACTTTTTTAAAAATTTAATAATCTTTTATCAGTACATTTGCAGCACTTAATAAAAAGAGACAGTAAGATGGAAAGCTATCACTACCAGCACAAGGTAAACTACTACGAGACAGACAAGATGGGCGTAACGCACCATTCGAACTACACACGTTTCATGGAAGAGGCCAGAATAAGCATGCTCGAGGAGATGGGATACGGTTATGAAAAAATGGAAGCGGAAGGCGTGATCTCCCCTGTCATGGCAATCACTACCGAGTTCAAGAAGACGACCACATATCCTGACGTGATAGACATAGAGGTCAAGGTTGCGGAGCTCCTCAATTTCAAGATCAAGTTCGACTACAGGATGAAGGTCGGAGAGCAGCTTGTCTGCCATGCGACATCTCTTCACTGCTTTCTCAGCAGAGAGGGCCGCCCCATCGTCATGGCTGACAGATTTCCTGAATTAGTCGGGATATTGTCCGAAATGCTTATCACAAAATAGCATTTCCGTACATATTTAGGTACAAAACGTCCATCGGGCTTTTAAATTTATAATTTATACATATCTTTGCGGCGCTTTTTTACGACAATTAGACATGATCAGAACAAGCGGTCCCGCAAGGGTATTTTCTGTAATATCATCCATTTTACTCTTCTGTGCCCCTTCTTTTGCGCAGAAGTCAGAAAACACATTCAGGCTCAACGACTTTTACTTTGAAACCAGGGTTGGATACGAAGGTGCCGTCGTCGGAGATTCATTCAACAAGGACGCATCCGGCTTCCGAGGAAGCTGGCTGAACATGAGGGTCGACGGACAGATCGGCGACAGGCTCAGCTACAGCTACCGTCAGCGTTTCACCAAAGGCACCAGCCGCGCTTTCTTCGACGCAACCGACTGGATTCATCTCGACTGGAAGGCAACGGACTGGCTCACCCTTTCCGGCGGAAAGCAGGTCGTAGCCATCGGAGGATACGAGTATGACAGGGCTCCTATCGACCTCTACTACTGCTCCGAATTCTGGAACAACATCGCCTGCTACCAGATGGGCGTGTCTGCAAGCTTCAACGTATCGGAGAGCGACATGCTCCTTGCACAGGTCTGCAGCACACCGATGCGCGGATACATCATGGACGAGCAGGGCAATCCTGCAGGCAACTCGAAGATGGCCTTCAACTTCATGTGGTATGGAACACATGGTTTCTATGAGACTATGTGGTCGGCAAACGCATTCCAGAATACCCGCGACACGTGGATGTACTACGTGGCACTTGGAAACAGGTTCAACTTCACCAAGTGGCTCCGTCTCGACCTCGATTTCATGAACAGGATGTCGGCGCATCAGGGCATATTCTCCGATTGGTCGATCATGACCGAGCTCTCAGCGGCACCTGCTGACGGACTCCGCGTACATCTCAAGTACACCTGGGACTTCAACAACTCGGATTCTTTCGAGGACCACCTCGTGATTGCCGGTACCGACATGAAGAGCGTATCCGGCGGAGTTGAGTACTCCCCTGTCAAGGACAACCGCGGCGCCGTCAAGCTCTTTGCGCTCGCAGGCTACTCTTTCGGAGACAACGCAAACCCATACGGAACACTCATTGACACAGGCCTCAACTTCCAGGCAGGACTCAAGTTCAGACTCGGAGTGCTCGAGGGCATCAAGTCTCTTATCGACAGAAAATAAATCATACCTTAATATATGAAAACCAAGTTCAGATTATCGAGCGGAGTCGTCTGCCTCATCATCGTTCTGGTCATATTCGGTTACCTCGCTTCGGTGATGGGCCTTGCGAATATGCTCAACACGATGATGAAGACTGCACATGACCTCCTGCTCAATACGGTATTCTACATCATGGCAATCTGCGTGCTCACCGGCGCGCTTGCCAAGATTTTCGTGGACTTCGGCGTAGTAGACCTTCTCCAGAAGCTGCTCCGCCCGATCATGAAGCCTCTCTTCAATCTTCCAGGCGTGGCTTCGCTTGGTGCTGTCATGACCTTCCTCAGCGACAACCCTGCGATCATCACTCTCGCAAACGACAAGCACTTCGCGAGGTACTTCAAGAAGTATCAGATGATCTCGCTCACCAATTTCGGTACCGCGTTCGGAATGGGTCTCATCGTGATCGTGTTCATGATCAGCCAGGGATATTTCTTCGCCCCTATCATTGGTCTTGTCGGCGCAATGATCGGCTGTATCATCTCGACCCGCTGCATGCAGCATTTCATTTGCAAAGACTACCCTTCATATCGTACCGAGGATGCTCTCTCTGCCGAGCAGATGGCATCACTCGAGCATGTGAAGGAGGAAGAGTCAACTGAGAGCGGCGAGCAGGTCTCATTGTTCGTACGCATACTCAACGGTCTCCTCGACGGTGGCAAGTCTGGAGTTGAGATCGGACTTGCGATCATCCCGGGCGTACTCATCATCTCGACCCTCGTGATGATGCTGACCTTCGGCGGATCGGCTCAGGGCGTTGACACGGACGGTAATTCGATCGTGGTATACACAGGTGCCGCATATGAAGGAACCAGGCTTCTCCCTTGGCTCGCAAGCAAGATAAGCTTCCTCTTCAAATGGCTCTTCGGATTCACCGCACCAGAGCTCGTGGCCTTCCCTATCACTGCCCTCGGAGCAGTAGGCGCAGCACTTTCGCTCATTCCTGAGTTCGCTTCACAGGGAATCATCGACGGCAATG
>JAGHUQ010000157.1 GCA_018064725.1 Candidatus Cryptobacteroides caccocaballi
CTCTCGCGGTCAGCCTTGACCTTGTAGTTCTTCTCCACGTATGGCATGATGCACTCCGTCATCTCCTTCTCGAATATCTTGTACATCTCGGAAGACTCGAAGCTTGTAGGCTGAGGGGTGAAGCCCATGTTGCCGTAAGGCATTACGACGACCATAGGGACGGCCTTGCCTTCTGCGATGAGATTGTCGAGGATCACGTTGGTCTTTCCGACCTTGAACCATGTCTCCTCTGTGTCGGTTGTGCCGCTGACGAGGTAAAGGACAGGGTACTTCTTTCCCTTCTCATATCCGGCAGGAGTATATATTACGAGCGGACGGTCGGTCCCGAGCACGCTTGAATGGTATGAGTCATATACGACCTTGCCGTGAGGAACATCCTTTACAGTATACAGAGCATCTGGAGAAGGGATCTCCACGATGCTGGCCTTGAAGTTCTCGTTAGGGAAAATCGCAGCGTTGTTCACGGCCTGCACCTGTATTCCGTCCACAATGAAGTTGTAAGGATAGATGTCCGCCTTCTCAGGCTTGACGGTAACGCTCCAGATTCCCTCTGAATTCATCTTCATAGGAGCGTTCTCCTTGAGCATCTGGCTGGAAAGGACGACAGACTTGGCGTTAGGCGCCTGATAGTTGAAGGTCACCCTTCCGCTTGGATGGATCTTGTAAGGGTCGATGGCGGTTGTGTACATCGCCATGCCGGCCTTTGCAGGATAGCCGAGGATCTCGAGCATCTTGAGACCGTAGCGGCGGCCGAGTTCCCTGTAGCCCTCTGCATCGAAGTGGAGATGGTCGAAGCCGGTTGAGCAGCCGCTTGAGCTGATCACATGGGCGTTCGGAATCACCTGAGGCACGCGGGCGATCACATTGTTGTGGTCCGCACATGCACCGCCCTGGTCATTGTTCACGACCTCACCCACGAGGAGAGGAACCGCCTGGCCTTGGAGACCGAGGTCGGCGACGAGGCGGTCATAGACCTTCTTCACGTTCGCAGGCCACTGAGGATCGTTGGTGTTGGTCTCGCCCTGATGGAGGAGGATACCCTTGATCACACCGACCTTCTGCGCCTCTTTCGCGAGGTCCACGAGACGCTGATATGGATCGCCGCCGTATGCAGCGACTATGTTCTTGAGCCAGTCAGCCGAGCTCTCTGTATATTCCTTCACCTTGTCCGGCATGAAGCAGTCGATGCTGCAACCGGCAACGGAGACATTGATGACACCTACCCTGATCTCCTCAGGGAGATTCTCGACGAGCGTGCGGCCGAAATAGTCACCTGGAGTAAGACCGGTGCCTGGACGGCTGAGAGGTGGAACCGCCTTGTACCACTGTCCCATCTGCCTTGCAGGGATGCCGCCCTCAGGAACGAAATTCACTGGCATCTGCCTTCTTCCCGGAACTGCTACCGGCTGCTCCGCCTTCTCGACTGCAGGGAAATCCACTGCTGCCATGGTGACGAAACGGTCACTTATACCCTCGACATCCTGCTGCTGAACACGGGCATTACCCTCCATGTTCGACTGTCCGAAACAGAGATAGATATGGAAATTCGGATCAGGCTGACCAGCCACGGCGACAGGGGCTCCCCTCTTCTTGTCGAGGAAGTTGACCATGCGCTGGAGATTCTCCTCCGAGTACATGTTGAACCCATGTCCGCCACCATGAACGAGGTAGAGTTCAGAGTCCACGCCTGTCTTCGTGAGCGCCTCATAGAATTCAGGAGCCTGACAGCATGGGACGACATTGTCCTCGGTGCCGTGGAAGATGATCACCGGTGCATCATCAGCGTCGATGTAGGTCATAGGGCTGATTGCGCGCATCTCCTGCTCGTACTTCGGCTCATAGGCGTGGCCGATGAGGGCCTCCTCCGGGGTGTTGCCCCACTTGCGCGGCTCGCCGCAGTTCATGTTGAAGAGGTCGATAGGGCCTGACCAATCTACGGCAGCATTCACGGCGCTGCTGTACTGAAGGTTGCCACCGACATTGCCCTCAAGTTCAGGGGCATTGCCTGAAGTAGCGGCGAGAGAAGAAAGATGACCGCCGGAAGAGAAGCCGGAAGTGGCGACGAAGGAAGTGTCGAAACCATATTTGTCGGCATTGGCACGCACAAAGCGTATTACGCCCTTGATATCATTGATCTGAGCAGGAAAGGCAGCATCGCCGGAAGAACGATGGTTTGGAGTCACAACTGCATAGCCGGCGTCGAGGAGAGCATTCACGATGGTGCCCAAGTCGGCCATTCCCTTCGAATTGTTGCTGTACCATGCGCTGCCGTAGACATGCACCACTACAGGATACCTGTCCTTCTTCACCTGTGGAAGATAGATGTCGAGGTTGTGATAGACCTGACCGTCACCGGCATAGTTCACATCAGAGATCTTTTCAGAGCAATGCACCTTGATTTCCGGCATCTGGAAGCCGCCGAAACCACCTGCAGGCGCTCCGCCGCCGGGCTGGGCGAAGGCAGCGGCAGACAACATCACCGAAGCGATGGATACGAGTATTTTCTTCATGTATCTGGTATTAGTTGAAGTTTGCGTAAAAAACTGACTAATATAGCAAAAAA
This sequence comes from Candidatus Cryptobacteroides caccocaballi, assembly GCA_018064725.1. GTDB lineage: Bacteria > Bacteroidota > Bacteroidia > Bacteroidales > UBA932 > Cryptobacteroides > Cryptobacteroides caccocaballi. The sequence goes on from JAGHUQ010000157.1 coordinate 2,564, forward strand.
AAACAAGTGCAGGCATAAAAACCTGCACTTGTCCGCTTGTATTGCCTTAAAGGCGTGTGGTTTCAGATTACTCGAACATCCACTTGCAGTTGTCGCTGTTCATATCGAACTTGGCGAGAGAAACGTTGCTGTCTGAAGTACATACGAGGCAGAGCTTCTCTGAGCAGCCAGGGACAGCCTTTGGAGAGAGCCTGTAGGTACCGTCAGTAAGCTGATCGATTCTCCAGAGCTGCTCGTCAGCACCGGTGAACTCAGGAACGGTCTCGAGCTCTGCGCCAGCCTTGGCAGCAAGTGCACGGTTTGTACCTGCGATGGTGATCTTCACGTAAGAGCCTGCGATGGTTCCGCCGAGCTCAGGAACTGAAGTGATGACCCAGTTCTGGTGAGGGCGGTTCATGTAATCGCTGCAGCGAACCTCGGTATTGCCGGTTGGCCAGGTACCGATAACCTCAGCGAGCTTCTGGTTCTCGAGAGCAACGTCAGGAACGTCTGCACCACGAGCGACACGCTGGATGTTTGCACGCTGGAAGTCAACGGTAAGCTCGAGGCCGTAGCCACGTCTTACTGACTGGATAGAGTACTCGCCATCCTGAACCTTCTTACCGCATACAGGCCATCCGTTGACCCATACGAGAGGCTCTACAGCGAGGACGCTGCGACCTGAACGGTCGAGGTCACCCTCCCAGTGGAATGAGCACTTCTCAACACCCTCTTCCTCAACCATGCGGCCGAAGTGACCTGCACCGAAAGTGCGCTCACGACCTGAACCGATGACCATCTTACCGCCACCGAGCATCATGTCACGGCCCATGTTGTCATAGTAAGGACCGGTAACGACGCGTGAACGGCCGCAGATGATGTTGTAGGTAGAGTTCACACCGTCGCAGCAGGTACCGTGGGTACCGAGGAGATAATACCAGCCATCCTTGTAGATGAGGTCGGAAGCCTCACAGTCGATAGCCACGTCGACAGCCTTGTTGCCAGGCATGCGGGCGCCGGTCTTAGGATCGAGCTCGACGAGGCGGATGTTGCCGAAATAGGTACCGTAGGTGCACCAGAGGCGGCCTGTGGTAGGATCGAGGAGGAATGAAACGTCGATTGCGTCGCAGTCCTCGTCAACTACTGACTCAGCAACCTGGATAGGCTCTGAATATGCGAAATCAGGAGAGTTTGGATCGAGAGTCTTGTTCCACATGGTGAGAATACGGCCTGCATGACCGCCACCGAGTCCACCACCTGTAGCAGAGTAACCTACGAGGTAACGGTCGCCGATCTTCACTGCGTCAGGAGCAGCTCCACCGCCCGGGCGCACTGCGCCGCCATCCCAGGTGTAACCGTCAGCAGAGATGAGTCCGCCGCCACCGGTTCCGAAAGTATAGTACTTGCCGTCGCACTCCATGATGGTTGAAGGGTCATGGATGAATGGCTTGCCGATCTGTGCTGATGCTGATGCAGCTGAAAGAAGAATAGCAGCTGTACCGAAAAGTATCTTAGTAGTTTTCATATTTGTATTCCTCCTTCTTACTTGGTTGTTACAGTGAAGTTCTTGACTGGGTTGCCTGCCTCGTCGATGAAGCGGACGATCATGTCACTCATACCAGGGCCGTTGATGATGGCGCCCCTGAGGATGTTCTTGCCCTTGTGGAGGGTGAGACGCTCGGATGCGCAGTCATCCTGAACCATACGGCGGTCACCTGACATGATGACAGCCTCTTCACCGTTGACCCACCACATAGATGCTGAGTTAGAACCGGTGGCGAGGCGTACGTTCTCGATGTCCTCGTCGCAGTTGATGACGGTGACAACATTGAAGATCACACCGTAGCGGGTGAGACCCTGACCGGTAGCGAAGCGGAAAAGCTTCACGTTAGGGAAGTTTGAGTCGAGGGCATGCCAGGTGAGGGTCACCTTCTCCTGGATGAGCTCAGGCTCTGCCATGAACATCGGTCTGCCTGCAGAAAGGTCAACAGGCTTCTGTGCGTCAACGACTACCTTCTTGATCTTCTGGCCATCCTTAGGAAGGAGAGCGAGGTCAGACATTGAAGCGAACTGGCCCTTGTAGTACTCACGTGCGAATGCGTCGCGGATGTAAGAGTCAATGAATACAGTGTTGCCACGGTTAGGCTTGCTGATAGGATCGAGCATGAGCCAACGACGGATGAAGCCCTGTGCATCTGGTGATGCAGGAGTCTCAGTTGCAGGCTTGAAATACTTCTCGAAGTTGATGTCCGAGTCTGCATACCTTGGAGTCTGTGCGAACGCAGCTACGCCGACGAGCGCGAGACCTACTGAAAGTACGGTTTTTCTGAAATTCATAATGTTTGTGTTATTAAAAATAAGTATTAAATGTGCATGTCTGTGATTGCCTCGCAGAGTTCCAGCTCACCCGAGGCAGAAGGGAAAACTCTTTGGTCGCAATGATGTGGTTTCAGTAATTCCAGCTGATGTTATCGGTTTTTATCCGAAGCAAAGGTATAAAATCGCTTATTAAACTATTTAGAAGAATCGGCCATTTCCTTTAAAAACTGATTCAATCCCTTTTCTAAACCTTATGACGCAGAATTGAAAGCTATTTTATTATATAATGTATATTTTTGAAAACTAAGAAAACCGACCACATGACGACACGCGTACAGATCCTCTCGTTCATCGCAGCAATATGCTGCATCATGAATCCTTGGACCGACGCGCATGCTCAGAAGAAAGTCTCAGGAGTCAGATTCGACAGCACTGTCTGGGATTTCGGAAACATCAACGATGCCGAGGGTGCGGTAAGCCATGTGTTCATGCTGATGAACGGCTCTTCGGAATCGATACTCGTCAGGCGCTCCGTTCCGAGCTGCAGCTGCATCACCGCACACCTTCCCGACAGTCCAATCGCACCGGGAGAAGCCGCAGGCATAGAGGTCTTCTTTTCCCCATCCGGTTCAGTCGGATTCACCCACAGAAGCATAGAACTGGTAGACTCCCACGGAAGGAGTCTCGGCACCTTGTACACGAACGCCGATGTCAACCCATCAAACCGCAGCATCCAGGAGAGATACCCCATAGTACTCGACCTGAACCTCTATGTCAGCAGGAAAGACATTCCTTTCGGATACATGGCTCCGGGCGAATCCGTCACCAAGGTGATCTACATCGCAAACGCATCGGACAAGCCGATGGGAATCGAGCTCATGGGCTATGGCTCATCGCTCGTGGAATACGTCTGCGACCCCGTGGTGGCCCCGGGAGATGAAATTCCGGTGATGATGACATATAAGATGCCGGTGCAAGAGCAGTGGATGAGCGTCGCAGACACCATTGCGGTGATGTCTGACGGCCATGAATCCTCCGTAAGGCTGACCACATCCGCACTTTGTCTCACGAGGGAGGTCCCTTCTGCGGATGCAGCGAAAATGAGAACATACCCATCTTCTGCGAACCTACGACGTACTTTCCATGTGTTCGGCAGATACAGCGGAACAATAGAAATCACCAATGACGGAAGAAAGGACCTGGTCATATACCAGACCGAAGTGCCAGACGGAGTCGAGTTCAGCATCGCGCCAGGCACAAGAATCCGCAAGGGAGAGACGATGCAAGCCGTAGTGAAAGCATCGGCGGTCCCGGAGAAGGGATTCCGCATAGGACTTTTCACGAACGATCCGGACAGACCATACAAAGAACTTATTTATAACATACAAACTCTATGAACAGATCCAAAATTATGATTCTTGCAGCCTCGCTCGCCATTCTTGCAGGCTGTAATTCAGGAGCGAAGTACGAGTACCCGTTCCAGAATCCAAAGCTCTCTACCGAGGAGCGCGTGGAGAATCTGATCTCACTCCTCACACCTGAGGAGAAGGTCGGAATGATGATGAACAAGACTGCATCCATCGACAGGCTTGGCATCCCATCTTACAACTGGTGGAGTGAGGCATGCCACGGCGTTCGTGCTGACGGCTATACCGTGTATCCACAGCCTATCGGTATGGCAGCCGCATTCAACCCACAGCTCATGTACGACGTGTTCTCAACCGTTTCTGACGAGGCACGCGCGAACTGGAACCGCAGCACCCATGACTATTTCGGCATCGGCACTGACGTGATCTATTATCCAGCCAACCCTGAGCTCACCTTCTGGTGCCCTAACGTCAACATCTTCCGTGACCCAAGGTGGGGCCGTGGACAGGAGACCTGCGGTGAGGACCCATATCTCCAGAGCGTCCTCGGACTTCAGACAGTGCTCGGAATGCAGGGTGACGATCCAAACTACTACAAGACCCACGCCTGCGCAAAGCATTATGCAGTGCACAGCGGTCCGGAGCCGCTCAGGCACACCTATGACGCAAGGGTATCCATGAGGGATCTCTGGGAGACCTACCTTCCTGCATTCAAGACTCTCGTGATCGACGGCGACGTGCGTGAGGTAATGTGCGCATATCAGCGCTATGAGGGTGTTCCTTGCTGTGCAAACGAGCGCCTCCTCATCGACATCCTCCGCAACAAGTGGAACTATGACGGAATCATCCTCACCGACTGCGACGCAATCAACAACTTCTACACCAAGGGCCAGCACGAGACTCATCCTGATCCGCTCAGCGCAGCAGTGGATGCAGTCCTCAGCGGTACCGACCTCGAGTGTGGCCGAGTATTCAAGGTCCTCTCAGAGGCTCTCGAGAAGGGTCTCATCAGCGAGGCTGACCTCGACCAGCACCTCAGGAAGACCCTCGCAGGTCTCGTTGAGCTCGGATTCTTCGACCCTCAGGACAAGCTCCCTTGGGCAAACATCCCAGAGAGCAATATCAGCAGCGAAGAGCATGACGCACTTGCCGTACAGGCTGCAAGGGAGTCAATGGTACTTCTCGAGAACCATGACGTCCTTCCTCTCGCAAAGAACCTCAAGAAGATCGTGGTAGTCGGTCCTAATGCGGCAGACACCGCCCTTCTCAACGGTAACTACGGTGGCACCCCTACCAAGAACCACGAACACAGCCTTCTTGATGGAATCAGGAACGCGGTTCCTTCTACCAACGTCGTATACATCAAGGGTTGCGAACTCACCGACGAGTACAACACCATCCACCACATCGCTGAATTCAACGGCGGCAAGGGTATCCACGTGGACTTCTACAACGACAACGACCTCAAGGGCCAGCCAGCAGTCAGCAAGGACTACACCAGCGCACTCAACTTCAGCACCTTCGGCGCGTATGGATTCGCAGACGGCGTAAGCACTGACAAGATTTCTCTCAAGGCCAGCGGTACCTATGTTCCAGACTTCACCGGTCCACTCAGCTACACCATCAACTCTGACAACGGCTACGTCCTCAAGGTCAACGGCAAGGTTGTCGAGAAGAACACCGAGGCTGGTGCAAGAAGGATGCGTCGCGGCGCTGTCAACTACAAGACTTTCGATGTGAAGGCCGGCGAGACCTACAACATCGAGATCGAGTACAAGAGAGGCAATGGTCCTTTCGCAATGTTCGGTGCAAACTTCTGCCAGAGGAAATATGCCGACTTCCTTGACATCATCGCTGAGACAGGCGACGCTGACGCAATCATCGTCATCGGCGGTATCTCTGCCCAGATGGAGGGAGAAGGCGGCGACAAGGCTGACATCGAGCTCCCTGCAGTTCAGCAGCGCCTCGTAAAGGCCATGCATTCGACCGGAAAGCCTGTCGTAGTGGTGAACTGCTCAGGTTCAGCGATTGCCTATGCAAGTGTTGAAGGAAACTACGATGCACTCCTCCAGGCATGGTATCCTGGCCAGGGTGGTGCAAAGGCCCTCGCTGAGGTCATCTTCGGCGACTACAACCCTTCAGGCAAGCTCCCTGTAACCTTCTACGCTTCTACCAACGACCTTCCTGACTTCCTCGACTACAGCATGGAGAACAGGACCTACCGCTACTTCCGCGGCGTTCCTCAGTACGCATTCGGCTACGGTCTCTCATACACCACCTACGAGTACGGCGAGGCAAGCATCTCAAAGAACTCGATGGACAAGAACGGCAAGGTTACCATCACCGTTCCTGTCAAGAACACCGGTAAGGTTGCAGGTGACGAGATCGTTCAGGTCTATGTGAAGAGCCTCGACAACCCTGACGCTCCTATCAAGTCTCTCAAGGGCTTCGACAAGGTGACCCTTGCAGCCGGAGCAAGCGCCAAGGCAAAGATCACTCTTGACGGCAAGGCATTCGAGTACTACGACGAGTCAATCGACGAACTCTCAGTCCGTCCTGGCAAGTATCAGATTCTTTATGGATCATCTTCACGTGACATCGACCTTAAGGCTATTGACTTTGAAGTTAAATAACCACACGATAACTTTATGAAGAGAACACTCTTAGTTACCATCGCTGCAGTTGCAGCGATGGTTTCTGCATCAGCGCAGAACCCTTATCTCCCACTCTGGGAGCACATTCCTGATGGCGAACCACGAGTATTCGAGGATCCGGACAACCCTGGTAAGTTCCGCGCATACATCATCGGTTCCCATGACCTCGCCTATACCCAGTACTGCGGTCCAGACATCCGCATCTGGTCTGCACCTGTGGAAGACCTCAC
>JAGHUQ010000081.1 GCA_018064725.1 Candidatus Cryptobacteroides caccocaballi
TCGTATGCGATGGTCTCAAGCTTACCGTCAGCAGCGCCTTGCATCTTTCGGCTGACCTCCGTGAGAGGAGAGAATACAGCATTCACGATCGTATTGGAAATCATCGCGAACACAGCGAGGAGCGTGAGGACGATTATCAGAAGAAGCACGGCGTGCGGAACTGCCTCCTGCATGAGACTGCTTCCGCTAGAATATGGTGTAGAGATAATCGCGACCATCTCGTCCCTGCGGTTGAACACCGGTGCATATAGTGCATAGTAGCTTGTTCCGTCGAAGCTCTCCTTTGCCATATAGAGGCGCTGATGCTTGTTCACGACCTCGTCGTAAGCCTCGTTGCTTATCCTCGTGCTCAGAAGATTCATGTCGTACACATCCGCGACAGTGGAGACGAAGACCCTTCCGTCCGGTGTATAGAGGCTCACGTCCGACTTGGTATTGGCGGCGACCGCGAGAAGGCTGTTGCGGAACTCCTGTGACATGAGGGCATTGTAGTCCGGAGCATCCTGCGCAAGCGACTCCACCATGGTCTGGACGGTGCTGATCTTCGATGACATCATATTGTTCGTATCTGCCCTGTTCCTATCGAACACGAACTTGATACTGATGGTGGCAAGAGAGACGAGCGAGATGAAGATCGCAGACATGAGCAGGATATATATCCTCTTCCTGAAGGTATTGTGAGTGACTTCCCTCTTCTTTCTCTTTGTCAGAGATACCGGCATCATGACAAGGAATACCATGGCCATGATGGTAAGGAATGAAGACAGTACCTGCAACGAGGTCCTGCGCGGTCTGGAGATCACGATGGCCTCGTCTTCACCGACGTTGTTGATGAAGTGTACATCAGACTTGGTGCGGAAACGCTGCTTCCCGGAATTCAGATGATCGGCATACCAATCCGTGAGGACGGTCGGATATGGGTAGGTACCCCTGTAGGAAACAAGCTTGCCCTCCACATACTTTCCGTACGAATAGTCATCAGGGATGAAGACGTTGCCCGGACGCGAGAGTTCCTTGAATATGCTATAGTAGCCGCTGTCCTCTCGTGCAGACTTCGAATAAAGCTCGACGAGCATCCTCGTGACCTCACCACTCGGATGGTTATATGTAAAGAGTCCTGCGTAGCTGGAGCGTCCGTTGTTGTGATAGATGCAGACGAAATTCGTATAGTCCGCGATTGGGCTTCCTCCGGAAAGCTTTCTGTTGAAGAGGAGCTGACACTCCAGGTCATTCATGGCGCATGTCGAAACAGTGATGTCGTACTCGCTGGTGAAGCGCATGAAATATGTTTCGCGGATACGGTTGGTAAGAATCGCAGATGAACCGTCCACCGCCGAAAGAAGCGAGATGACGTCGTCAGTCGCGATCGCGTCCTCGACGCTGCGAAGATGGAGCTCGAGGGCAAGGTCCCTGTCCACCGAGAGCATGTTCGCCCATACACCGACTCGCTGTTCCTCCTTCTTGAAGCCGAGTCCGGAGGACAAGGAGAACAGAAGAATTGTGACGGCAGACGCCGCGATACCCATGCCCACAGGCGATATCACCCTCAGCCGTTGTCCGTCAGTCCCACCGACAAAGGCCGTGAACACCTGCAGCAAAAGCATGAGAGATGCGAACAATGCCGAATAGACCACAAGGGCACACAAGGTATAGCCAAGCCCCTCCCTGAACCACTTCAGTTCGAATGTTATTCCTGAATTGTTGATGAGGCTGCAAACTGAACATATCGCATAGACGGCTCCTGCAATGTACAGACAGAGCACCGCGATTGAAATCGTCCAGCATCTCCGCTTATCCTTCGTCACATCAGAGACCGCCCACTCATGCAGAGGCTCTCTGATGAGATACAGCGCGACAAACTCGATGATGAGAAG
>JAGHUQ010000012.1 GCA_018064725.1 Candidatus Cryptobacteroides caccocaballi
TCGCGCCTGTTGGATGTGACCCACTCGCTGAACGGCGGTACTCCGGTCGTTGTCGCGAGCAACAGCTATGACGAACTTGGCAGGCTTTCTGGAACGGAGAGGGGCGCCAGGGGACGCCGGCATGCGCAGCTACGACTTCACCTATGACGGCCTGGGCCGTCTGACCTCGGCGGTGTACGGAGAGAACGGGTCTCCGGTGTCAGGCTACGGGACGAGCTACTCGTACGACGTAATGGGAAATGTGCTATCTTTGCTGAGGAGGCTCAGAAATCACATTCATCCTGGTTGAAGACATCGGCGGAATTTTCGGAAATGGTAGAAAAAACACTAGAACGAGATTATGATAGGAAAGGTAGCAAATAGAACATTTTTTTTAATTGTTCTTTTTCTGTTGTCTCTGCAACATGTAGGGTACAGCCAATTGCGATATGAGATGGATACGATGTATCTAGTAACTATAAGCGATAGGGTTATCTATTATGACAGATACATAATCGATGACGATTATGAGGGTCTTCTTAAGTATGGTCCTGGCCTGATAACTCATGGACGTCTTTGGAACGATAGCCCATCCGACCTTGTTATCGATTCCTGGTGTGATTTTAGAGATAGGCAAGTGCCTGAACCAGACTTCGAGCACGTTGCTCTTATGTGTGATGTCAGTTTTGCGTATAAGGGCAAGGTCTATGTAACACGAGAGGATTCCCCTTCTGGAATGTATTATTATGATCCATCAAGTCGCAGCTATTACATAGGCGATGTAAAGGTTACGGAGTTCTATATTAAGGCGGGTTCGTGTGTAAACTTCGGAACGTATTGCCGTTTCATGAGGGGTGCTGACTTCAATCACCTTCGTAGCAGGTCCTATCAGCAGAAGAACCTGAAGCATAATGTACGCGAGGGCAAGCGGCTGGAAAGAATTGCGAAAGAGGTGTTCCCGACAGTGACTGTGACTCCGATCCTGAAAAAAAGGTAAACTAAGAGCATTATGTACCAGGGACGGCCCTGTCCGTCCCTTTATTTCCTCCCCGCAACGGTTTTAGGCAGCGGGAAAGATGATCATATATCAAGATGAATACGAAAAATAGATTTATATGTGCCATGCTGGTGCTCATTGACGACTAATGGGGAATATGCTATCTTTGCTGAGGAGCGGGGACAGGACCCCGTTTCAGAAGGGCATCGTGGACAACCTGTCGATGACATACGAGGGCAACCGGCTGATTCGCACGGAGGACGTCTCCGTGGGTTCAATTGTGCCCGGCTCGATGGACTTCCGCGACGGCGCAGACCAGGCGGTGGAGTACAGCTACGACGGCAACATGATTCAGAAAAGGCGTTAGAGAGAAAGTCGCGGACGAGTTTTCAAATATGGGACGAAAAGAGAGTTCGTCTACAATTAATCGAGTTGTAGACAACCGAATAAAGACAATCATTCGAGAGGAAGAACAAACTATTGATGCAATGAATGTTGTTTCAAACTATGCTATTATGGGAGGAACTTGTTATGCAGATGAAGATTAAGGGCTCTAAGATCTTTGACGAAACGAGTTATTGCCTAACCACAAAAGATAGAGAACACAAAAATGTTATTCTTCTTGTGATAGCTTCTATCATTTATCTCTCATGTGTGTCACTCTTGTTTGTTACAAACACAAAATGGCCAGGACGAATGTATTGGGTGTCTCTATTTTATGTTCTGTTAGTATCTTTACAGATAAGGGGCATATATCATGATCACCGTTCCGATAATGTATCGCAACTTAAGGTCTCTAGAGAAGGGATACATACCAGTTATTTATTCAACCAGGAAGCTAATTGGGAAGAGATTAAAGCCGTGCGTTTATCCATGAAGAAGGTTGAGGGTAGAGGACGAAATACTCCTTGCTTATCGATAGAACTGTCAAGTTGCCGTAAATGTTGGGATTTTGACCTTGGATACTACAATTTTGATCCATATCAATTGAGATCTGCTTTGCGTAATTTCTCTGATGGCTACGACGTTGAAATAGATGCTGACCGTAAGTTATGGATGTTCTTTTATTGCAATCCTTTCCATAACGGCTATAAGTCAGAGTAAACAATTTTCAGGCAAGTTAATTTTTAAGTAACATTATTGTCTACCGGATATGAACTTTTGTCACGAGCATTAACTTTCGACCGAACTTATGTAGAAGATACTGATCGTGTAACGGAACAGAAAGATAACACTAGAGTAAATTTGGTTAGGAACAATGAAGACAAACCAGCGACTCGATAAGAAAAGGATGATAAGATATGGTATTCTTGGTATTATTCTGATACCAGGATATGTTCTGTTGTTTACCTTTTGCTTAGGTTTTAATTACGTGAGTGTGATATGCATACTATGTATGTCATACTATGTGAGAAAGACTAGAGATCGTAGTTCAATTCGCTCGTTGGAAGATACAGGGGACGCTTTGCTATTCGAGTATTATGATTGTTTTCGTATACGTAAGGAGTCTATCCCATATGATGAAATGGAAGCCCGTTACGACTATATTAACAAGAAAATGTTCATAATATCCAGTAAGAAGGCCTCGATTTACTGGCCAAAGTATTTCCAAGTTATACGCCGTGAGACAGATGAGGAATGGTTGATGTCGGTATTTGAGACTCATGGTATTTCTATCCCAAACAAATGAGCTGCTCAATAGAATAGTTCGCTAAAATATTGTTTTCAGGGACGGCTTCGCCCGTCCCTTTATTTCCTCCCGCTCCGATATCTGCTACGGAACGAGCTACTGGTTCGGCGTAAAGGGTAATGTGTGGAATTAGCGGTTTTACACATTTTAAGAGGCAGACGACCCATAAAATGTGTGAAAAGGGTAAATTCGCACATAATTCACAAATTTCAGTCTGGCCAAAGCCGTGTTAGTGCATTTAGGTGCGGCAGACATTTTGGGGGCGCCGCCTTTTGTGTATATTTGTGATATGAAACTGATAGCAGACAGCGGATCGACAAAGACGGTCTGGGCGGTACTGGACGGTACTTGCGTGAATACTTTCGAGACCTCGGGCTATAACCCGAGTTTCATGTCTTTCGAGGAGATCGCGAAGAGTATCGCCGGGTCCTTCCCGGAAGGCTTTCCCTATGGACAGGTCAGCGAGGTGTGGTTCTATTGTGCAGGAGTGACGCCGGTGCAGGAGGAGCCTGCCCGGAAGATGCTTGCCGGCGTGTTCTGCAAGACTCCATCGGAGAACATCCATGCGACATCGGACACTCTCGGAGCCTGTCGTGCGCTGCTAGGTGACAAGCCGGGCTTTGCCGCGATACTCGGCACTGGCATGAACACATGCCTCTATGACGGGAAGGATATAGGGTTCAAGCTGCCGGCGCTGGGCTTCATGCTCGGAGACGAGGGCGGCGGTGCGTATATCGGCAAGAAATACATAGTCGATTATCTCCGCGGCAACATGCCGGAGAAGGTGGCGCAGGTGGCTGCTGAGGCCATAGGAATGGACATGCAGGGCATCATCGAGCAGGTCTACCGCAAGCCGGCTCCCAACCGCTGGTGCGCGGGGTTCACGAAGGTGGTGGCCGACCACTTCGAGGAGGACGGATATTACTGGGACCTCGTACGCGGCGCCATCGACGACTTCTTCTGGAATGTCGTGAGCCGCTATCCGGACTACACCCAGTTCGAATTCAACTGCGTGGGCTCCGTGGGATATGGCTTCAGGGACGTGATAGAACTGATCGCCAGCCAGTACCGCATGCGCATAGGCAGGATAATCAAATCCCCGATCGAGGGTCTGATAGAATATCACTCCAATAATTAGGACATCATGAAGATAAGGGTACTTGACATACTTGATGAGACCATGGCTGATGGTCCGGGGCTTCGTACTTCGATATATTGTGCAGGATGCAAGCATCATTGTCCGGGATGCCATAACCCCCAGTCGTGGGATATGGCAGGAGGAAAGGAAATGGATGTACAGGAACTCCTGGACGTCATAAAGGAGGATGAGTTCAGCAACGTGACGTTTTCCGGTGGCGACCCGTTCTATCAGGTCGACGCCTTCACCGAGCTGGCCCGCAGGATCAAGGAGGAGACGGACAAGACCATCTGGTGCTGGACCGGATTCACCTATGAGGAGATACTCGCCGATCCGCATCTCGCGCAGATGCTTCCGTATATCGACACTCTCGTGGATGGCCCGTTCGTGATGGCGCTGAAGGACCCGGAACTGCATTTCAGAGGCAGCTCCAACCAGCGCATCATACACCTTACTCCGGTGGAAGATGACGTGATTCCCGGCACGGTGCAGATCAAACCGTTCAAATAGGCTCCTTACGGATTGATTTTTAGGGATTTTGTCTTAAATTTGCGAGTTTGCTGGAATAGCGGACTCGTTTTTTGTTATGGATTACAGATTTTTCAACGACATACTCTCGATTGACTCGACCTCTGGTCGCGAGAGGGCTTTTTCCGAGTATCTCACCGGTAGGGTCGAGGCCTTCCTGTGCGAGCGCTGCGCGGACAATATGCCCGTGCTCACGAGGGGCGAGGTCGGTGATGGCACGGAGAACCTTCTCTGGTGCTGGGGCGAGCCGAAGGTCGTGTTCTGTACCCATATGGATACGGTACCTCCATATCTCCCACCGGTGGAGAAGGATGACAGGTTCGAAGGAAGAGGCAGCAACGATGCAAAGGGACAGCTGTTCACTATGCTCACGGCATGCGCTGAGCTCGCATCCGAGGGTAAGAGCGGCTTCGGTCTTCTCATCCTCAGCGGCGAGGAGACGGGCTCGTTCGGGGCCAAGGCATTTGCTAAGACCTCTTTCAAGGCTCCATATCTCGTGGTCGGCGAACCTACCGGCAACAGGATGGTGTCTGCGAGCAAGGGTACCAAAGGCTTCGAGATCCGTTTCCGCGGCGAGGCTTTCCATTCCGGATATCCTCAGCACGGCATCAGCGCGGTTGACCTCTTCAACGAATTCTACACGGACCTCAAGGCGGTAGACTTCGGCGAGGATGAGCTGCTCGGACCTACGACCTGGAATGTCGGCAGGCTCGTCAGCGACAATCCGCAGAACATACTCAGCCCGGAGCTGAGCTTCCGCCTGTACTTCCGCACAACCTTCGTGTCAGACGAGATGGTGAAGGAGTATATGGCAGAGCCTGTGAAGTTCGCAGGCGAGGGAAGCCGCTGGGCAGAACGCATCGAGGTAAAGGCCCTCGGTGGTGACATTCCACAGAAATATATGACGGTAGACGGACTAGAGAGTGCTCCTGCCAGCTTCGGAAGCGATGCTCCGCATCTGAGCAATTTCCCTGAGAAGATGATTCTCGGAGCAGGCACTATCCTGGTGGCACACAGGGACGACGAATATGTCCTCAAGGCGGACCTCGAGACTGCCGTACGTCAGTACAAGTATATATACGAACGCTTATGATTATCATGAAATTCGGCGGTACATCCGTCGGTAGCAGGGAAGCGATCGAGAGAACGATCGGAATCGTGCAGGGAAGGCTCCAGGAGCGCCCTGTCGTGGTCGTGTCCGCGATGTCAAAGGTTACGGACATGCTCTATGCAATCTCCGACAGCCTTGAGGCTGGTGACCGCGAGGGCGCAAAGGCGGCTCTTGCCCAGCTCAGGAAGAAGCACCTCGATACAGCGACCGAACTTATGCCGCAGGACCACCTCTGGAGAGAGGAGGCATTCTGCCGCATCAATTCCATCTGTGACAAGATGGGTGAATTCATCGACACCGTCGGTGAGATAGGTGACAGGGAAAAGGCTGTCATCAACTCGAAGGGAGAGTTCCTTTCTTCGAACATGATCTATTGCAAGATGAACTCGCTCGGCATAAAGACTTCTTATGTCAATGCACGTGATTTCATGATTACGGAGCCGGATTATCTCCAGGGCGCTCCTGTCTATGATGAGATTGTCCGCAGGGCTCCGAAGGTGATTGATGCGGCTTTTGCCGCTGCCGAGGCAATCATCACCCAGGGTTTCGTCGGAATCACCATGGACGGAGAGGAGACTGTCCTCGGACGTGGAGGCTCGGACTTCAGCGCATCGATCATGGGTATGGCGGTGGACGCATCGAAGATCGAGATATGGACGGACGTCGACGGAGTACGCTCTGCCGATCCTCGCAAGGTGGACAACACCCTCTGCATCCCTAAGATTTCCTTCGAGGAGGCTGCAGAGATGGCGGCATACGGTGCGAAGGTGCTCCATCCCAAGACCATCGAGCCGGCACTCGTGAAGAACATTCCGGTACTCGTGCTCAATTCCATGAATCCGGAAGGTACTGGAACTACCATAGTGCCTAGCCAGTATATAGAGGACGGCGTCAGGTCGGTCTCAAGCAAGGAGAAGATTCTCCTTCTTCATGTGGGGCTCCCTGTAGTGGATGACGCTTCGACTCTCCTCACGAAGACCTTCGAGGTACTTTCTGAGTGCAAGGTGGACGTGGACCTTCTCAGCGTAGGTCCGGACGGTATCACCTTTACCACCGGCTCCCTCGACCGAGTTCCTTCTGCCGTCGTAAAGCTCAGCCTCTTCTCTGAAGTTGAGGTTGAGGATGAGATGGCGCAGATCTCCGTGATCGGAAAGAACATCTCCGAGCTCAAGCTTGCGCTCAAGCAGGCTTCGCTTCTGGTGAAGAACAGCCGTCTGGTCACCGTCGCACAGAATGATTCTTACGTGAACATCAGCTTTGTCGTAGCTCGTCCCGAGGTGCACAATGCGGTTCGCCAGATACATACCTATCTTTTCGAGAAATAGCCATGAAAGTAGTTATCAGCGGATATGGCCGTATGGGCCACATGATCGAGGCGGTGCTCATCCGTCGCGGCATAGAGGTCGCCGGCGCGAGCGAGGATATCGTCAATTTCGACGACGCCATCGCTGCGGAGAGCGTCTGCATCGACTTTACCACCCCTGATGCCTTCAGGGCCAATTACAAGGCTATCGCAAGGAAGTTCAAGGCTGTCGTGATCGGTACCACCGGTTGGAACGATATCAAGGATGAGGTGCTCGGATATTTCGCGGAGTGCGGTACCCCTGTGGTATATTCATCAAATTACTCCATCGGAGTGAACGTTCTTTTCGCCGCAGTCCAGAGAGCGTCTGAACTTCTCAAGGGCCACGGCTATGAGCCTCATGTCCATGAGGTGCATCATATCCACAAGCTTGACTCTCCGAGCGGCACAGCCAAGAGCCTTGCTGCTCTTGTCGCAGAGGGCCTCGGAGTCGCTCCCGAGATTTCGGCGGAGCGTATCGGTGAGGTTCCTGGCATCCACACCGTGGAGTTTTCCGGTAATTGTGACAAACTTTCCTTTACACACGAGGCTTACTCCCGAGAGGGCTTCGCTGAGGGTGCCGTCGCTGCGGCTCTCCTTACCGAAGGACTCCAGGGCGCGGCTGAATTCAAAGACCTCCTGTTCCGATGAAAAAGCTGTTTCTCGAAGGCTGCGGAACAGCCTTGCTCACTCCGTTCAAGGGAACGGAAGTTGACTATGACTGCTATGCTTCGCTGGTAGACCGCCAGGTCGAGGCTGGCATCGATATACTCGTGCCGCTCGGTACGACTGCTGAGACTCCTTGCCTCAGCGTCGAGGAGAAGCTTCGTCTTCTTTCCATCACCAAGCAGCATGCTGCCGGACGCCCGATAATCGTGGGCGGAGGAACGAATTCGCTTGTCGGTACGGTCAAGAACATGCGTGAGCTGGAGCCTTATTCTCCTGACGCATACCTGATCGTCGCCCCTTATTACAACAAGCCTACCCAGGAAGGTCTCTATGAGTATTTCAAGGCTGTGGCCGAGACGACCGACAAGGGAATCGTGCTCTATAACGTTCCAGGACGTACTGGAGTGAACATCAGCGCCGAGACCACTCTTCGTCTTGCCGAGGAGGTGGAGAACATCATCGCCATCAAGGAAGCTTCTTCTCGCTACGCTCAGATCAGCGAGATTCTCCGTCATCGTCCGGAGGGCTTCTCTGTGCTCAGCGGAAACGACAATGAGACTCTCTCACTCATGGCGACCGGAGCTCAGGGCGTGATCAGCGTCGCTTCGAACATCGCTCCTGCTCTCATGGTAGAGCTCACCAGGCTCATGAAGGCCGGTGATCTTGTTAAGGCCCGTGAACTTCACCATCGTCTCTCTCCTCTGTTCAGGGACTGCTTCATCGAGAGCAATCCTATACCGGCAAAGGCCGCAATGGCTCAGCTCGGACTCATGGAGAACAGTCTCAGGCTTCCGCTCGTACCTGCGACCCAGCGTACCGAAGATGCGATGAGAATAACCTTGAAGGAACTTTTCGACTAATGGTACTTCATCACTATACGGGAGCGGGAAATGATTTCCTCATCGCTGACGGTCGCGCAGTCTCATGCGTGGCACTTCAGGATGTTGAGGTCATCAGCCGTCTATGCGCTGAGTACGGTACCGATGGGCTCATGATTCTAGAGGCTTCAGATACACACGATTTCACCATGCTCTACTTCAATTCCGACGGATCGGGCGGAATGATGTGCGGCAATGGGGGAAGGTGCATCGTCGCTTTTGCGAAGGACATGGGGGTCGTCGGTGACTCATGCCGATTCCTTGCCCCGGACGGAGAGCACGAGGCGGAGATTCTTGCGGATGGCGGCGCAGTGAAGACTGTGCGTCTGAAGATGATAGACGTAAACGGCATCACAGGATATGAGGACGGGGATTTTCTCAATACAGGAACCCGTCATTTCGTCCGCCTGGTCGAAGATGTGAACTCGATTGATGTCGACACGGTGGGCAGAGAAGTCAGGCATCGACCTGCCTTCGCTCCGCAGGGAACGAACGTGAATTTCGTGGAGCCGTCCCAGGGTCGTCTTGTAGTGCGTACATTTGAGAAGGGTGTGGAGGCGGAGACGCTTGCGTGTGGTACGGGAATTGTTGCTTCGGCGATGGCTTCGTACAACAGAGGCGTGGAACCTTCGTCGCGTGAGGGAGAACGCGTGCGTTATGATATCCTTGCAAGAAGGGGAGATTCGCTTGCTGTAGATTTCATCCCTGCAACAGATGGCGGCTTTGCCGCATCTTCAGTATACCTGACCGGACCTGCGGAAAAACTTGAGCAGTTTGAAATAAGTTTATAACTAAAGATACAGATATGAAGAAAATATTTCTTATCGTCGCAGCCGTCTGTGCTGCCATGTCAATGACCTCATGCCTCAATAAGGGCCAGTCATCCTATAAGTACACCATGCTTGCTTCTCTGGAATATGACGGCTTGAAGGATGCTGAGTTCTTCGGCGAGTCTACTCATTTCAACAAGTATGACATGTATTTCGACATCGCAAAGTTCTGCGGAAAGAGGACTGATGACGACAATAAGGACTATCTCGGAGGTTTTGCATACTGCTATCAGAAGGATACCATTCTTGTTGACAGGGAGAAGGATCCTGATCCGTTCGTAGTGTATGACTGCGACAAGATGATCGAGGGCAACCACTACATGGTCTACAGGAAGGTAGCAGACGAGTCTATCAATTCTATGAAGCTCATCACCATCGAGCACAATGCCGATCCTGCCAGCACATGCAAGGCAACCGCAATCTTCCTCGCCAATACCACCGAGAGTGTGGTTCGTGCAATGGGCGAGGACGGCTTCACCAGCAGCGACTGGGCCAGCGTCACCGTGACTGGCTATAAGGGCACATACAAGACCGGCGAGGCAACTCTTAAGCTTTTCGATAAGGGCGAGCCTATCAAGACCTGGACTATGCTTAAGCTTGAAGGTCTCGGCGACATCGACGGTATCACCATGTCGCTTGACGCATCGAAGGAGGGCATCGTGGAAAGCTTTGCCGTGGATCTCTTCGTCGCAGAAGTCGAATTGCTCTACTAAAATCCCTGGAAAAAATGAATACAGAACTTGACAGATTCAATGAAGTGATGACCGGCCTCGAGGCTGGAACCATCCGTGTGGCGGAGAAGGTTGACGGCAAGTGGCAGGTCAACAAGTGGGTTAAGGAAGTTATCCTTTCCGGTTTCAAGCTCGGCAAGATCGTGGACATGTCCGAGGGACAGTTCTCGTTCCTCGACAAGGATACATATCCTGTAAGGAAATTTACCACCGCGGACAGCGTCCGTATAGTTCCTGGTGGAAGCAGCATCCGTCGTGGTGCCTATCTTGCTCCTTCGGTCATCGTGATGCCTCCGGCATACGTCAACGTAGGTGCATATGTAGATGAGGGCTCCATGGTCGACAGCCATGCCACCATCGGTTCATGCGCGCAGGTCGGCAAGCATGTGCATATCTCCGCAGCCACCCAGATCGGTGGCGTGCTCGAGCCTGCAGGTGCTCTTCCTACCATCATCGAGGACAACGCTTTCGTGGGCGGTAATTGCGGTATCTATGAGGGTACCATCGTCCGCTCCGGTGCTGTGATTGCCAGCGGCGTGATCATCACTGCTGCGACTGCAATCTTCGATTCTACCACAGGCGAGTTCGTGCCTCGCAACGAGGATGGCAGGGTAGTCGTTCCGGAGAATGCTGTTGTGGTTTCAGGCAGCCGTCCTATCACAAAGGGTCATGGTGCTGAGCTCGGTGCACATCTCTACTGCCCGGTTATCGTCAAGTACCGTGACGAGAAGACTGCGGCTTCAGTCCACATGGAGGATCTGCTTCGCTAGTAGTTTCGCTATAAATATCAAAGCCGGTCCTTTCGGGCCGGCTTTTTCGTTATTCTGCTCTCGCAGCCGCGTCCGGCTGTATGCAATCGGGATCCGTGCCACCCGCGGCATCGTAAGAGGGAATGAATTCCGCGCAGCGGAAGAAAGGGGTCTCGCGATAGCGAGACGATCTTCGATGCATACAGCCGGACGAGGAGATGTAGTGTGAGAAGTTGGTTAAAGATTCAGGAGGCCGTCGGGAATGGCCATTGTGAGTGTGTCTGAATCTTCGTCGATGTCGACAATGAGGTCCTCGTGGAGAGGAATGATGATGCTGGAACCTTCTTCGGTCTCAACCTCGATGCAAGGATTGGACGGAATGTCCATGAAGGTGGTGATTGTTCCGATGACCGCACCTTCTTCGTCCTCGCAGAGAGTCCAGCCTTCGAGGAAGGAGAAGTCTCCGTCCTCATATTCTCCTTCGCCGAGGTCTTCCTCTCTCATGTAGACTGCAGCTCCTGCGATCTCCTCGGCATCCTGGAATGATTCGATGTCGGTAAGGTGTACGAGAGCCTTGGTGTTGCCGCGGCGGGTCAGTGATTCGATAAAAAAAGGAACCGGCAGTCCATCGAATTCGATGAACACCGGTTCAGTTTTCTGGATATCTTCAGGATCGATGTCGCGGAAGCTCATTACGAGTTCCCCGTCGATGCCGTTGGACTTGAGGACCTGGGCGATCTGAATCAGATTACCTTCGGAACTCATTGAGTTATGCCTCAACTGCCTCTGCAGGAGCCTCTGCTGCCTCAGCTGCAGCAGCCTCAGCAGCTGCGCGTGCAGCCTCCTCAGCCTCAGCCTTCTTCTTGGCGATAGCCTCTGCTCTTTCCTGATTTACCTTTGCCTCAGCCTCGGTAGCAGCCTTTGCCTTAGCAGCAGCGTCCTTGGTGAGACCTTCCTTCTTGGCGTTGATCTTTGAATCTCTCTGATTCATCCATGCAGTGTACTTTGCATCAGCCTGCTCCTGGGTGAGGGCACCCTTAGCAACGCCACCCTGGAGGTGCTTCTTAAGCATTACACCCTCGTAAGAGAGGATGCGGCGTGCGGTGAGAGTAGGTTCTGCACCAACGTTGAGCCATGCAAGAGCGCGCTCAGAGTTGAGGACGATAGTTGCAGGGTTGGTGTTTGGATTGTAAGAGCCGATCTGCTCGATGTAACGACCATCGCGAGGTGCGCGGGTGTCTGCCACTACAATGTGGAAGAATGCGAAATTCTTCTTACCGTGGCGCTGAAGACGAATTTTAACAGCCATTGTAAATCTGTTTTAAATTGTTGATAATTACCTATGTTCCCTTCACGAGGGAAAGCGTGCAAAAGTAGGCATAATTCTTGAAATTACAATCTGCGAACAAAAACTTTTATATATTTGTGCATCTAAACCAATAAATTAACGTGAATATGAGACGAATTTTTGCTGCAATCGCAGCCATTCTCTTCTGCGCACTCCCTTCTTTTGCGCAGTCAAAGCTCAACGATTCAGCTGACAATATCCTCGGAAAGTACCGTGCTGTACAGTCTGGCGAGGTCAGCAACACTCAGGTCACCAAGGAGGCTGACGGTACCTATACCATCAAGGTGGTATGGCTCGAGAAGGACAAGGAGGCCAACGGCCAGAAGAAACTTGACGTGAAGAATCCTGACAAGTCACTCAGGAGCACACCTGCTGACAAGATCGTTCTCGTAAAGGGTCTTAAGTATAATAAGGAAAAGAAACAGTGGGGCGACGCGAAGATCTATGATCCGACCCGCGGTATAAAGGCAAATTGCACCGTGAAGTTTACTGATGACGGAAAACTTAGCATCAGGGGACAGGTTATGGGCATCGGTGAGACCGTCTACTGGACAAAACTCGACTAAATTCTATGCGGATTGCAAAAAAAAGCGAAAAAAACTTGAAAAAGTTTGTCGTTTAAAAAATCGCTCGTATATTTGCAATCCCAACGCGGAAGTGGCGAAATGGTAGACGCGCTACTTTGAGGGGGTAGTGGGAGTTTTCCTGTGCGAGTTCGAGTCTCGCCTTCCGCACACAAGGCCTCAGGCAAATGCCTGGGGCTTTTTCGTTATATATAGTTTCAGCGAAAAGACCGG
This sequence comes from Candidatus Cryptobacteroides caccocaballi, assembly GCA_018064725.1. Taxonomy (GTDB): domain Bacteria; phylum Bacteroidota; class Bacteroidia; order Bacteroidales; family UBA932; genus Cryptobacteroides; species Cryptobacteroides caccocaballi. The sequence goes on from JAGHUQ010000012.1 coordinate 12,788, forward strand.
TCCTCAATGGGCCGGTCTTTCGTTCTATCTGTTGTCGTCGGTCGTCATGTTCTGCAGGCGCCTCATGCTGAACTCACATCCGCAGTAGAGCTGGTTATAGAAACCATACTCCTTTATTATTTCTTGTCTGCGTTGCTGCAGCCCTCCTTTTCTCCAGTTCTTCTCCCACCATTCGAGCTTAGGGGAACTGTCCCCGTCGTGTTCGGCAATGGCTTTCTCCACTGCCCAATGCCCGGCGGCGTCTATCTGCTCAAGGCTCTTCCAGCGCGAGGAGGCGAGGGTGGTGGTCATGATGGTGTACCCGTGTTCGAGTGCATATCTCGCTGAACGGAGCAGACGGTATCTGAAGCACTGCAGGCAGCGTGGACCGCGCTCGGGCTCGTCTTCCATTCCCTTGACGCTGCTCAGCCATGCCTCATGGTCGTAGTCGTCATCCACGATCTCGAGTCCCAGCGCCTGCGCGTACCGGGTACATTCGTCCTTCCTGATCCGGTATTCTTCCTCCGGATAGATGTTGGGATTGCAGTAGTATATGGTGGGCTGCCAGCCGTTCGCGAGCATCCATTCGATGATCGCAGACGAACATGGCGCGCAGCAGGTATGCAGCAGTACTTTCTCCATGGTCCGCAAAACTACTCATTTTCGCAGGAAATATGAAATTCACTATCTTTGTGAGACAATAAGACAAATAGACATGAAGAAGACAGTAATCACGGCGGTGCTCGCAACGGCAGTGGCCATGTCGGCGACCGCGCAGAACCCATTCCTGCAGAAGAGGTTCGGAACCCCGTACGAGATCCCTCCTTTCGAGAAGCTCACGATGGACAACTATCGCGAGGGCATGCTCAAGGGAATAGAGCAGGAGAGGCAGGAGATATTGGACATCATCAACAATCCTGAGGCTCCGACCTTCGAGAACGTGATCGTAGCTCTCGACGAGTGCGGAGAGATTCTCAGCAAGACCAGCAGGGTCTGGAGCACTCTCAACAGCTCAAACTCCAACGATGAGCTCCAGGCTCTTGCACGAGAGATGTCTCCGCTCACTTCCGAGCTCAGCAATTTCGTGAACATGAACGCTGACCTTTTCGCTAAGGTCAAGGCGGTGTATGACAAGAAGGACCAGCTCGGGCTCAATCTCGAGCAGATGTCACTCCTCGAGAAGACCTACAGGAGCTTCGTCAAGAGCGGTGCGCTCCTTTCGGCTTCGGACAAGGACAGGCTTGCGAAGATCAACCTTGAGCTTTCACGTCTCCAGCTTGAGTTCAGCCAGAATCTTCTCCACGACACCAACAATACCTATGTGACCGTCGATGACGTCAAGCAGCTTGCCGGCCTTCCTCAGGCAAATATCGATCAGGCGGCAGAGCTTGCGGCGAAGATCGGACAGAAGGGAAAGTACAGCTTCAACATGCAGCGTCCAAGCTGCAATCCTGTGCTCCAGTATGCAAGCAACCGCGAGCTTCGCAAGAAGGTGTACCTTATGTACAATGACCGTTGCAACCACGGTGACCAGTACGACAACAAGGAAATAGCAAGGCAGATCATCGCCCTTCGCCTCGAGAGGGCAAGGATAATGGGCGCGAAGGATTATGCCGAGATTCAGCTTGACACCAAGATGGCTGAGAATGAGGAGAACGTCTATGCGCTCCTCGATGAGATCTGGGGCCCTGCAGTGGCAAAGGCCAAGGAGGAGATCGCAGACATCAAGGCGATGATGAAGAAGGACCGCGTTAAGGGCGAGCCTCAGCGCTGGGATTACATGTATTATCTTGACAAGGCTAAGCGCGCGAAGTTCAACGTTGACGAGTCTGAGATTTCGGAGTATCTCGAGATAAACAACGTGCAGCAGGGTATATTCTATGTTGCCAACAAGCTCTATGGTCTTTCGTTCAACGAGCGTACCGAGGACTATCCTCAGTACGAGCCTACCGCGAAGTCATGGGATGTGATCGACAAGGACGGTAATGTGATCGCGATTTTCTACAGCGATTATTTCCCTCGCGACGGCAAGGGCGCCGGTGCATGGTGCGGTGGCTTCCGCGGCCAGAGCTATGACGGTGCTGCCCGCGTGCAGCCTATCGTGACCAATGTATGCAACATGACTCTTCCGTCAGCGGACAAGCCTGCGCTTCAGACTCTCGACAACGTGGAGACCATGTTCCATGAGTTCGGCCATGCTCTCCACTCATTCTTCCGCAATGTCCATTACAGCGGCACATCAGGTGTCGAGCGCGATTTCGTCGAGCTTCCTTCACAGATAAATGAGCATTGGGCGTTCGAGCCTGAGGTTCTCAAGGTGTACGCGAAGCATTACAAGACCGGCGAGATCATTCCTGACGAGCTCGTAGAGAAGATCGAGGCCAGCAGCAAGTATGGTCAGGGCTTCGCTACCGTGGAGCTCGTTGCTGCAGCTCTCGTGGATATGGACCTCCATACGCTCACCTCTGTTCCTGAAGACCTCGACGTGATGGCTTTCCAGAATGAGAAGATGAATGCACGCGGCATTCCTGCCCAGATTCTTCCTCGCTACAGCGTGACCAACTTCAGCCATTCGATAGGCGGCGGTTACAGTGCAGGATATTACAGCTATATATGGTCTGAGGTTCTCGACTGCGACGCTTTCCAGGCATTCGCTGAGACTGGAGACATCTTCAATCAGCAGGTGGCGGAGAAGTTCCGCAAGTTCGTCCTCACTCCTGGCGGCATAAGGCCGGGTAAGGATATGTATCAGGATTTCCGCGGCCGCCAGCCAAGCGTGGACGGTCTGCTCGCAAATCGTGGACTCAGCCGTGAGTAACGGTATTTCCCATAGGAAAGGACTGCTGGCACTATCTCCGCTGGCAGTCTTTCTTGCCGTATATCTGGTGAGCTCGGCGGTGATCGGGGATTTCTACAGGATTCCTATCTCCGCGGCCTTCCTGCTCGCTTCGTGCTATGCGGTGATCATCACCCGCGGCAGCATATCGGAGAGAATCGACATCTTCTCTGCCGGTGCCGGGGACAGGAACATACTTCTGATGATATGGATATTCATCCTTGCTGGTGCATTTGCCGGAACGGCCAAGGACATCGGTGCGGTGGATTCCACCGTCAATGCGATACTCCATATCATACCTGGACGCCTTCTGTATGCCGGTCTTTTCCTTGCATCGTGCTTTATCTCGATGTCCATCGGAACCAGCGTCGGAACCATAGTCGCGCTCATGCCCATCGCCACCGGAATTGCCGAGGATACGGGAATGACCTTGCCGTTCATGGCTGCGGTCGTGGTCGGAGGCGCGTTCTTCGGGGACAATCTTTCCTTCATATCGGATACTACCATTGCTGCAACCAAGGCCATGGGCTGCGAGATGCGTGACAAGTTCAGCGCCAATCTCAGGATAGTGCTGCCGGCGATGGTCCTGGTCACGGCCATATATGTATGGCAGGGATGGAGCGTGAATACGCTGCCGCAGATAGGTGATGTCCAGCTGGTCAAGATGGTTCCTTATCTCGCCGTGATCGTGCTCGCCCTTGCGGGCATGAACGTGACCATCGTGCTTGCGATCGGAATCGCTCTGAACGCCGTCATCGGATTCTGCACAGGCGCGCTTGCATGGGACAGCTGGCTTGCTTCGATGGGTGCAGGTATCAGTGGTATGGGAGACCTTATCATCGTCACGATGCTTGCCGGCGGATTGCTTGCCATGATACGGTACAACGGCGGACTGGAATACCTTATCGAGAGCCTTTCCCGCCATGCGAACGGACGCAGGGGCGCGGAGCTCGTGATTGCAGCGCTGGTCTGTCTGGCGAATCTCTGTACGGCGAACAATACGATAGCCATCCTGACGACAGGCGGAATCGCGAATGACATCTGCAACAGGTTCGGGATAAGCCCGAAGAGGGGAGCGAGTCTGCTTGACACATTCTCGTGCTTCGTCCAGGGCCTCATTCCTTATGGTGCCCAGCTGCTGATGGCGGCAGGTCTCGCCGGAATCTCGTCAGTGGCGATCATCCGTTACCTGTATTATCCTTTTGCTTTGGGATTCTGCGCCCTGTGCGCGATCTTCATCGGCTCTCGCCGTTCCTAGGTAGCCATGCGCGGAGGCCTGACTCTCAGAGCCTGTGGCCGCCCATGGCCACATGAATGGGAGGGACCCAAGCATTGCTTGGGAGGGATGGAGCGAAGCGGAAGGCAACCTGAGAGTCAGGCCTCCGCGCTAGATGAGCAGGCTTACGACATGGAATACGACAAAGGCGGCAACCCAGGCGAGTACCAGGCTGTGAATGACTTCGAAAGCCGCCCATTTCCACCCGATTTCCCTTTTCAGCGTGGCTATGGTCGCGATGCAAGGGAAGTACAGCAGTACGAAGATCATGAATGCGAAAGCGACCGCGGGATTGAATACGTTCTCACCCTCGTGAGGACCGCTCAGGTACTTCTCTTCCCTCATGGCAGCCGTCAGGGATTCCTGATCTTCGTCAGCCTTGTAGAGTATTCCCATGGTGCTGACTATGGCTTCCTTGGCCGGGAGACCGGTGAGTATGCATACATTCATCCTCCAGTCGAATCCGAGCGGCGCCATCACTGGCTCCATGCCCCTGCCTATGTCTGCGAGTATGGATTGCTCAGGATTGGCTCCATGGTCGGTACGGTCTGCAGGGAAGTACTCCAGTGCCCATATTATCACTGATGCCGCGAGTATCACGGTTGAAATCTTCTGCAGGTAGTCACTGACCCTTTCCCAGATATGTGCTCCGGTGCTGCGCCATGTCGGCTTGCGGTACTCCGGGAGCTCTGACACGTAGTCTTCATTCTTCTTGCGGAACCACTTCGTGTGCTTCATGACATAAGCGAAGAGTATGGAGAGGACTATGCCGATGACATACATTGACATCATCACGAGGGCCTTGTAGTTCTGGAAGAACGCGGACACGAAGAGCATGTACACCGGGAGCCTTGCCGAGCATGACATGAACGGGATCATGAGCATCGTGAGGGTCCTGTCTTTCCTGTCTTCTATGCTTCTTGCCGCCATGATCGCAGGGACGTTGCATCCGAATCCTATCAGCATCGGGATGAATGAGCGGCCATGGAGTCCGAAGCGGTGCATGATCTTGTCCATCACGAATGCTGCACGGGCCATATATCCCGAATCTTCGAGCAACGAGAGGAAGAAGAAGAGTATGATGATGTTCGGGAGGAAGGAGAGCACGGCTCCGACACCTTGGACGATGCCGTCGATGAGCATGCTGGAGAACCATCCGTCCGACATTATTCCGTGCATCCAGCTTCCAAGGGCGTCTACCCCGTTTTCTATCCACGCCTGCGGATATGCACCGAGCGCAAAGGTCGCCTGGAACATTGCGAACAGCACGAGTGCGAGGATAGGGAGACCGAGCCAGCGGTTGGTGAGCACGGCGTCAACCTTCTGGGTGATGGAGTGGTCGGAGTTGTCGTCGCTGTGACGTATGGTTTCCTGGAGGGCTCCGGAAACGAAGCCTCGTCTTGCGATGGCGATCAGCTCCTGTGATGGCTTGTCGTATCCCTTCTTCAGTGATTCGGAGAGCTTGTCAGCGAGGGCGAGTATCTCGACGGAATTGCCGAGCTTCTCGACGTAGGGAAGTATGTAGTCCTGCTTCTCGAGCAACCTCACGGCCATGTACCTGTCGGTAAAGCAGTCGTGTTCGTCGTGCTGGTGGTGTATGTTTTCGCTTATCCTGGTTATGGCCTTCTCCAGGTCCTGTCCATAAGGGATCCTTACTTTCTTGTCGGAGTCTGGCACGGGCGCCTCGTATGCGTCTATGATCACGGGAAGTATGCGCGACTTTCCTTCCGGCATTGCGAAGTCTGCTGCGATGACCGGCATTCCGAGGAGCTGGGAGAGCTTTTCCATGTCGACGGAATGGCTGGTCGCCAGGAGGTCCTCATACCTTTCGAGGGCAAGGACTATCTTGTGGTCCATGTCGACGAGCTTGGTTACCGGATAGATGGTCCTTTCGAGGTCTGTCGAGTCTGCCAGATTGAGGACGACGTCTGGCTTGAAGTCAAGAATGTTGGATATTTCGGAAAGGAACTCTACTCGGAGACAGTAATCTCTCACCGAGTACTCTGAGGCGGCGGACAGGCTCTTGGCTCCGATGACCGCTACCTTGATATGTTTCCTCCCTGCTGCGAATGGGCAGCTCGAACATTGTCCGTTACAACTTACCGACATCACAAATGTTTCTTGACGCGACAAAAATAGTCAGTATTTGCTGCGGGTGCAATAGCTAATTGTAGGTATCTTTCGTATGTGTTTTGCAAAAAGTGTTAATTTTGCAAACCTACACACACTTAATTACGACCTAAATGCCAATTGAAATAACAAAAGTATCTTCCCGCAAGGAACTAAGGACATTCGCGGAATACCCGAATAAGCTCTATAAAGGAAATCCATACTACGTGCCAGTACTGGTCTCAGACGACATGAAGACTTTCGACAAGAAGAAAAATGCCTCGTTTGAGTTCTGTGATGCCGACTATTTCCTCGCCTACAAGGACGGCAAGCTCGTGGGAAGGGTAGCTGCGCTTATCAATCCACGTGCAAATGATGCCTGGTCAAAGAAGACCGTCCGCTATGGATGGATTGACTTCATCGATGACCGGGAGGTTTCTTCCGCCCTGCTCAAGACAGTCGAGGACTGGGGCAGGGAAAGAGGTATGGATGATATCGAGGGCCCTCTGGGATTCACTGATTTCGACACGGAAGGTATGCTGGTGGATGGTTTCGAGGAACTCGGTACCATGATTACCTTCTATAACCATCCATATTATATGGAGCACCTCGAGGCTCTCGGCTACACCAAGCGTAAGGACTGGGTCGAAAGGAGGCTCGTCGTTCCTGACACCATTCCGGAGAAATACGGAAAGTATGCGTCTCTAGTCGCAGAGCGCAACGGATTGAAGGTGGTCCGCTATACCAGGAAGGAAATCAAGCAGAAGGGCATAGGATTCAAGTTCTTCGACCTCATCAACCGTACGTACTGCGTCCTCTACGGGTATTCTCAGCTCAGTGGAAAGCAGATGGCTCAGTATGTGGAAACCTACCTGTCGATGCTCAATCTTGACTATGTGTCTTTCATCGAGGACAGGAAGGGCGATCTCGCTGCGTTCGGCGTGATGATTCCGTCCATGTCCAGGGCGCTGCAGAAATCCGGCGGAAAGTGGCTTCCTTTCGGATGGTTCCATCTGATGCGCGCGCTTCTCTTCCACAAGACCGACACTGCAGACATGCTCCTGATCGCTGTCCGTCCGGACCTTCAGGCGAAAGGCGTCCCTGCGATGCTTATCTCGGATATATTCCCGCGTCTCGTCGCTGGCGGATTCAAATATGCAGAGACGAATCCTGAGCTGGAGGATAACTATTCCGTGCAGAATCTCTGGAGCGTCTTCGAGTCAAGGCAGCATCGTCGTCGCAGAATCTACGGCAAGGAGATGAAGGCTTAGCCTGAAAGGACAGGATATAACGAAAAAAGCATCGCGATTGCGATGCTTTTTTGTCGGGGTACTCCGACTCGAACGGAGGACCACCTGGTCCCAAACCAGGTGCGCTAGCTAACTGCGCCACACCCCGTGTTCCCTTTTGGGATTGCAAATATAGATGCGTTTTTTTTAATACCCAAAATTTTTTGCTTTTTTTTCATAACTTTGTCTAGCGAGGTCCGTCGAGGGCCTTTCTGGAGGGAGTTTTTATGATAGAAGCAAGGAATATAGAGAAGTCTTTCGGTGACCTTAAGGTGCTGAAAGGTATAGACTTCGTCACGGATAAGGCGGAGGTCGTCGCAATCATGGGCGCAAGTGGCGCGGGAAAATCGACTTTGTTGCAGATACTTGGCACATTGTCGATGCCGGATAGCGGATCTCTGACTATCGATGGCGTCGATGTCCTGAAACTCAGCGGTAAGGAACTGGCGGAGTTCAGGGGACGCAAGATAGGATTCGTGTTCCAGGCCCATCACCTTCTTCCTGAGTTCACGGCCTTGGAAAATGTCATGATTCCGGCGCTCATAGCTGGTGTAAGCCAGTCCGCGGCGAAGAAGAGAGCGGGCGAGCTGCTTGCCGATCTCGGACTTGCCGGAAGGACGGACCACAAGCCGTCACAGCTTTCCGGCGGAGAGCAGCAGAGGGTGGCGATTGCGAGGGCTCTGATAAATGATCCAACAGTGCTGTTTGCCGACGAGCCATCGGGAAACCTTGATACGGTGACCAAGGCTGAGATTCACCAGCTTTTCTTCGATCTGCGTGACCGCTATGACCAGACCATAGTGATCGTCACCCATGACCCTGAGCTTGCTGCCATGTGCGACCGTTCTCTGTTCATGCAGGACGGACTTTTCATGGATGAGGCGAGATAGATACTCTTCCCATGAGCGTCTTCCATTTCAGACATTTCGATGTGGTCAATGACCGTTCAGCCATGAAGGTCAATACTGACGGTGTGCTTCTCGGTGCCCTGATGACACTTCCGCGCGAGGGGCGTATGCTCGATGTGGGCACGGGTACGGGAACGATCGCGCTGATGGCTGCGCAGCGTTGTCCGTCGGCTATGGTGGACGCGATAGATCTCGATGAGGCTTCGGCAGAAGAGGCTTCGCTCAATTTTTCCGCCAGCCCATGGCCGGAGAGGCTTCGTGCCCATAATATGAGCCTTGACGAATATGATGCCTCGCTCGAAGGTGAGAGGGATGTGTTCGATGCAGTCTTTTCCAATCCTCCATATTTTGATGATTCATTGCTCAATCCTGACGAGAGGAAGAGCGATGCGCGGCATACTTCCACCATGTCCTACAGGGAGATTCTTGCCTTTGCCGAGAAGTATCTGAAGGCGGATGGGCGCGTGGCGTTCGTGCTTCCGTCCGAAGAGGAAAAGCGCCTCTGCAGGGAGGCTCGCTCAAGGGGATTCTTTCTCGGGCGTATCGTCCGGATACGTACCACTCCGAAGAAGCAGCCGAGACGGATTGTCGCTGAGTTCACAAGGCTCCGTAGCGAACAGGTGGCGGAAGAGGAACTTGTGCTGATGGATCCTGCAAAAGAAAATCAGCGTACCCGGGAGTACGCTGATCTCATGTCTGATTTCTATACGAACTGATTCTCGTCCTTAAATTGCTTCCTTGTCTGACTTCTGGTTCTGGTTGTTGTCTGCACCGCCGTGGAACCATGGCATGAAAGGCTGTCTGTGCTCTCCTGCCTTAGGGGTCTCTCCGTTCTTCGGGTCTGTTCCGTTCTGAGGTGCGCCTTCGCCAAATCGCGGAGCGCCGTTGCCGAAGCGCGGCATTCCTCCGTGGTTGGGAGCGCCCATGCCAGGCCTTGGACCCGGTGCGTTGTGCCCGCCTTGAAGTCTTCCGAAGATGTTTCTTCTGAAATTCTCCTCAAGTACGAAGAGCTTGGCTACTTTGTCGGCAGGAAGTACCTTGCCATAGGCCTTTACTGCTTCTGCGTTGAGGTCTGCCACCACCTGCTGCGCCTTGACGTATTCGTCGAGCAGCTTGGTGCTCTCCTTTCCGTCCTTGACTGCCTGGTCAAGCTTGCGGAAGGCTTCGGCAGATGCCTCGAGGGCCTTGTCTTTCTTTGCCGAGATGTCGTTGAATACCGGCCAGAACTTCTGTGCTTCTGCCGTGGTGAGATTGAGTTCGTTGGTTATGAAACCGACCTTTGCGCTGGCCATTCTGGCCTTCCACTGCTGGCCGATCTGCTCCCAGTTCTGAGGGTTGTTCTGTCCCTGTGCTGGCTTGTTCTCCTGGGCAAGGATGTTGCCTGAGAAACCTGCGGCAAGGATTGCCACAAGTGCATACGTACGGATTCTTTTCATGGGATCTTATTCTGCGAAAAAGTCTGAAAATTCAAATTCCTCGACGTGGGCTCCAGAGTAGATCAGGTAGGCGATCATGTCTTCTTCGCTGATCTCGTTGTAGAGCTGGGCGTCTGCGGAATAATAGTTGTCCTCAGGCAGGGCCTGAGTGTGCTTGTCAAGGAGGAAAGTCCCTCCTGCAATCAGAATGAGAAACGACGCTGCAGCTGCCACGTATGGCACGAAGCGGCGTACGACGGACTGTCTCGGCTTTTCCTTGACTGCTGCCATCATCTGTGCGGGCTTTGCTGCGAAGTATCCCTCAGGTACCTTGTAAGGCATCTTCCGCAGTTCCTTGTTGTCAAGTATGTCTCTCTTCTGTTCCATTCTTGATGTTTTTCGAGTATTTGACACCGTTCTTGTCCAATGGTTTAAAACTTTTTTTCAAGTTCTTCCTTTATCTTGTTGTAAGCGAAGTGGTAGGAAGCCTTCAGCGCTCCTACTGACGTGCCTGTGATTTCAGCTATGTCCTCGTAGGACAGTTCGTCGAAATAACGCAGGTTGAATACCAGTTTCTGCTTTGCCGGCAACCTGTTGATCGCCTTCATCAGCTCGCGCTGAAGCTCGTTTCCGTCAAAGGACGGATCGTCGTCTATGCGCTGCTCCATCACGGCGTCGAGGTTTTCCCTCTGCAGGGCTGCTAGCCATCGGTTCTTTCTCAGGTGGTTCAGCGCCTCGTTGGTGGCGATCCTGTACGCCCAGGTGTAGAGGCGCGACTCTTCCCTGAAGTCGGGGAGTGATGTCCATATCTTCATGAAGCACTCCTGGAGCAGGTCGTCTGCGTCTTCGTGCGAATTGGTGAACCTGCGCAGATGCCAGTACAGGCGCTCGCCATAGCTCTCGACTAATGAAGCGAACGCACGATCCTTTTCCCCGCTGCGGTAGAGGGCTATGATTTCCTTGTCTGTCATCCGTGTGGTTCCGTCGGCTGCAATCATGGTGCCGATGTGGCGAATATATGCAAATTTTCCGTGAATTTTAGCATAATCGTGCAGTCTGCCTTTTTTGTGCGCGAAATCGATTAGGAGAACTGATGACAATTAATTATATTTGCGTTTACGCGATAAAGCGCCCTTTTGAGAAACATATAGACAATATTTATCATATAACCATGGCAAATTCAATCAGCGTGCTCAACCACGCAGCGGACAACATCCGTATCCTTGCTGCTTCTGCAGTTGAAAAGGCAAAGTCAGGTCACCCAGGCGGTGCTATGGGTGGTGCAGACTTTATCAATGTCCTCTATTCTGAGTACCTCAAGTACGATCCAAAGAACCCTACCTGGGTGGGCCGTGACAGGTTCTTCCTCGATCCTGGCCATATGGCTCCAATGCTCTACTCTCAGCTCTGCCTCGCAGGCAAGTTCACTCTCGACGAGCTCGCACAGCTCCGTCAGTGGGGCTCTCCTACCACCGGTCACCCAGAGTATGAGGTAGCACGTGGTATCGAGAACACCTCAGGTCCTCTCGGACAGGGTCATGCATACGCAATCGGTGCTGCAATCGCTGCGAAGTTCCTCGCTGCACACACCGGCAACCCTACCTTCGCTAAGGAGACTATCTACGCTTACATCTCTGACGGTGGTATCCAGGAGGAGGTTTCACAGGGTGCTGCACGTATCGCTGGTAACCTTGGGCTTGACAACCTCATCATGTTCTATGGCTGCAATGACATCCAGCTTTCTACTGAGACCAAGGAAGTCATGAACGAGGACACTGCTGCAAAGTATCGTGCACAGAACTGGGAGGTCATCGAGATCAACGGTAACGACGCTGCACAGATCCGTGCTGCCATCGAGAAGGCACAGGCTGTGAAGGGCAAGCCAACCCTCATCATCGGTAAGTGTATCATGGGTAAGGGTGCTCTCAAGGCTGATGGTACTTCATACGAGGCTAACTGCAAGACCCATGGCGCACCTCTCGGCGGTGACGCTTATGTAAATACTATCAAGAACCTCGGCGGTGATCCTGAGAATCCATTCCAGATCTTCGACGACGTAAAGGAGCTCTATGCTAACCGCGCCAAGGAGCTCGAGGCTATCTGCGCTGAGCGTTATGCAGAGGAGGCAGCTTGGGCTGCAGCAAACCCTGAGGCAGCTGCACAGCAGGCTGACTGGTTCTCTGGCAAGGCACCTGAGATTGACTGGAGCAAGTGCGTTCAGAAGGACAACGATGCTACCCGTAGCGCATCTGCAGCTTGTCTTTCAGTTCTCGCTGAGCAGGTTCCTAACATGATCTGCGCATCTGCAGACCTTTCTAACTCAGATAAGACTGACGGCTTCCTCAAGAAGACCCACGCTCTTACTGCCGATGACTTCTCTGGCGCATTCTTCCAGGCTGGTGTCGCTGAGTTCACAATGGCTTGCTGCTGCGTAGGTATGGCACTCCACGGTGGTGTCATCCCTGCTTGCGGTACATTCTTCGTATTCTCTCAGTACATGCTTCCAGTAGTTCGTATGGCAGCTCTCATGCAGCTTCCTGTCAAGTTCATCTGGACACATGATGCATTCCGCGTAGGTGAGGATGGTCCTACCCATGAGCCAGTTGAGCATGAGGCACAGATCCGTCTCATGGAGAAGCTCAAACGCCACGACGGCAAGAACTCTTGCCTCGTCCTCCGTCCAGCTGACGCTAAGGAGACCACTACCGCTTGGGCTATGGCAATGGAGAACACCGAGAGCCCTACCGCTCTCATCCTCTCTCGCCAGAGCATCAACAACCTTCCAGAGGGCAACGACTACGAGCAGGCTCGCAAGGGTGGTTATATCGTAGCAGGTTCAGATGAGAACCCGGACGTTATCCTCGTTGCAACCGGTTCTGAGGTTTCTACCCTCGTAGCTGGTGCTGAGCTCCTCCGCAAGGATGGCAAGAAGGTACGTATCGTGAGCGTTCCTTCAGAGGGCGTATTCCGCTGCCAGTGCAAGGAGTACCAGCAGAGCGTTGTTCCTGTAGGTTCCAAGGTCTTCGGTATGACTGCAGGTCTTCCTGTAAACCTCCAGGGCTTCCTCATCGGTGCAGCTCCAGAGTCAACAGTATGGGGTCTCGAGACATTCGGTTTCTCAGCTCCTTACAAGGTGCTTGACGAGAAGCTCGGCTATACCGCTGAGAATGTTTACGCTCAGGTAAACAAGCTTTTTGAGTAATTGATTCACAAAGCATACTTCAAGGACGGTCGCTCAGGCGGCCGTCCTTTTTCTTTTGTCCGATTTGAATTATCTTTGCATTTCAATCAACGCTGAAATGGAAAAGACTAGAAACTTCTGTATCATCGCACATATCGATCACGGCAAGAGTACTCTTGCGGACAGGATGCTGGAGATAACCAACACCCTCGCTGCGCGTGATATGGAAAACCAGGTCCTTGATTCCATGGATCTTGAGAAGGAGAAAGGTATCACCATCAAGAGCCATGCAATCCAGATGGACTATCAATATAAGGGTGAGAAGTACACTCTCAATCTCATCGACACTCCGGGTCATGTCGACTTCTCTTACGAGGTGTCACGTGCTATTGCTTCCTGCGAGGGCGCATTGCTCGTCGTGGATGCTACCCAGGGAATTCAGGCTCAGACGATCTCGAACCTCTATCTTGCAGTGGAGCATGACCTGGAGATCATTCCTGTGCTCAACAAGATTGACGTGGACTCGGCGATGGTAGAGGTCGTTACCGACCAGATCGTCGATCTCATCGGCTGCGAACCTGAGGATGTGCTGAAGTGCTCCGCGAAGACCGGTGAGGGCGTCAAGGAGATCCTGGATGCCATCGTGGAGAGAGTACCTGCACCTAAGGGCGATCCTGAGGCCCCCCTCCAGGCCCTTATCTTCGACTCCGTGTTCAACTCATTCCGCGGAATCATCGCCTACTTCAAGGTCACGAACGGTACTATCCATGCCGGTGACAAGGTTAAGTTCTTCAATACGGGCAAGGAATATGTCGCCGATGAAATCGGTGTGCTGAAGATGAAGCTGGTGCCTAGAGATGAGATTCCATGTGGAAGCGTGGGCTATATCATATCCGGAATCAAGACTGCTTCGGAGGTGAAGGTGGGTGATACTATCACGAAGACGGAAAGGCCGTGCGAGAGCGCGATTGCCGGATTCGAGGAGGTGAAGCCAATGCTCTTCGCCGGTATGTACCCTGTTGAGACGGACCAGTACGAGGAGCTTCGAGCTTCTCTCGAGAAATTCCAGCTCAATGACGCCTCTCTGGTGTTCGAGCCGGAGTCGTCCCTTGCACTCGGATTCGGATTCCGCTGCGGTTTCCTCGGACTTCTCCATCTTGAGATTGTCCAGGAGCGCCTTTTCCGCGAGTTCGGAATGGATGTCATCACGACTGTGCCTAACGTCTCATATAAGGTGTATACGACGCAGGGGGAGTGCCTCGATGTGCACAATCCTTCCGGCCTTCCGGCCGTCACTCTCATAGACAGGATCGAGGAACCATACATCAGGGCTCAGATAATCTCCAAGTCTGATTTCTATGGCCCTATCATGAAACTCTGCCTCGACAAGAGGGGAATACTCATAAACCAGCATTACCTCACGGCGGACCGACTCGAGCTTACCTACGAGATGCCTCTCTCCGAGATTGTCTTCGACTTCTACGACAAGCTCAAGTCCATCTCTAAGGGATATGCTTCCTTCGACTACCATGTCGTCGGATTCAAGGAGGCTAAGCTCGTCAAGCTCGACATCCTCCTCAACGGAGACCCTGCGGATGCACTCTCGACTCTCATCCATCAGGACCATGCCTACGACTTCGGCAGGAGAATCTGTGAGAAGCTCAAGGAACTTATTCCCCGCCAGCAGTTCGATATCGCAATCCAGGCAGCGATCGGTGCAAAGATCATCGCGCGAGAGACTGTGCGCCAGGTCCGCAAGGATGTGACCGCTAAGTGTTATGGTGGTGATATCTCGCGTAAGAGGAAGCTCCTCGAGAAGCAGAAGCAGGGCAAGAAGAGAATGCGTCAGATCGGTACCGTCGAGGTTCCGCAGAGCGCGTTCATGGCAGTGCTCAAGCTCGACTAGACTTTAGGATACATATCATAAAAGCAAAAGCGGCGCCTAATCACTAGGGGCCGCTTTTGTAACTTGTATATGCACAAGTTGAGACGAATAAGATTCTTAACCGATGCAAATATCGCCACAGAAAAGATGTGGCGAGTTGTAGCTTGTGTTGTTTTTGTTGTTGTTTTAGCCGTTGTAAGCGCTTCTGTTGATGTTTTTGTCCAATCAATAACGCAGGCTATGGGACTGGGTCATATCCGCTGCCTCCCCAAGGGTTACATCTGAGGACCCTCTTCAGCGTGAGCCAGAATCCCTTGAACGGACCGTATTTCCGGAATGCCTCGAGACCGTACTGGGAACAAGTGGGGGTGAATCTGCAGCATGGATGCTTATAGGGAGAAATGAACTTCCTATAGAACTGAATGAGCATGACGAAAGGGAAGATGGAAACTTCCTTCGCCACTTCCTTTAATCTGGCCTTGTCCATTATTATTTTGCTGCGGTGCGGAGTATCTGTCCTACCAGCTCGTAGATCTGCTGGGAACTCATGACTTCCTTGCTGTTGTAGATGAAGAGTATGTCTATGCCTCCATTTGAGGGCAGTATCGATTTCTGGAGACGGTAGCTTTCCCTGATGCGACGCTTGAGAAGGTTCCTCTTTACCGCACGCTTGAAATACTTCTTGGAGACGGAAATCATGATGCGGTTCACCGGAGCCCCGCTTTCCCTACGTATACAGAACCTCATGCCAGGGATGTTTCCATAGCGACCCTTGGCAAGAAGCTCGGTGATGTCCTTCTTGCAGTACAGCCTTTCCTCCTTGGAAAGCGTATTGCATACAGGAAGGTCCATCTAGTCTTGGGTAATGAGGATTTCTACAGCCTTGAGAACAGAAGGGACCTCGACGGTAGGAGCCGCGATCGCAATCTCGAGTCCGGCTTCTTCCATTGCCTTCACTATTGACTTTCCGAAGGTGATGAACTTGGTCTTTCCCTGCTTGTACTCAGGGTAGTTCTCGTAGAGCGACCTGACGTCGGCAGCATTGTAGACGGCGATGATGTCGTAGCTGTCGATGTCTATGTCCTTGATGTCCTGCGATACCGGCTTGACGAAGACGGCGGGAGTAAAGTCAAGTCCTGCCTTCTCAAAAGCCTTGGTCACGTCATTGACAGGTGTCTCCGATGTGGTGACGAGGAATTTCTCGCCATTGTGCTTGGTACCGATCTCAGAGAGAATGGTGTCAGCCGGTCCCTGTCCGAAGAAGATCTTCCTCTTTCGGTAAACGATGTGCTTCTGGAGGTACTTTGCTACGTTCTCGGTAGAGCAGAAGTACTTCATTGTCTCCGGAACCTTTACGCGGAGTTCCTCGCACATGTGGAAATATGCGTCTATGGTTGACTTTGACGAGAATACGATTGCTGTATAATCGGCGAGATTGATCTTCTGGGTCCTGAACTCCCTCGAAGAGAGAGGCTCGATGTGGAAGAACGGCTTGAAATCAATGGTCACGCCGTATTTCTCAGCAAGTGCAGGGAACGGTGACGCTACCTGTGGGGCTGGCTGTGAGATGAGGATACGTTTCATGGTTCGCTTCTATAGGAAAGCTGCCACTGCGGCAAATATGCCCGTCGGCAGAATTTCAAGGCCGCAAAGATACAAAAATGTTGAAAACAAGGACATCGAACTTCCCAAAATTTGGGATTTTCTGAGGAAATGTATCGCGTATATGCCGCAGATTTCATAGAAAAGCACCGTTCTGATGAGCTCATATTCGCATCTGAAGACACCCATGACCGCGGCAGAGAAAAGCGTGAGTATGGTGGCTGAGATGAGGAAGGTGTCAAATGCCTTGGTCGCGACATTGTAGGTTCTGCTGCTGGTCGACCTCGGTCTGAAGAGGGCGTGAAGGCCAAACCTGATTCCGAGATAGAGCAGGAATGCTCCGAATGTACATAGGAATCTCATGCCCGGACCGAGCTGCTGCATGAGGCTGATCTCCCAGAGTGAATAGTTCGCGGCGACCATGCAAAGCGGGATGGGCGCGAATTTCGCCACGATGTCACGGTCCCGGCTGAGCTGGGCGCTGGCCTCGAGGTTGATGCACTCCTTCCATCGGATGAAGCATCCAAGGAGCGATGGCATTATGTTTATCAACCGCTGTATCATCGTCATTCCTACCAGCAGGGAGATGGCTGCGAAGATGATAAGGGTCATGCTGTCCTCCCAATGGCCCGGAGATACGTTCTGAACGAGCTCCTTCGCCTCGGTGGGGAGAAGGAGCGCGCCTTCGACGAATGCGCTGTCGATGGGATGTGCAAGTCTCTGCAGTATACTGATCATGGATTAGTTCCCTCTCTTGGCTCTATAGCCCATCTGGACGAGAAGACCGACTATCCTGTCCCTGAAATCACCCTGGATCGCGATTTCTCCGTCCTTGGCGGTCCCTCCGACTCCGCACTTGACCTTCAGTGTGCGTGCAAGTTCGGAAAGGTCTTCGTCGGTGCCGACGAAACCGGTCACGAGTGTCACCTGCTTGCCGGCACGACCTTTGCGGTCGATGAGCACGCGGAGGTTCTGCTTTCCCGGATCGAGTGTCTCGACCTGCTCGGATGCCTCTTCGGTGTATGAAAAATCAGGGTTTGTGGAGAATACGACTCCGAGTCGCTTCTTCCAATCGTTGTCGGCCATCTGTCGTTTATTAAATTTTTGCAAATATAGCTATTCTCTTCGTATATTTGCCTTTTTAATACCGGCGTAGCCGGTAATCAATTATCAGAGAAATCATGGACAACAAGAAATTCAATCTTTGGAATCATATATGTGCCGCTGTCGCTTTCGTGGTGTCTGCCGTAACATATCTGATGACGATTGAGCCGACCGCGTCATTCTGGGACTGCGGTGAGTTCATCGCATCATCATACAAGCTCGAGGTGGGACATCCCCCAGGAAACCCTGTGTTCCAGCTTTTCGCCAGATTCTTCACCATGTTCACCGGTGCAGAGCATGCAGCCGTCGCAGTCAATGCGCTGAGCGCGATCTGTTCCGCCCTGACCATATTCTTCCTCTACCTGACCATCGTCTTCCTGGCAAAGAGACTGATGCAGCGTTCTTCTGACGGTACTTACACTACCGGCCGCGCAATCTCTATCTTCGGCGCCGGACTCGTCGGTTCGCTCGCTTACTGCTTCTCGGACACTTTCTGGTTCTCGGCTGTCGAGGGAGAGGTGTATGCAATGTCTTCGCTTTTCACCGCACTGGTGTTCTGGGCTATGACCAAGTGGTACGAGCAGGCTGACACCAGGTATGCGAACCGATGGATCGTTCTCATTTCCTTCCTCATGGGCCTTTCGGTCGGTATCCACCTCCTGAACCTCCTGACTATCCCATGTCTCGTGTTCATGTTCTACCACAAGAAGCGTGAGAACGGAAGCTATACCTTCTGGCAGAACGTCGGCATCTTCGCCGTGTCATGCGTTTTACTTGCGATCATTCTCTTCGTAATCATCCCTTACCTTCCGAAGACAGCTGCATGGTTCGACCTGATTTTCGTGAACAATTTCGGACTTCCGTTCAACAGCGGTGCGGCATTCTTCATGGCAGCCCTGCTTGCAGTCTGCTTCTGGGGTCTTTTCAGGACACTCAGGAAGAACCAGGTGTTTGCCAATACGGTGCTTTTGTGCTTCACGATGATCGTGATAGGTTTCTCGCTTTTCTCGATCTGCATCATCCGCTCAAGCGCGAAGACTCCTAC
>JAGHUQ010000025.1 GCA_018064725.1 Candidatus Cryptobacteroides caccocaballi
GTTATTTGCCGGCGATTTTTTCGTAACTTGCAATACTCAAGAAACAATCAGACACGATGAAACTACTTGCTATCATCCTTTCCCTCTTTCCGCAGATCATCGACGTACAGGACCGTGTCCAGACCTCGCTGGACGGCAGTTGGGACACTCTGGTCGACCAATATGAGACCGGATATTACGACTACCGGCGCAATCCAATGGACGAAAGGAGTTCATTCTTCGCTGACAGGCACTATTTTCAGGAGAAGACAAGACTCATAGAGTATGACTTCGACGAGTCAGACAAGCTTCAGGTCCCTGGCGACTGGAATACTCAGAACCCCAAGTTCTACTACTATGAGGGAACGATATGGTACCGTCGCACCTTCGACGCAGCCCCTGAACCAGGCAAGCGCTATTTCGTTTACTTCGGAGCAGCGAACTACGAGAGCGTGGTCGGACTCAACGGCCATGTACTCGGAACACATATAGGAGGATACACCCCATTCAACTTCGAGGTCACCGATGACCTCAAGGACGGCAAGAACTCACTCATCGTGAAGGTTGACAACAAACGCTATCTGGACGCCGTTCCGACGGTGAACTTCGACTGGTGGAACTATGGCGGCATCACCCGCAGCGTAAGTCTCATCGAGGTTCCGGAGACCTTCATCAGGGACTATTGCGTACGCCTTGCCAAGGACGGCAAGGGCATCGAGGGCTGGGTCAGGCTCGATGGAAGCAAGCCGGGTCAGGACATCAGCGTGAGCATTGCCGAACTGAAGATGAACGTCAAGGTGCATGCTGACGAGAACGGATATGCAGAGTTCAGCGCAGCCTTCCCCAAGAAGATGAAGCCTGTGCTCTGGTGCCCTGAGAACCCAAAGCTCTACAACGTCACCATCGCATCCGAGACAGACAGGACATGTGACCGCATCGGATTCAGGACCATAACCACCGAAGGCAGCAAGATATTTCTCAACGGTGAGCATATCTTCCTCAAGGGCGTCGCGATCCACGAGGAGATTCCGACTGCCCCATCAGGCCGCGCATTCAGCGAGGAACACGCCCGCACCACCCTCGGATGGGCAAAGGAAATGGGCTGCAACTATGTCAGACTCGCCCACTATCCGCACAACGAGACCATGGTCAGAGTCGCAGAAGAGATGGGTATCATGGTATGGGACGAGATCCCGGTATACTGGACCATCGACTGGACCAACGAGAACACCTACCAGAACGCGGAAAACCAGCTCGAGGAGATGATCACCCGCGACATCAACCGCGCAAATGTAATAATCTGGTCCGTATCGAACGAGACCCCTCGCGGTCCTCAGCGCCTCGCGTTCCTCTCCAGACTGATCGACAAGGCCCGCGCGATGGACCCGACAAGGCTCGTATCATCGGCCATCGAGACCAATGAGCAGGCAAATGCCAAGATACATGTCGATGACGAGCTCATCGCCAAGACCGACCTTATCAGCTTCAACCAGTACGTCGGTTGGTACAACGGCGACAACGAGAAATGTGACCGCGTAGAGTGGATATTCCATGTCAACAAGCCTGTCGTCATCTCCGAGTTCGGCGGCGGCGCAAAGTACGGCAACCACGGAAAGGTGAACGAAAGATTCACGGAAGAATACATGATGGACCTCTACGAGCACCAGATCGCCATGCTCGGAAAGATACCTCAGCTCGCAGGTACCTCACCATGGATACTCAAGGACTTCCGCTCTCCTAAACGTCCTCTGAAGGGCATCCAGGACGACTTCAACCGCAAGGGACTCATCTCCGAGAAGGGAGAGAAGAAGGGTGCCTTCTATATCATGAAGAGCTGGTACGAAAGAATGGGACGAGACGGCTCAGGAAAGTAGTCCTCAGACCATAGACAGACATCCCCATGAACCTCATAAAGCTTTTCAGAAACATCGCGCCGTTCGTTAAGCCGTACAGATGGCTTGTTCTGGCGACACTTATCCTCACACTTGCGGGCTCACTCATGGCCCAGGTGAACGCCGTCGTGCTCGACCGCACGGTGGACGCAGTGAATGCGCTCGTAACGGGCGGCGCATTCGAATGGTCCAAGGCTGCCGCCATCCTCACCATCATCAGCATCGTCCTGCTCGGAAAGGAGCTGCTCTCGGCGCTTATCACCTTCGCGCAGAACTACTACGGCGAGAGGATGAGGATATTCGTGTCGAAGGACATGTCCCAGAGGATGATCGACAAGGTGCTGACCCTGCGCATGGCGTTCTTCTCCAGGAGCGAGAACGACACGGGCAAGCTCACGACGAGGATAGACCAGGGTGTGGGAAGCCTCTCCAGGACGGTGCAGAACTTCTTCATCGACCTCCTGCCCCTCTTCACCAGCGCCGTGCTCGCACTTGTGCTCATGTTCGCGGCGAACGTGTTCGTGGGCCTCACCGCCCTGTTCATCGTACCTGTCTACTTCTGGATCACCTACCGTCAGGCGGTGAAGCTCAAGGGATGGCGCAGGAACATGCGTGACACGCGCGAAATGAAGAGCCATGGAATAATGAGCATCATCGAGTCCATGAACGTCATCAAGTCCTTCAACAGGGAGGGCATCGAGAGCGAGAAGCAGTGGGACATGCAGACGGTCTACAGCGACAACCAGATGAGCGTGCGCAAGACCAGCTTCTACTACAACGGACTGAAGAACTTCGTGAGGCAGATAGGAACGGTGCTGATCATCATCCTCACCGCCTACCTCGTGCTCATCGACTACCCGGGCATGACCATAGGTAAGATCATGTACCACGTCATGCTCTTCTCGAACGTCACCGCTCCTATCACCCAGCTCCAGCGCATCTTCGACGACATGAACGACGCCCTCATCTACGCGGAGAGCTTCTTCGACATACTCAATTCCGAGAGCGACGAGGAGCCGACGGGAAAATACCGCCCTGAGAAGGTTCAGGGCCATTTCGAAATACGCCATGTGGACTTCACCTACCCCAATGGGACGAAGGCCCTGCACGACATCAACATGGACATCGAGAGCGGCAAGATCACAGCGTTCGTGGGACTCTCCGGAGCCGGCAAGAGCACCATAATCAACCTTCTGGACAGATTCTACGAGCCTGACTGCGGAAGCATACTGCTTGACGGAGTGGACCTCAAGGATTACGACACGCACTTCCTGCGCGACAATATCGGCCTTGTTCTCCAGAAGAACCACATCTTCGACGGCACCATTGAAGAGAACATACGTTACGGAAAGCCGGACGCGAGCTTCGACGAAGTCGTGGAGGCCGCAAAGAAGGCTTATCTGTACGACCAGGTGATGAAGCTCCCTCAGCAGTTTGCATCAAAGGCTCAGCAGCTCTCCGGAGGCCAGCAGCAAAGGGTGGCGATCGCCAGAATGTTCCTGAAGAACCCTCCTGTAATCTTCCTGGACGAGCCTACGGCCAGCCTCGACGCAGTTGCGACCGAGCAGATCAAGGCCAGCATCGATGCGATCAAGAAGGACCGCACCGTGATCATCATCTCCCACAGCATCTCGCAGATCATCGACAGCGACACCATCTACGCCCTCAAGGACGGAAGGGTCGAGCAGGGCGGCCATCCTGACGAGGTCTACAGGCAGGGAGGAATATACAAGGAGATAGTCGACGCTTCGGCAAGAAGCCTGAACATCGAGAAACTGGCCCATACGCTGGACCAGGACGGAGACGGAGTCCTCTTTAACGGAGAAGGGTCTCGACCACAGGCTTAGCCGTGAAATCGCGGTTGAAGAGAAGAGGATAGTTGGTCCTGTTCGGCACAGGATAATCATTCTTCCATGAGCTGTCGTCGGTGATGCCCCAGAGGGTCACGCGGTCGATCTGCGCGCTGTGCCTGCGGAATATGCCGAAAAGTTCCTCATAGCGGGCGTCGAGCTGCCTTGCGACTTCCTCAGGCATGCCATCCTGATACGGGTCCAGATATTCCTTGAACTCCTCGTGCTGATAGAGAGGATCGGTGAGCGACTGCCCTATGACCTGGCCTTCCCTGGTGATCGGAAGCACGTCGACGTCGAGCTCGGTGATCATCACCTTCACGCCCAGGGATGCCAGAGTGTCGATTGCATGCTCGATGTACTCTGTCTTCGGATAGTTGAGCCCCCAGTGCGCCTGGATGCCGACACCATCGATCCTGATGTTCTCGGCCTGAAGCTTCTTCACCATGGTGACAATTCCGTCGACATGGGCCGGCCTCCACACATTGAAGTCGTTATAGTAGAGTTCAGCATCCGGAGCATACCTGTCCGCAAAGATGAATGCGTTCCTGACGACCTCATAGCCGTCGCCTTCGAAGGCATGCACCCATCCCTTGTCCCTGTATTCGCCGAACTCGCCTATTATCTCATTGACCACATCCCACGCGTCGATCCTGCCTGCATAGCGTCCGGCTACGGTCTCGATGTGCTCGCGCATGGTCTCGATCAGCTCTGCCCTGCTCTTCGGCTGGCCGTTCTCCCTGTACCAGTAGAAGTCAGGGGTCTGGTTGTGCCATACAAGGGTGTGGCCCAGCTTCCAAAGTCCATGTTCCTCCGCGTATCCGACATACTGGTCAGCTGCCCGGAAGTCCCAGACATCAGGCCTGGGATGTACCCTCTCTGCCTTGAGGCAATTGTCCGGAGACACAGCGTTGAAGTGCTTGAGGAGCAGCTCCTCGGCCTGAGGGTTGCGTCCGCTGATGGTGAACGGGCTGATTGCAGCACCTATCATGAAATCGTCCGCAAATGCGTCCTTGAGGCTTGCGTAACGGGCAGGAGTCTCGCTCGGAGCGCATGACACGAGCAGCGCAGCGGCAGCGAGAACGACGGGGAATGTCTTGAACTTCATGGTCAAATATTGAAAAAGAGGCCGGCCTGACGGCCAGCCTCGCATGATTCTTAGAATGCGTATCGGAGACCGATACCAGGAGCGATTCCGAGGAGACCGTCCGAATAGAAGCCGACCTTCTTGAAGCCGAGGTCGCCACCCTTCATCGGGTAGAGATGGTCATTGAAATGGGCTCCGAGGACAGGCTTGAGGTCGATGGAGAGCTGGAGTCCGAACTCGAACTTGAGCTCGAGTCCGAGGTTGAGGATGGCTCCGACCATGGCGCCGCCGCAGTCGACCCTGAGATTCTCGTACTTTTCCTCCGGTGTCCTTTCGGTCGAGGTGAAATAGCCGTCACCCACATAACCGCCGGTAAGTCCCGCACCGACATAGAAAGCAGCCTTGACCTTGGTCCAGGTCGGACGGCTGACTATGAAGTCGAAGATGACATCTCCCCTGCCACCCATCTGGTAGCCCATGTCGTAAGAGAAGAGTCCTGCGGCATCCACAAAAGCGTCACTGCCGAGATAATGCTGGTAAGAAACTCCGACGCCCTCCATTCCGAGGCCGTTAACCACGATTCCGACTGCCTTCGGCTGTGCGGCGGCAGCGAGGGAAAGTGCAAGCGATACTATGATTACTGCTATTCTTTTCATATCGATTTATGGTTCTGCAGCTGACTAGAAGCTATATCCGAGGGACGCTGCGATTGTATTTCCGAGAGATTTGCTTGCGGTAAGGTAGCACAGGTCGAGTCTGACTCCGTGGAACTTTCCGCCGAGTCCTAT
>JAGHUQ010000034.1 GCA_018064725.1 Candidatus Cryptobacteroides caccocaballi
GAGCTTGCCGGACTCGTGAACGTTGCCGAGGAGATCGAGAAGCTCGAGAAGGAGCTCGCATACTATCAGGGCTTCCTCAATTCCGTGCGCAAGAAACTCTCCAATGAGAAGTTCGTTGCCGGTGCTCCTGAGGCTGTCGTTGCCAACGAGCGCAAGAAGGAGGCCGATGCACTCTCCAAGATCGAGAACATCGAGGCTTCGCTCAAGTCATTGAAATAGTAATAACCATAAAACCATTGATACTATGAACGCAATGCTTATGTTCCCGTTGATGATCAACGGCATGGAGTGGGTCATCATCGCCCTCGTAATTCTTCTCCTCTTCGGAGGCAAGAGGATTCCTGAGCTCATGAAGGGACTTGGCAAGGGTGTCAAGGAGTTCAAGTCGGGAATGAAGGAGGCAGAGAACGAGCTCAAGGACATCAAGAAGGAGCTCAACTCTGACGAAGAGCCTAAGAAGGAAGAGTAGGGAATGGCGGAGAAGGAAATGACTTTCTGGGATCACCTGGAGGCCCTGAGGTGGATGATATTCCGCTCGGGTGCCGCCGTTCTGGTGATTGCCGTGGTCCTTTTCTTCTTCAAGGATTTCCTTTTCGACGGAGTGATACTCGCACCGACCCGCAGCGATTTCTTCGTGTACAGGTTCTTCGGCACAGATACGAGTCTGACGCTCATCAACACGGAGGTAGCCGCCCAGTTCATGGTCCACATGAAGGTATGTGCCATAGCTGGTCTGGTGCTTGGATTTCCTGTCATCTTGTTCGAGATATGGAAATTCATCGCCCCTGCGCTCTACGAAAATGAGAAGAGATCGGTGAGGGGAGCATTCCTTTTCGCGTCGCTGCTCTTCTATGTCGGCGTCGCAGTGGGATATGTCGTGGTGCTGCCGTTGATGGTGAACTTCTTCGACGGATACAGTATCAGCGGATCGATCACTAACATGATCAGCCTGAGCTCCTACATAGCGACCTTCGCCGGTACTGTGCTGGTGTTCGGAATCGTGTTCGAGTTTCCTACTGTGGTGGCGGTGCTTTCAACCTTCGGGATATTGACACGGGAGATGCTTGAAAAGGGATGGAGGTATGCAGTACTCGTGGTGATCGTGCTTGCCGCCCTCATCACACCTTCGGGTGACCCGGTATCGCTCAGCATAGTCAGCCTGCCGCTTTTCCTGCTTTATGGTTTTAGTATAATTATTTGTAAGAAAAAGACTTCCGTAGAATGATTTCAATTAATTCTTTAACCGTTGCCTATGGTGGATTCACCTTGCTGAATGATATAAACTTCCATATCAGCGAGGCGGATAAGATCGGCCTTGTCGGCAAGAACGGCGCAGGAAAGTCTACCATACTCAAATTGATCTGCGGGCTTCAGAATCCTACCTCCGGCAAGGTCGCTGTACCTAATGGGGTGAGGATAGGATACCTTCCACAGATCATGGAACATCATCGTGGCCGCAGCGTGATCGACGAGGCCATGACTGCTTTCGCGGATATCGCGGAGATGGAGGCGGAGCTGGAATCGATCTCGGTGCAGCTTGCAGAGAGAACGGACTATGAGTCGGAGGCATATCAGAATCTCATCATCAGGATGAATGAGATCAATGACCATCTGAGCATGACGCAGTCGGAATCTCCGTTGGTTCAGGCAGAGCGCACGCTGATGGGTCTCGGATTCAAGTACGAAGAGCTCGAGAGGGCAACGGAGACTTTCAGCCAGGGCTGGAACATGCGAATCGAACTCGCCAAGATCCTGCTCGGCAAACCGGACGTACTTCTGCTCGACGAGCCTACCAACCACCTTGATATCGAGTCCATTGAGTGGCTCGAAGGTTATCTCAAGGACTACAGGGGTTCTCTCGTGCTGATTTCCCATGACCGTAAGTTCCTCGACAATGTCACCAACAGGACGGTCGAAATCATGCTCGGACATATCCACGACTATAAGGTTCCATACAGCAAGTACCTCGAACTCAGGGCGGAACGCATAGCCCAGCAGAGGGCAGCGTTCGAGAACCAGCAGAGGATGATAGAGAAGACTGAGGAGTTCATCGAGAAGTTCAGGTACAAGCCGACCAAGTCGAACCAGGTGCAGTCGCGCATCAAGGCACTTGAGAAGGTGGAGAGGATAGAAGTGGATCTCGTCGACAAGTCTGCACTCAGCGTCAAGTTCCCACCGGCTCCACGTTCGGGTGATATCGCGTTCAAGGCCGTGGACCTCAAGGTCGGATATGGTGAGAAAGTCGTTTTCTCAGATGCGCAGATAGAGGTTAGAAGAGGTGAGAAGATAGCCCTTGTCGGCAGGAACGGCGAAGGAAAGACTACTCTCATGAGGGTGATCATGCGTGAGCTCGATCCCATGGGAGGCGAAGCAAAGACCGGACATAACGTGAATATCGGCTACTATGCCCAGAATCAGGAAGATGTACTGGACAAGCAGGACACCGTGTTCGAGACACTCGACAGGATTGCGGTCGGCGACATACGCACCAAGCTTCGCGACATACTCGCGGCTTTCCTCTTCAAGGGTGAGGACATAGACAAGAAGGTGGCTGTGCTCAGCGGTGGTGAGCGCGCGAGACTTGCGATGGCGAAGCTCATGCTCAAGCCGTACAACCTGCTTGCACTTGATGAGCCTACCAACCATATGGACATCCTGTCCAAGGACATACTCAAGCAGGCGCTCCAGAATTATGACGGAACTCTCATCATCGTTTCCCATGACCGAGATTTCCTTGACGGACTCGTGGACAAGGTCTATGAATTCCGTGACGGAAGGGTGAAGGAACATCTTGGAGGCGTGCAGGAGTTCCTTGAGAAACGCAAACTCGAGAGTCTCAGCGAATTGGAGAGACATTTCGGTTCCGCTCAGCAGAAGCCGGCGGAAGTTGTCGAGAAGAAAGAAATCGCGCAGCAGGAGTATCAGGCAAAGAAACATCTCTCGCGCGAAGAGAAGAAGATTAAGAATAGAATCGATTTCCTCGAGAAGGAGATCGCCAAGATAGAGCAGAAACAGAAAGACCTTGAAGCTGTACTTGCCAATCCTGGACCTAAGGACGACATCATGGATCTTACGAGGGCATACCTCGAGAACAAGAGGGAGCTTGACGCCAAGACTGATGAGTGGGCGACTCTCTCTGAACAATTAGATATTTGATATGGAAGAAAAGAAAATGCAGTATCTCTTCGGAATGCATCCGGTGATTGAGGCAATCCGTGCGGGTAAGAAGTTTGACAAAGTGCTTCTGAAACAAGGACTTGAGGGACCTCAGTTCAGGGAATTGATTACATTGCTGGGGGAGAATGACATAGCATACCAGTACGTTCCTGTGGAGCGTCTCAACCGTTCCGTCCGCGGAGCTCACCAGGGTGTCATCGCATATATCTCGGAGATTGACTACGTGGACATAGAGACTCTCGTGAACAATGCTCTGGCTACCGAAGGACAGCCTTTGCTCGTGATCCTTGACGGTGTGAGCGACGTGCGTAACCTGGGAGCAATCGCAAGAACTCTCGAGTGTGCAGGCGGAAAGGGTATAATCGTTCCAGCAAAGGGTGGCGCTGCCATCAATGCCGACGCAGTCAAGGCTTCTGCTGGTGCCTTGATGAGAATCGACACATGTAAGGTTCCGAATCTGAGACTTGCAGCATACTATTTGCAACAGAGTGGTTTCAGGATCGTGGCCGCTACGGAAAAAGTGGACAAGCTCATGTATGAGACCGACCTTACAGGACCTCTCGCTATAGTGATGGGATCAGAGGGTACCGGTGTGAGCAAGGCCATGCTTGACCTTGCCGATGACAGGGTGAAGATTCCTATGGCGGGCGAGATTGGATCGCTGAACGTGTCCGTAGCAAGTTCTGTGATCCTCTATGAGGCGGTAAGGCAAAGAATGAAATAACATAGACCAATTATTTATAAACCAGGAAGTTATGAAAAAGACACTTGTAACATTCATTACTTTGGTTGCAGCAGTTTTCGCTGCAAAGGCTCAGACAGTAGAGACTGTCCAGGAGTATACTAATTTCAGCTCGATCGAGGCTTCAGACTATTTTGAGATCAAGCTTGTACATGGAACTTCATACTCTGCGAAGATTGTGGCCGACCAGCTCATCGCAGAGAATGTCCAGGTGTTCGTCAAAGGCAGCACCCTTACTCTCGACGTTGATGAGAAGCAATATGCACCTGAGGTGAAGAAGGCTCTCAAGGGCAAGAACGCCATCGTGCCTGTCCTTCGCGTAGAGATCACTGCTCCTAGCATCAACAGCATAAAGCTCAAGGACAATGTCGTCCTTAACTCGCAGGATAACGTAAAGGCGGACAACGTGAAGATTGAACTTGGCGACAATGCCAACATCAAGAATCTCACCCTTGACGCACAGGATGTAAGCATCAAGCTTTCAAACAAGGCTCAGGGCCGTTTTGACATCTACACCAATTCCATTACAGTAGATGCCGCCAACAACTCATCTGCCAACCTCGTGCTTAACTGCTCGAATATCGTTGTAGGTACAGCCGGCTCTTCAAACGTAGTCGTTAATGCTGACACCAAGGCAACTGCAGTGAAGACTCAGGGCTCTTCAACCGTGACTTTCACAGGAAATGCAAATAAGATCAAGGTAGAGGGTAGCAACAGCTCAAGCGTCCTCGCAGACGGTATGGTAGTTGACGATGCGGACATCGCTCTCCAGAACTCATCTACTTGCGAGGTGAACGCCAAGGATCACCTCAAGGTTGACCTTACCGGCTCAAGCCACCTCATCTTCAACGGCAGTCCAAGCATCGACGTAGTGAAGATCATCTCTTCATCTATGACACGTTCAAGCGATACTAAGTCAAAGAAGAAATAATGTTCGTACTGGACTCTCATTGTGATACTCCTCTTAATATATATAGGAGAGGTCTCGATCTGAGTGTGGACAACGAAAATGCGCACGTCGACTTCCCTAAGCTCAAAGCAGGGGGAGTCGATGCTGCTTTTTTTGCAATCTATACTTCAAATATACTTTCACAGACCGATGCTAAAGAGCTTGCTGACAATATGTTGGCTGCAGTGAAAAAAGAAGTTCTACGGCATCCTGACAAGTGTGCTTTTGCCACTACTTCTGCCCAGGCCTTCGCTAATAAGGAGAAAGGATTGTTCTCTGTGTTTCTCGGTATGGAGAATGGACTTCCTATAGGGAAATCGCTCGATGCGCTAAGGGCTTATTATGCCCAAGGCATTCGTTATCTTACACTTACACATGCCGGGAACAACGACATCTGCGACTCTTGTGCGACAGAATCCAAGACCTGGCACGGTTTGAGCCCGTTCGGAAGGGAAGTCGTTGATGAGATGAACAATATAGGAATGCTCATAGATGTGGCTCATATTTCGGATGAATCTTTCTGGGACGTCCTGAAATACTCTTCCAAGCCCGTAGTCAGCACACATTCATGCTGCAGAGCTCTCGCAGACAGACCTAGGAATATGAGCGACGAAATGATAAAGGCTCTTGCAGACAATGGTGGAGTGATCCAGATCAATTTCTATCCGTATTTTCTTGACGGAACTTATAATGATGGGGACGAGAAAAGACCATCATACAAGAGAATTGTCGACCATATAGATCATGTCGTTGACCTTGTAGGGGTCGACCATGTTGGCTTAGGATCAGATTTTGACGGTATAGACTATACGCCAGAAGGCCTTGATTCTATCGCAGATTTACCTAAAGTAATACTTGAACTGGAGTCTCGTGGCTATGGCAAAAACGATATCTCTAAGATAGCAGGAGGTAACTTTATTAGGGTTTTTGATATAGTAACAAAATAGTTATTACTTGAAACAAATTTGTTACTAATATACTTAACTGCTTGATAATCTTACTTTTCCTCACTCTCGAGAATCTCAAGTCTCAATAAGTTGAGTGCAGTGGCAGCAAAACGCTCCATATTGCGTTTTCTGTCATTTTTATAAATAAATTTGTGGCTATGGGTACCTCGTGCTGAGCTTACTCCTATCCATACAAGGCCGCATGGCTTGTCTGGTGTGGCCCCTCCGGGACCTGCTATGCCCGACGTTGCTACTGAATAGTCTGAGCCAGTAAGCTTTCTGACGCCTTCGGCCATCTTCTCGACACACTCCGCACTGACTGCACCAACTGAATCGATTATTTCACTAGGTACTCCTAATACGTTAATTTTGACTGAGTTAGCGTATGATGTTACTGAACCTAAGTGGTAGTCTGAACTGCCAGGGATAGATACGATAAGCTCAGAAATAAGACCTCCGGTACATGATTCGGCGCAGCTCATGGTCTTTCCATGTTTGCGGAGCAATTCGCCGACTGTGTTCTGGAGGCTGTCGTCCTTGTCTGAGTATATGTAATCCGATGCGAGTTTCTTCAGGCCGATAATCTGCTCGTCAATCCTCTTCTCGTTCTGTGCGGGATCTCCGCCGTATACGGAAAGCCTCAGCCTGACTCCTGTGACGGTGTTCGGGAGATAGGCGAGATGCATGTCCTCCGGAAGTGCATCCTCCCAAGGCTCGATAAGCTTTGCCAAGGCGGATTCTGCAATTCCGTAAGTCATTAGTGTACGGTGATTTATGTTATCTAAAGTAAAGTTATTCTTTATGTCTTTTATGACCTCGGGAAGCATACCTATCGTTTCGTAAGGTACGCCTGGCATCGAGTAGAGAACTGCCTTGTGGCCAAATCTCTCCTCGGGAAACCTGAATACCATGATCGGGGCTGTGCCTCTCTGGTTCACTATGACCTCACACTTGTCAGGCACCAGGGCCTGAGCCTTGTTGTTTTCCAGGACCTCGAGGCCGCGGCTCGATAGTATTTCGTGGACCTTGGCAAGCTGGCCAGGGTGTTCGTACCATCCCTTGCTGCAAGAAAGTTCTGCGAGCGCCTGCTTCGTGATGTCGTCCTTGGTAGGGCCAAGACCTCCTGTGGCTACTACGATCTCATTGCGGGAAAGTTCTCCAGCCAGGCTGTCGATGATGGTCTGGTGGTCGTCTCCTATGGACAACATACGGGTAGTCCTGACGCCTATTGCGCCAAGAGCCTTTGATATTTCTGACGAATTGGTGTCGACAATCTGGCCGATGAGAATCTCATCGCCGATGGTGCAGATCGAAGCGTTGATCATGATTCAGGAGTGTGATTGGTTGTCAAGATACTTGAGTGTCTTCCTGACGAGGGAAGGTCCCTTCGTAACGAATGCCGTGCAAATCTCAACGAGTGATGCTCCGGCGTCAAGCATCTGCTTGGCCTGTTCCGGGGTCCTTATGCCGCCGCTGCCGATGATAGGAAGAAGCCCCTTGGTCTTTTCTTTGATGTAACGGACCATGGCGATGTTCTTCTCGAAGAGGTCTGAACCGGTATCCTTGCTTAGATTGCAGGCCACGATTCCGTCTATTCCGGAGCGCATGCAGTAGTCGAGTATCTCATCGACCTGGGAATGTGTCAAATCGGGCGAAATTTTGACGAATATCGGCCTGTATAGGTCAAAGTACATCCTCATGCCCAGAAGCCTGTCTACGACCTCGGAAAGCAGCTCTACGTCCTGAAGTTCGTATACGCTTTCCGAATATGGGCTGGAAATGTTTACTATGAACATGTCGACGAAGTCATACAGCAGCGCAAAGCACTTCTCATAGTCCTTCGGTGCATTCTCTTTGCTGGTCTTTGCGTTCTTGCAGATGTTTGCTCCGATGATGACATTGGGAGCCTCGTCCCTGAGCCTTTCTACGGCATGGCGTATGCCTTTGTTCGGCATGGGGTCTTCTTGCGGAAGAGGTGTGACGGAGCCGAATTCGACGAAGCCGAAGCCGGCGTTTCCGATCTTGTTGTAGAATTCGCAGTCAACGTCAACGCCGCCTCCAAGTCCGAGCGGATTCGGGAACTCGATTCCACAGACTTCCTTTACGAGAGAAGGATACTTCCTCTTGAAGAAGAGTTTGATGAACATCGCGAAGAACGGGATGCTCATCATGCTCTTGAGGAGCACGTGATACTTGTTGTATGAAGGGCGACGCTTGGACATAGTGTCGCAAATATAGCAAAATAGCTGGAAAAGCTAGAATTCCTGGAAGGTGCCGTCGTCAAAAAAGATCATTACTTTTACAGCTTTCCTTTTATTTTTAATGGTTTCTGCGACTTTATTTGAAGTAATGATTTCATTGATGGCTCGAATATTTGCTTCAGAGTTGTGCAGTTGTGCGTCAGAACGCACTTCTGCTTTGTTAATCTCTGCAGGGGCTGAGAGGGGCGTCGACACAGTTTTCTCTTTCTCTGCGAAGACCACGTCTTCGTCAGGAATAAAGCTTTCTTCCTTGGTCAACGCATTATCAGCAGACGGTGTGGCAAGGCTTGGATCTGACTTGGGAAACGAGCTTCCAGACGGCTCAGATGCCGTTTTGTACATCTTTCCGTTACCTGTTATCAGCCAGTCTACGTTAAGCGTAGGGTAACGCTTGATCATGCTGCTGATGAAGTCGAAGCCTGGTTTGTTCCTACCTGCGACTATATGAGACACGCTGGCTCTCGCCACGTTGATGCTATCTGCAAACTGAGCCTGTGAGATGTTCTCTGCGGCCAGGAATTGTTGTAACCTAACGTTCATTATTGTAACTATTCGGTTTACAAATATACGAATAATATTTTCTCCAAATGTAAATTTCTTAAAATGTATTCTTGTTAACAGGCAAATAGGGAAGTGTTGTAGCCGTATGTTTTACTTGTAGTATATTATGAAGGTTACTGACAATAAAATACTGAGTTTCAGTAGTATAGCTATTTGTAAACAGGCCTATTCGTATCAAAGATGCTCAAATGATGGCTAAAATTACATCTTTAATGAATAGTGTACTTGATATGATTTGCGTAAATAGCAGATTATTAGTGATATATATAATAGGTATACCCTATATAAG
>JAGHUQ010000036.1 GCA_018064725.1 Candidatus Cryptobacteroides caccocaballi
TGACCATATTGTTCCAAGGGACGTCGTGATTGCCGAGACAGTATACCAGCGGAACACGCTCCGGATCGAACACACTTTCATATATTCCCTTGAAGAGACTGATCTCACTGTAATCGCTTCCTCCGTTGTATCCAGGTGCCTGGACCATGTCTCCATTCACAAGCACAGCGTCAAGACCTCCGGAAAGGGTCTGAAGCTGATTCAATGCACTCTTGAACTTATCGGTAGGGGCTACGACATTGTTCTGGATATGTATGTCACTCAGGAGTGCGAAGGACTTCACCACGGCAGTCTCGTCGAACTTGTCCGATTTCACAACCACAGGGTCGGGAGCCTCCTCCTGATAAACTTTGAGTGTGGCGGCAAGAGAACCATCCTTCTGCTTGACGGTAACGCTTGCCTCCCTGTCATAATATGATTCGTTCTTTGCAAGCTTGAGCTTGAAGGAGCTTTCGCTCAACGCCTTGGTATCCGCAGACACGAGGCTGAGCCATGAAGACTCGGACTCAGGAATCACAACCTCATACTCGACATTGGAAAGGACCTTCACGTCGATCTCGGCCTCATCAGCCTTGCAGGAGTACTGGCTTGTCTCCAGCTTGAGTCCCAGATTCTGCGCCTGACGGAAAGTAACCCTTCCGCTCAGTGCGCCATCCTTGGAGCTTACCACCGCCCAACCCTCACGCATGCCATATGTGTCATTGGACTTCACATCAAAGCTGAGGGTCTTGGTGGAAAGGCCCTTTGTGGTAACATAAGAGACCCAAGACGAGCATGACTCATCAACCTTGACATCAAGTTCCACATTCGTGCTAACTTCCACGTTCACCGTCTGTGCGGTATTTGAAAGGTCGTAATCCGGTTTGGTTATGAAAAGCCCGGTGGCTTTGCTCTGGAAAACGGAAACTGTCTTAACGAGGCCTTTCCCGCTTACCGTCACAACGGCGTTCCTGTCATCATAGGCATCGTTCACGTCCACGGAGATAGACAGTTTACCGTTACCCTCACCGCTTGCCGAAACAAGTTTGCACCAGGCAGCATCAGAAGTAGCTGTCCATGCTATGTTGGATTTCACGTCCACCTGCTCGGATCCGCCCTCCTTCTTGAAGCTGAGGGTAGATGCCGACAGTTCGAGGGTAGGGTCTGGAGTGGGATCCGGTACCGGGTCCGGTTTTGGTGACGGTTCCTTGCCTCCGCAGGAGGATAGAATGATGGTCAAAGCTGCAAATAATGGAAATAATCGCCTCATATCTATGTTTTGGTTTTTTGTCAACTAACAAATGTAACAAATTATACGTATATTTGGAATAAGAATACATATTACAATGATGAAAAAGATATTTACAGCTTTCATTGCAGCAATGTTCTGCGTATCCGCACTGAACGCCCAGGAGTGTGCAGTGCTGGAGAACGGGACCAGGGTAAGCGTCCAGGCATGTTCAGAC
This sequence comes from Candidatus Cryptobacteroides caccocaballi, assembly GCA_018064725.1. Taxonomy (GTDB): domain Bacteria; phylum Bacteroidota; class Bacteroidia; order Bacteroidales; family UBA932; genus Cryptobacteroides; species Cryptobacteroides caccocaballi. The sequence goes on from JAGHUQ010000036.1 coordinate 1,446, forward strand.
AACATTTTCCGCGTACGCATCAGCCCTCGGGAGAGCTTCTCCGAGTCCCTCATGGAGCGCTACGGCATCCTCAAGACAGACTGGAACGGTTCCGAATGGCTCTGCAAGCCGGGATCGATCACCACAAAGAGCGGAGTCAGCGTCAGCCTCAAGGCAGACGGAAGCCTCAGCTTCAGCAACGCCTCAGGCAGCGTCATCGACGAGATCCGCCTCGTGCAGGCAGGCAATCCGCTGATCAAGAGCCTCGGCGACAGAATCAATGAGAAATTCTCTTCCCTGCACGTCGCATCCAACGGCGGCATCATAGGCGACGATGACGGCCGATTCTCTGAGAAGGACAAGGCCGAGAGCGGAGACATGGACAAGGCCAGCATCATCAGCATCTCCCTTGCCGACGGAGAGCGCTTCTACGGCGGCGGCAGCACCTCGCGCGACCACATCCAGCACAGGGGCGAGCTTCTGCGCATGTGGACCACCTATCAGCACACGGAAATCCCAATGCCTTTCATGGTCAGCTCCCGCGGCTGGGGCGTCTTCAACAACACCACACGCAAGAACTTCTTCGACGTAGGCTGCCAGCAGGCAGACAGGCTCAACATCTACAACACCTGCGACGAGGCAGATTTCTACATCTTCGTCAGCAATGGAATGCCGGGCGTCATAGACCAGTTCACACAGGTAACCGGCCGCCCTTACGTACTCCCTAAATGGGCCTACGGCCTCGGCTTCGGCCCTAACATGAGAGAGAACCAGTTCGACATCCTCAGCGACGCGGTGAACTTCCGCCAGGTGGATGTTCCGGTTGACTTCTTCTGGCTTGAGCCTCAGTGGATGGA
>JAGHUQ010000057.1 GCA_018064725.1 Candidatus Cryptobacteroides caccocaballi
CAGAAATTCCCTATTTCATTCACGGAATGGAAGGGCGTGGTCCCCGTAACATATGACACCTGTTACCGGGGTGCGAATACAAGCTATTCCACCCTCAGCGATGCCCGGGGCTCCTATTTCAAGGCCGGTTTCATCTGGCTTCCGATCAAGGGTCTCAGGGTCGGCGCGGCTGTCCAGTCTCCTACCTTCATGGCGGTTGAGGAGAGGATGCGCTATACTGCGGCATCTTATTATGAGAATACCAGATGCGACAGGGATGCGCATTCCCCTGAGGACAGCTGGGGATATTCGCTCAGGACTCCGTACAGCATAAATGCCGGTCTTGCATGGACATTCGGAGTATTCGGAATGCTCAGTGTTGATTATGAAATGATGGACTACAGTGTCATGAGGATGAAGGAGTCAGGTTCTTTCTCGGCATCTTCAGTCAACGACTACTTCTACAGGAACAATGAAGTGACCAGGAAGTTCTTCGGTGTTTCCCACGCCTTGAGGGTGGGTGCTGAGATCAAGCCTCTTCCGTTCATCTCCGTGAGGGCGGGTTACAATTTGCTCACCAATCCGGAGAAGATCTGGCAGGATTCAGCTCATCCGGGCAGGGACATCACTGCGGGAGAGTACGCTTCAGATCCTGATAAATTCAAGAGTCTCGTGAATCCGAAGTATCTTGCTGCTTCCACCAGCGCATTCTCCTTCGGTCTGGGATACTCTTCACCGTCCTCTTTCTATGCTGATTTTGCAGTAAGGTTCACCGGTGGCCCGTCACTTACCATGCTTCCTTACTACGATTACAGCCATGCGGGCAAGGACGGGCCACATGATTTTGGAACAGAGACTCAGGAGTTGTCTCCGAGGATAGAATATAAAGGAAGATTGATTGATATGGCTCTGACCCTTGGTTGGAGATTTTAAGACCTATGAAACTGACAGCCAGACAGTTGGCGGAAGCACTTCACGGTACAGTCGAGGGTGATCCTGATGTTGAGGTAACATCATTCTCCAAGATTGAACACGGCAAGCCCGGACAGTTGTGCTTCTTCGCCAATCCAAAATACGAGAGTTATGTCTATACCAGCAAGGCTTCGGTCCTGCTGGTTAATCGTGATTTTACACCCAAGTCCCCTGTAACCCCTGTGCTTGTAAGGGTTGATAATGCATACAATGCCCTTGCAGAACTGCTTAAGTACGTCTCTGAACAGAATAAGGCATACAAATGCCGCAGGACGTTGCGCAGTCATATTGCCTGGTCTGCAAAGCTGGGACGCAAGGTGTGGATAGGTGATTATGTGACCGTGGGCAGAAAGACCGTGATTGGAGAGTGTACAAGGATAGAGAACAACGTGACCATAGGTGAGAACGTGACCATAGGTCATCACTGCATAATCTATCCGGGAGTGCATATCTTCCCGGGAACAGTAATTGGGGACAGAGTGATACTCCACTCCGGCTGCGTCATAGGTGATGATGGCTTCGGCAACGCAAGGCGTGAGGATGGCTCATGGGAGAAGATAGAGCATGTGGGCAATGTCATCATCGGCAATGATGTCGAGCTCGGTTCCAATACCTGCGTGGACAAGGCTCCGATGGAATCGACCATCATCCAGAATGGAGTAAGGGTTGACAACCTGTGCCAGATTGCGCACAATGTGGTTGTGGGCGAGAATACTGCGATGGCGGCACAGACTGGAATTGCGGGTTCCACGATTGTTGGAAAGAACTGCATATTCGCAGGTCAGGTGGGTATTGTGGGTCATGTGAAGATTGCGGACAACACTACGATAGGCGCCAAGTCAGGAATGATAGGAAATGTCCGTCAGCCCGGAAACACCTACTTCGGAACACCTGCAATCCTGCACAAGACATACCTCAAGAGTTACGCTAAGTTCAAGCAGTCTGGGGAAGAATAAAAAAAATACCTATCTTTGTGCCCGAATGAAACAGAATACCCTAAAAAAAGTATATTCGTTTGAAGGAAAAGGACTGCATACGGGAAAATATTCCCATATGACGTTGTGCCCTGCTCCTGTGGGGACAGGTATACGCTTTCAGAGAACGGATATCGGGGATTCTGCATTCGTGGATGCGCTCGCTGAGAATGTCTCATCCACGGCGCGCAGCACCACCATCTCTTCAGGGAAGGTTTCCGTAAGTACCATAGAGCATATTCTCTCCGCTTTGACAGGAATGGGCGTGGACAATGCCCTCATCAAGATAGACGGACCGGAAGTCCCGATCCTTGACGGAAGCGCAAGGCCATATTCAGAGGCCATCTCGGCCGACGGGGTAGAGGAGCAGGATGCGGAGAGAGAGTATATAAGTCTGGATGAGGAGTTGGTAATCGAGGACAAGGACAGCGGTTCTTACGTAAAGCTTGTTCCGGCAGACGAACCGGATTATGAGGTTACCATAGATTTCAATTCAAGGGTATTGGGCGTTCAGACTGTCCATTGGAATCCTTCGGTGGACTATGCCAGCCAGATAGGTCCGTGCAGGACTTTCTGTTTCTTCCATGAACTCCACAGGCTTCTCGCCTTCGGACTTGTGAAGGGTGGGGATGTGGAGAACGCCATAGTTATAGTTGAAAAACCAGTTTCCTCATGGAAACTCAGGCACACTGCCAGGAAATTCAATCAGCCCATGCTTTCCGTGACTCCGGAAGGTTATCTGAGCAATCTCCAGCTCAGATTTCCGGATGAGTGCGGCAGGCACAAGCTGTTGGATATCATGGGAGATCTGAGATTGGTGGGGGGCTACATGAAGGCCAAGGTGGTCGCATACAAACCAGGGCATCGCATAAATACGATTGCCGCAAAAAGAATCAGGGAAATAATATTGAAGAATGGCTAAGATACATCCACTGGCAACGGTTCATCCGAATGCCAAACTAGCAGATTCCGTAGAAGTCGGACCATATGCATACATTGATGACAATGTAGAGATAGGTGAAGGTACAAAGATCCTTCCTCACGCAACAATATTTTCATACACCAAGATAGGCAGGGACTGCAATGTGTTCCCTGGCGCCGTTGTGGGCGCTGTTCCTCAGGACCTCAAGTTCGACGGGGAGATCACCTACGTGGAGATTGGAGACAGGGTGAACATACGCGAGTGCGCCACTATCAACCGTGGTACCAAAGCCAGCGGCAAGGGCGTTACCAAGATAGGCAATGACACTCTCATCATGTCATACGTTCACGTTGCACACGATTGCCATGTTGGTAATCACTGCATACTCGTAAGTTATGTGGGTATTGCAGGTGAGACGGACGTGGATGACTGGGCTATCATCGGAGGAGGCACCAAGGTGCACCAGTTCAGCAAGATCGGAACACATGCCATGGTCGGTGGCGGCACTGCGGTAAACAAGGATATTCCACCATATTCTATATGTGGAAGGGTTCCTGTCGTGTTTGCAGGTGTGAATCTCGTTGGACTCCGCCGTCGCGGTTTCGAGTCTGAAACCATAAGAAGCATCAAAGATATCTATGACCTTCTCTACTATCAGGGATACAACTTTTCAGATGCCTGCTCAAGGATAGAGGAAGGCTTCCCTGATTCCGAAGAGAAGAAGACCATACTTGAATTCATACGCAATTCCAAGAGAGGAATCGTACGTGCCGGTGACTCGCATGAGAAGGGAGGCATAGAGTAGGTTGGTACTGGAGACAGCATACTTTCCACCTGTAGAATACTTCGCCATACTCGCGAAGTATTCTGCGGTTTATCTGGAGGCATGCGAGACATACCAGAAACAGAGCTACAGGAACAGATGTTACTTTTACGGGGCATCCGGAAAGGAATCCCTCAATGTGCCTGTGGTTCATGAGAACGGCACCTTCCATTTGCCTGTGAAGGAAATAAAGGTGGATTATTCCACGGATTGGGTGGAAAAGACGGAAAGGGCCATACGCAGCGCCTACTGCAGTTCCCCTTTCTTCATGTATTATGAGGATGAACTCTTCAGGATACTGGACAGCCGTCCGCTCACTTTGTGGGAGTTGAACCGCAGTCTGATGGATTTCTTCTGCAGAAAGATAGGGATAGCCCCCGAGTTCAGGGAAACGGAAGTCTTCACGGGACCGTCCGTCGACATACATCCCAAGCATCCTTCCGCCTTCACTGCAAAGGAGTATTATCAGGTATTCTCTGAAAAGCACGGCTTTATAGGAAACCTGTCCGTCATGGACCTGCTCTTCAACGAAGGACCTGAATCCATCTGCTATTTGAAATGATATTAACACTATAAACATTATGGGAACCATAAGATCATTGATTCTTTCTGCAGTTTTCGCTTGCACCGCCGTCTTGAGCGCGGGTGCTGTCGAGGACTGGCAGACCACGGCTGTCAACAGCCGCAACAGGGAGCCGATGAGGGCTTCTGTCAAGAATGATTGCAAGACCACAAGTCTCAACGGGGTATGGAAGTTCACCTGGTACGAGACTCCGGATGCCAGGTCCAGGGATTTTTTCAAGACCGACCTTGATGACAGTCAGTGGGGCACGATGCCTGTTCCTGGCCTTTGGGAACTCAACGGATACGGCGACCCTATCTATGTGAACATCGGATATGCGTGGAGGGGACACTACAAGAACAATCCTCCTGTCCCTCCTATGGAGCACAATTATGTGGGACAGTACAGGCACAGTTTCAGCTGGGACGAGGACTGGGCAGGCAAGGATGTGATCCTCACCTTCGGTTCAGTTACTTCCAATGTTCGTGTGTGGATCAATGGAAAAGAAGCAGGTTACAGTGAGGACAGCAAGCTTTCCTGCAGTTTCAATATTACGAAATATCTCGTGAAGGGTGAGAACCAGATTGCACTTGAGGTATTCCGCTGGTGCGACGGTTCATATATCGAGGATCAGGACTTCTGGAGATTCTCCGGAATAGCCAGGGATACCTATATCACAGCACTTCCGAAGGTACGTATAGACGACATCAACATCTTTGCCGGTGCTGACGGAAAGTACTGCATCAAGACAGTCCTCAGCAAGGGCGTGAAGGATGTCAAATTCCTTATGTCCGGTCCGGGAATGCCGGAGAAGGAAGTCCCTGCCGAGGGAAGCGTGGCATCACCTTCCCTGTGGTCAGCCGAGAGCCCGGCCCTTTACCATCTCAAGGCAGTCTGCTACGGTGCCAAGGGTGCAACCCAGACTGTGGACCTCGACTTTGGCTTCAGAACAGCCGAGGTGAAGGGCGGACAGTTCCTCATCAATGGCCAGCCTGTCCTTGTGAAGGGCGTTGACCGCCATGAGCTCAGCGCTTTCCACGGATATGTTGTTGACGAGGCCGACATGGTAAGGGATATCCTCATCATGAAGAGGCTCAATATCAATACCGTGCGTACCTGCCATTATCCAAATGACCCTAGGTGGTACGAGCTCTGCGACAAGTATGGCCTCTACGTGATCGACGAGGCCAACGTCGAGGCTCACGGAATGGGATACGACGCCGAGACCCTCGCGAAGAATCCTCTTTACGCCCAGCCAATACTCGAGCGTACTCAGAGAATGATGCAGAGGGACATCAACCATCCTTGCGTTGTCACCTGGAGCCTCGGAAACGAGTCCGGCAACGGAATCAACTTCGAGAACTCGTACAGGTGGGCCAAGGCATTCGACAGCACCCGTCCGGTACAGTACGAGAGGGCAATAAAGAACTTCAACACAGACATCTTCTGCCCTATGTATCACAGGTATGAGGCGTGCGAGGCCTATGCTCTCAGCAATCCTGACCGCCCTCTTATCCAGTGCGAGTATGCACATGCAATGGGTAATTCCATGGGTGGACTGAAGGAGTACTGGGACCTCTACAGAAAGTACCCTGCACTTCAGGGTGGCTGTATCTGGGACTTTGAGGATCAGGCAATATGGTGGCCATCCAACAAGGGCGGCACAGACCATATCTACGCATTCGGCGGAGATTTCAATGACTACGATGCATCAGACAACTCATTCAACTGCAACGGTGTGATCTGCGCAGACCGCAGCTATCATCCTCATGCATACGAGGTTGCATATCAGTATCAGAATATCTGGACCAAGGCTGCTGACATACGCAACGGCCTGGTGGAGATCTACAATGAGAATTTCTTCATAGACCTCTCCCGTTATGCTCTCAATTGGGAGATCACCTCTGACGGAAAGCCGGTGCTCTGCGGTACCGTACGCGATATCAAGCTCGCTCCTCAGTGCTCGGGCTGCTATGCCCTCGGCTACAGTGAGGCTGACCTCAAGGGCCTCGGCGGAGACCTTTACCTCAATGTCCGCTACGTCCTCAAGGCTGCCGACGGCCTTCTTGCCGCAGGCGAGCAGGTGGCATACGATCAGATGCTCATAGAGGAGACCCCTTGGACCTGCGCCGGAGCCGACCTCAGGGGCAGTATCTGGTCCGTGAAGTTCGACGACAAGGGTGCTCTCTGCTCTTACGTCCTCGGCGGTGTGGAACTCATCAAGTCGCCGCTCATGCCTTGCTTCGGCCGTGCCGTGACAGAGAACGACCTCGGCGCGAAGCTTGAGAAGAAGATGGCTCCATGGCTCTACCCTGACTTTAAATATGAGGGTAGCAAGCAGCAGGATGGCGCAGTCACACATACTTACCTCATCCCTGGCGTCTGCAACGTGGATATGACCTACGCCGTGGCTGAGGATGGCTGCATCAAGGTGACCGAGCGTGTCTATAACGTGAAGAAGGGTACTCCGGACATGTTCCGCGTGGGTGTGGAATTCGAGATGCCGGGCCGATTCTCCGTGCTCGAGTTCTTCGGCAAGGGTCCTTTCGAGAACTACGTTGACCGTCAGTCCGCAGCCATGACAGGCTTCTACTCGCAGAGGGTCGAGGAGCAGTACCACTGGGGTTATGTGCGTCCGCAGGAGTCCGGCACCCACGTCGGCATGAAGTGGATGCGCGTCGTGGATGAGTCCGGCCTCGGCTTCGAGATCGGCTCGGCAGAAAAGTTCAGCGCTTCCGCACTCCCTCTCAACCGCAGGGACATTGACATGTCGATTACCGGCGGCGTGCGTGAGGATCGCGGAGACCAGAGCCACTCGCTCGAACTCAAGTCCATCGTATGCGAGGGTCACCGTTCAGACGGAAAGACCTGCGTGAACCTTGACAAGCTGCAGATGGGTCTTGGCTGTATCGACTCATGGCATCATATCCCAAGGGATGAATATATGATCCATGCCGGAGAGTACAGCTTCGAGTTCACCATTGTGCCTGTGAACAGCATCAAGCTGCTTTAGATTTGGATTTTACAGGATAGTTTAGTATCTTTGTAAATGTGAAAGAGATGGGAGGCCCGGTCGAGGGCTTCCCTTTTTGATATAAGATGAAACAGGAAGAATTAAGAAAAGTTGTTCAGGAAGCTGCGGCGCAGCGTTCCTGCACCCTTGTTGAGCTTGCGTTCAACGACGATGACAATATTTTTGAGGTGACGATTGACAGGGAGTCCTCTCCGGTCGAGCTCGCGGACTGCGAATTCGTGCACAGGGCTGTGCTCGATGCCTTCGACAGGAACATAGAGGATTACGCACTCACTGTGTCTTCCCTTGGCATTGACGCCGAAGAGGCTGATGAACTTTTGAAAACAATAAACGAATAATATAACATGGAGAAAGAAAAGGTAAGTACCTTGATCGATGCGTTCAAGGATTTCAAGGAGGAGAAGAATATCGACCGCCCTGTGATGATGGGCGTTCTGAAGGATGTTTTCCTTACTCAGATTGCTAAGACATTCGGTTCTGCAGACAACTTTGACGTCATTGTCAATGTGGACAAGGGAACCTGTGAGATTTATCAGAACTTCGACATCGTCGAGGAAGTGGAGAATCCTGTTTCCGAAATGACTCTTGAGGATGTGAAGGCAGACAGCGGTGAGGACGATTACGAGATCGGTGACGTCTATGCCAAGGTCCTCCCTCTTGCGGCTTTTGGTCGCCGCGGTATCCTGAACATACGTCAGAATCTTCAGGGACGTATCATGGACATCGAGAAGGCCAACGTTTACAAGAAGTACAGCGACATGGTCGGCCAGATCTTCTCCGGAGAGGTCTATCAGACATGGTCGAAGGAAGTTCTCATCCTCGATGAGGATGGAAACGAGCTCCACATCCCTAAGAGCGAGCAGATCCCTGGAGAGCGTTTCAAGAAGAGCGATTCAGTTCGCGCCGTGATCAAGAGCGTGGAGATGAAGAACAATACTACCCCTTACATCACCCTCAGCCGTACTTCCGAGGATTTCCTCGAGAAGCTCTTCACCCAGGAGGTTCCGGAGATTGCAGACGGCCTCATCACTGTGAAGAAGGTCGTGCGCGTACCTGGCGAGCGTGCCAAGGTTGCCGTGGAGTCTTACGATGACCGCATCGATCCTATCGGAGCATGTATCGGTGTGAAGGGTGGACGTATCATGGGTATCGTACGTGAGCTCAGGAATGAGAACATCGACGTGATCCAGTGGAGTCAGAACCCTCAGCTCCTTATCCAGAGGGCCCTCAATCCTGCAATCGTATCTTCCATCGACATGGGCCAGAGCCCGGACGAGAAGGTGAAGGTCTTCATGCAGCCTGACCAGGTAAACAAGGGTATCGGCCGTCATGGTGTGAACATCAAACTTGCCGGCATGCTCGTGGGCCGCGAGATAGAGGTTTGGCGTGAGATTGACAAGAGCGACATCGACGACGAGGAGGATGTATTGCTCAGCGAGTTCTCCAACGAGATCGAGGAGTGGATCCTCAATAAGCTCGAGGGCATAGGCTGCGACACCGCAAAGAGCGTGCTTGCACTCTCACCGGCAGACATCGCAAAGCGTGCCGATCTTGATGACGAGACAGTGGAAGAGGTTCTGAGCATACTCAGGGCAGAGTTTGAAGACTAAAAAAGAGAGGGTACTAAATGGCAGAAATCAGATTAAGCAAACTTATCAAGCAGTTCAATGTAGGACTGTCCGATATTGTCAACTTCCTCAAGACCAAGGGCGCGGAGGTGGATGAGAATCCTAACGCCAAAGTTTCAGACGAGTTCCTCCCTTTGCTTCAGAAGCACTTCGAGAAGGACCTCACTGCCCTTGAGCAGTCGAGGAAGGTCGACATTCACCTGAATGACATACTTGACAAGGCCAAGAACAGGCAGGAAGCCCAGGAAGAGGAGGACGAGCCTGTTCAGGAGACCATCATCAAGAGCAATACCTTCATCAATGCAAAGAAGGACAATGCCCCTGAGCCTGTGGCAGAACCCGAGCCGATTGTGGCACCGGAACCAGTTGCAGAGCCAGAGCCTGTCGCAGAGCCTGAACCTGAGCCAGTTGCAGAGCCTGAGCCGGTTGCAGTTCCGGAACCGGAGCCTGTAGCTGAGCCTGAGCCTGTTGCCGCACCAGAACCTGAACCTGTGGCAGAACCTGAGCCGGAGCCAGTCTCTCAGCCTGAGCCTATTGCCGAGCCTGAGCCGGTGAAGGAGACCCCTGCACCTGCAAAGATCGAGGAGGTCAAGCCTCAGGTGAAGTCCAACGAGGCGGGTTCTTTCAAGGTTGTGGGCAAGATAGACCTCAGCCAGTTCGACAAGAAGCCTGCGAAGAAGCGCGAGCGCATCAAGAACGGCACCCAGAAGGTTGATGTTGCCAAGGCTGGTGAGAACATAGAGAAGAACCAGCGCAAAGAGAAGAATCAGCAGAACCAGCAGAATCAGCAGAACGGTTCGAAGCGCAAGCGCGACCGTGATCGTGAAAGGTTCAAGCCTGCAATGACTGAGGCCGAGCAGGCTCAGATGCAGGAAGAGATACAGAAGAAGGTCAAGGAGACCTACGCCAAGATGAACGAGGGCAAGAAGAACAACTTCGGCGCGAAGTACCGCAAGGAGAAGCGCGAGGCTGCCGCCCAGAGGTCACAGGAGGAAATGATGGAGGCTGCTGCAGAGCAGAAGGTCCTCAAGGTAACGGAGTTCGTTACTGTGAACGACCTCGCTACACTCATGAACAACACTCCTGTTGTTAAGGTCATCGGAGCATGTATGAGCCTTGGTCTCATGGTGTCCATCAACCAGCGCCTCGATGCCGAGACCCTCGTGCTTGTTGCCGAGGAGTTCGGCTACAAGGTAGAGTTCGTCACTGCGGAGATCTCTGAGGAAATCAACTCCAACGAGAAGCCGGACCGTCCTGAGGATCTTCTCCCTCGTCCACCTATCATTACGGTGATGGGTCACGTTGACCACGGTAAGACCTCGCTCCTGGATGACATCCGCAAGACCAACGTGATCGCCGGTGAGGCCGGTGGTATTACCCAGCACATCGGTGCATACAGCGTGAAGCTTCCTGACGGAAGGAAGATTACCTTCCTCGACACCCCTGGACATGAGGCCTTCACGGCCATGCGTGCCCGTGGTGCCCAGCTTACGGATATCGCCATAATCATAGTTGCTGCGGACGATGCTGTGATGCCTCAGACCATCGAGGCCATCAATCACGCTCAGGCTGCCGGAGTTCCTATGGTATTTGCTATCAATAAGATAGATAAGCCGGGTGCGAATTCTGACACAATACGCCGCCAGCTCTCGGAGATGAATATCCTCGTTGAGGACTGGGGAGGAAAGTACCAGTGCCAGGAGATTTCCGCAAAGCAGGGAATAGGTGTGAGCGAGCTGCTTGAGAAGGTTCTTCTCGAGACTGACCTCCTTGAACTCAAGGCCAACCCTAACAAGCTTGCCGTGGGTGCGGTAATCGAGTCATCTCTCGACAAGGGCCGCGGATACCTCGCTACCGTGCTTGTGCAGGAGGGAACCCTCCACGTGGGAGACATCGTGCTCAGCGGAAGCAATTACGGACGCGTGAAGTCCATGTTCAACGAGCGTGGACAGAAGGTGACCGAGGCCGGCCCTGCAACCCCTGTTTCTATTCTCGGTCTGAACGGCGCTCCTGCCGCAGGTGAGAAGTTCAATGTGATGTCTGACGAGAAGGAGGCGAAGAACATCGCAGCCAAGCGCGAGCAGCTCATCCGCATCCAGGGAATCAAGACCCAGAAGCACATGACCCTCGAGGAGATCGGCCGCCGTATCGCCATCGGCAACTTCAAAGAGCTCAATATCATCGTCAAGGGTGACGTGGACGGATCCGTTGAGGCTCTGTCAGACTCTTTGATCAAGCTCTCTACAGAGGAGGTTAAGGTTAATGTCATCCACAAGGCTGTGGGTGGTATCTCCGAGTCTGACGTTCTTCTTGCCGAGGCTTCCGATGCAGTCATCGTCGGCTTCCAGGTACGTCCTACGGTCGAGGCCCGCAAGGCTGCGGACCGTGAGGGTATCGAGATACGTCTGTATTCAGTCATCTACGACTGTATCAATGAAGTCAAGGACGGTATCGAGGGTATGCTCGAGCCGGAGAAGAAGGAGGAGGTACTCGGTACCGCAGAGATCAAGCAGACCTTCCGTATCAGCAAGGTGGGTACCATCGCCGGCTGTATCGTGAGGGACGGCAAGATTATCCAGAAGTCTCAGGTGCGACTCATACGTGACGGTATCGTCATCTATACCGGAGAACTTTCTTCACTTCAGATCGGCAAAGACAGCGTCAAGGACGTCATCGCCGGCAAGGAGTGCGGTATGGCAATCGCCGGATACAATGACCTCAAGGAGGGCGATATGATAGAGGCCTTCCACATTGTTGAAGTTAAACGTACATTATAATTATGGCAATTCTTGTAATAGGCAGTTCAAATACTGACCTTGTTGCCCATGCAAAGTCCCTCCCGAAGCCGGGAGAGACTATTCTGGGCGGGGAGTTCTTCGTGAATCCCGGAGGTAAGGGTGCCAACCAGGCTGTAGGTGCAGCCCGCGTGGGCAAGGATGTTACATTCTGCTGCATGACAGGTGAGGATGATTACGGAAAGGCTGCAAAGGCCCTTTTCGAGAAAGAGGGCATCGACACCAGTTATGTGCTTTCAACTCCGGAGGCTCCTTCCGGAGTGGCTCTCATCACCGTGGATGAGAAGGCGGAGAACTGTATCGTCGTGGCATCGGGCGCGAACCTCAAGCTTACTCCTGAGGTTGTTGACGGCATAAAGGACTTCGCCTCTTACGACATAGTCCTCGCTCAGCTCGAGACACCTATGGATACCATCGAGCATATCGGAGATCTTGCAAAGAAGAACGGAGTGAAGTTTGTCCTCAATCCGGCTCCAGCAGCAAAGCTCTCTGAGAAGCTTCTCTCCTGCATCGATATCATCACCCCTAACGAGACTGAGGCGGAGATCATCACCGGCGTTCACATTGACAGCGACGAGTCAGCTCTCGCAGCAGCCAAGTGCATGCACGACATGGGCGTTGGTACGGTAATCATCACCCTCGGATCCCGCGGTTCCCTTGTCTCTGACGCAAAGGGCTCGCGCTTCGTTCCTGCCTTCAAGGTGAAGGCGGTGGATACAACGGCGGCTGGTGATATCTTCAACGGTTCCCTGTGCGTAGCCCTTTCCGAGGGTAAGGATATTGACGAGGCAGTGCGTTTTGCATCGGCAACGGCATCCATTGCAGTTACCCGCCGCGGTGCCCAGGCTTCGGCCCCTTACAGGGAGGAAGTTGAAAAAGTGTTGAATAACCAATAAATTTTATAGCCATGTTTATCGTTAACAGTTACACGCTTGCAGTCATACTCTGCTTTGTAATCATGTTGTGCTGGGGCTCATGGGGAAATACCCAGAAACTCGCAGCCAAGAGCTGGAGATATGAGCTCTTCTACTGGGACTATGTCATCGGTATGGTGATCTTCTCACTGCTTCTCGCTTTCACACTCGGAAGCCACGGCAGCGAGGGACGTCCTTTCCTTGAGGATTTCGCCCAGGCAGATATGAAGAACATCATGTGGCTTCTCGTCGGCGGCGTTATCTTCAACGCTTCCAACATCCTTCTCAGTGCATCTACTTCAATCGCCGGAATGTCAGTGGCATTCCCTCTCGGTTGCGGTCTTGCCCTCGTTCTCGGTGTGATCAACAACCTCAGGGTAGAGGCAAGCCAGGGTGCGCTTACCACCAACCTTCCTGTTCTCGGACTTGGTGTCGCACTCGTTGTCGCCGCAGTTGTTCTCAACGGTATCGCATCAGGAAAGAAGGGAGATTCCAACAGCATCAGCAAGGCTGACCAGAAGAAGGGTATCGTGCTCGCGCTCATCGCAGGTGTAGTCATGTCATTCTTCTCATCATTCGTGATGAGGGCCATGGACCTCAATGACTTCGCTCATCCTGAGGTAGGCAAGGTGACCCCTTATACCGCTCTCGTGGTATTCTCACTCGGCGTGTTCGTCAGCAACTTCCTCTTCAATACCCTTGTAATGAAGAAACCTTTCGTAGGCGAGCCTGTGAAGTACAGCGAGTATTTCGCCGGAAACGTCAAGACTCACCTTGTGGGTATGCTCGGAGGTGCCATCTGGTGCCTTGGTACAGCACTCAGCTACATTACAGCTGAGAAGGCCGGTGCAGCAGTAAGCTACGCCCTCGGCCAGGGAGCCCCTATGGTGGCTGCCATCTGGGGTATCTTCGTATGGAAGGAGTTCAAGGGTGCAAAGAAGGGTGTCACAGGCCTTCTCGCCCTCATGTTCTGCTTCTTCATCGCAGGACTTGCATGCATCATCATCTCTGGAAACAACTAATAATCTGAGATAGCGTTTCAATTTAGGGGGTGACCAATTGGTCATCCTCTTTTTTTTGTATTCTGTTTGCCTTTTTTCAGGATTCGAAGAGCCGGTTGGCTTCTTTTGATTGTCGGTTGGCTTCTTTGAGTGTCGGATGGTTACGCAAAACCCGACTCCAGAGCCGATTCCCGTAACCAAACCGTCAATTTTGTGCGCCGTCTGGGAACAAGGAACCCCTCGTTTGTTCCCGGTAGCCTGAAAAAATCGCCGTCTGGGAACAAGGGAGGGGTCGTTTGTTCCCAGAAACCAGAATTTCCGTTATTTGGGAACAACAATTAGAATTTCCAAAGATTGGATCTTCCTTAATAGCTCCAGTGTGTCGGAGTGGATGGTTTTGTATATTCCAATTTTTGAATTATTATATACAGTTTTATCGTAATTTTGTGCTGTAAATACCTATACGCTTATGAGAAAGATTTTGGCAGCCTTCATCCTTTACTTCCTGTCGCTTGCATGCCTTGCACAGGACAACGCCACTCTCAAATGCATGGGCAATTTGCACAACCAGACTCGTAAGGGGGGAGTAGTCAATGGCGGATAAGATCAAAGCAGACGAACTGATAAGGCGTTACGATGCCGACAGGCATATCGAGAACGGAATGTTCATCGAACGCCACTATCCTGCCGAGGGGAACGGAAGGCCTGCGTCAGGAAGCATATACTATTATGTGAAGCCGGGGGAGAGGACACAGTTCCACAGGATAGACTGCGATGAATATTGGAGCCACAATGCCGGCTCGACGCTCGAACTTTGGGTCATCGGTCTCGACGGAAGCCTGAGAATCATGCATTGCGGCATCACTGAGGGTGCAGAGCCGACCATAAGGCTGGCCGCCGGGGAGATATTTGCCTCCAGACTGGACGAAAATGCACCGGACAGTGCATTCGTGACATGCATCACGGTTCCCCGCTTCAGCTACGAGGGCTTCCAGATGCTGAGCAGGGAAGAGATGATCCGTCTGTATCCGGATACGGCAGGGTTCTGGGAATGAAGTATCGATTTTCTCCGTCGTCCACGTAGCCCATCGGCTCCGGCGCAGAGAAGCACAGGAGTTGGCTTTGAACCGAACTCCTGCTACTTTGCTATACCCTCTCAAGGATGTCGTAGCAGAATTGCAGTGTGCGTTCTTTGTAGTTGAGCGTATAACTGAAATCCGACTTGTCCGACTTGTAGGTAGTAAAATGTTCGCCTAGAATGCTCCTGAATACCTTGAATGAGTTTATATTGGCATCCGTATCAGACTGCTGACAAATCACCACATACTTGTTTAGAGGGTGATCTTCCATAATCTTGACAATACGTTTTGCAAGGTCCTCTGTGAACTTCGGCGAAACATTCGAGAAGAAGTAAGAGAAATTGAAAATCACAAGTGACGGTGTTTCGGAGATTGCATTCCAATAGGTATGGTCCAGCTGTTTGAACAACTCGACAAATTTGAACCTCATGCCATCCTTCAGAACATCTGACATCATCCTATTGGCCATATTCTTCATCTCTGCAGACACGTCAACGCCAGTGTATAGCATTTTGTCTGCGTATCCGGAGAAGGTCTCCCCAAAGGCAAGGCCGCATGTGCCAGGGCCACAACCGAAATCGATGACCTGTACGCGCCCGTTCACGGTTTTGATGCGCGACTCAATCCATTCTTTGTAGCTGCTATACAGATTGATTGCACTGCAGTAATGCTGTCTCATGATGTAATAGCAGTATAAAAGAACCTGCCGCTCTGCTGATATCTGCTGATCTTCAAACAGACTCTGTTGGTCGGTGAAGTTGATGCGTCCATACTGGATGATGTTCAGGTTGGTGTTCATGTCATTTCCGAACACCTCGCCTGGCCAGTTAGGTGAACCTGCCTTCACGGGATTCATTACGAACTTGTTGAATGCGTCGTTGAATGCGGTGCTGACCGTAAATGTAGCGTCACTCAAGTCAAGATCCTTCTTCTCGTATTCAGGAACCTCAAAGTCGCCGGAAACATATTTGTCCGGATCAATCTCGAAATAACCATGCTTGCTTCTGGCGAATTCAATCAACTTGTAGAATGTGATGTCTTCAGACAATAGCATAGGGTCACCAAATAGTACAAGGTGTTGCCTAGCCCTGGTCATGGCAACATTGAGTTTCCTGTCAATGATGTGGCCATCCTCTTCAAAAACATTGCTTGTCATGAAGTTCAGTTGATAGAGTTTCGAGATAGTGAAACCGTAAAGGATATACTCCCGCTGGCTTCCTTGGTATCTTTCAACGGTATCAATTGTGATGTCATGCAGTTCAGGTATTCCGTACTCATCAATCAGGTTGCGGATTGTTGCAATCTGATTCCTGTATGGTACGATTACGCCAACGGTCTTGTTTACATCGAAGTTTTCCTTCTCTCTGTGATAGATCCTGACAACGGTGGCCGCAATCATCTTGGCCTCGGTGAGATTGACCTTATCTGAAAGGTTGTCTTTGGGGGCAGTTGCAGCAACAAAGGCAATACGCCTGGTTGCCAGCAGATTATCGATACCGTTATCGCCAAAAACAGGTTGAGGGTTCAACTCAATATTCTGATGCCTCAGTGGAACTTCCTGAAGCTTGCCCTGGTAGAAACAATAGTTCGGGAAGATTGCAATATCGTGATGCATTCGACCCTGCTTTGTCAGCATATAGGTGATAGCAGGGTTGCGTCTATGCTTCTTTAACAGTCTTTCAAAGAGAGACAGTCTGCAGTCTTTTAGCAAAATTTCATTCAAATCAGGATCCAGCACTCGTGAAGAATTAGGAGATTGCTGAACAACAGCAGGGAGCTGCTTGTGGTCTCCAATCATCACGAATTTCTTGATGGCTTCTTCTTCTTTTTTTTCTTCTTCTTCTTCTTCTTCTTTATACTTGGCACAAAGAATGCCAATCAGATGTGGTTCAAGAATCTGGGAGGCCTCATCAATCACTGCAAGTGAGAACTTCTTGATCTTGAAAATCGCGAGGTGACCATTGATTGAAGTCGTTGTTCCCACAACTACTTTGGCACTGGTGATCACGTTTTTCATCTCGTCAAGGTCACTGATACCCTTCAGTTTGCTGTCAAGCAGGTATTTGTGGTAAACCTCGTCGCATGAATGATAATGCCCGAGTCTGATGAAATCAATGCCTTCTTCAACAAGTTTTGAGCAAATCTCATCAACAGCTCTGTTGGTGTATGACATAATTATAATGCCATCGCGGCTCTGCGTCTTTTCGAGCTCTGCAAGTTCCTCTTTTACGGTATTGAGCATACCATAAGATGTCTTTCCAGTGCCCGGAGGGCCTATTATCAAGAAGAAATCCTTGGCCTGCTTCACCTTAAGAGACAGGTCGTTAAAACTGCCGTAATCACCAATCAATTGTTTTGACTTATCAACATCCGGTTCTCGTTGGAACAGGAGCAGGTCTTTTCTCTCCTGCGTGCTTGTAAGCAATGAGAACATTCCGCGATAGAGTGAACTGAAAGATGACTCAAAGAAGTCATGCTCAACTGCCCACATTTTTCCTTTGTGGTAGTCAAATACTCTCTTGTCACTCTGAGGTGAACGGAGTTCGACAATCAGTTTGTCAATCTTTATGTCCAGGATGGTGCCGCGAAATACCATGGTCTTTCTGATGTCTGGCTCAGAGTCAGCATTATACGGGTAGGCCACTACGATGTCTCCCTTGCGGAAATTCGAAGTGTCTGCCTTCATGTCTTCAGGGAAATTTAGTTCTACCATTTTGATTGCACCATTCCGGTACTCATCTGGAATAGACATAGTTAATCGGTCGTAGATGCTTCCTGAATCCTTCTTCTCGGCTAATGTATCATGCCATTTTGCCGCGAAGCCGGTGTTGTCTTTACCTCTGTCACCTACTTTTGCAAGCATGTGTTCATTCTCCAGGAAGCTCATAAACCTGTAGAAATATGCTTTCTCCAGTCCAGATGCTCCCAATATTGGTTCAGTGACCTTATTTATTTCCGGGAGCTTGTAGTTGTTCCAGAAATTATCACGGATATTTCTTTTTCTTAAGCACTCTGGATTAGGGGCAATGAGGTCAAGAATCTGCATTCCATTTCTGCAATACATATTCTCGTACCATGCTAATGCATTTCGTAGTTGCAATGCTTCGAATAAAAGTTCTGGTGCCGGACCAAGTCCAATCAAACCATTAGAGTATTTCGAATACAGAAGGAATGACTGAATATCCCTATTGTCTATTGCGTAGTTGTAATGAAGTATTGCCCGATACAATAGCATTTGGACATAGTGAGGTTCTTTCTGCACTGGTGGATCTGACGGGTCTGCATAGGGAACAAACTCGCTTTTGCCTGATTTTTGCTCAAGGAGTACCTTATAATCAAGCTGAAGGAAATCCATACGTCCTTGCAGTCCGAGCATTTCGCTGAAAAATGATGGCTCCAACATAACATTGTCGCGCTTGTATGTGCTGATTGTCTTTTGAAGTCCATCAACCAAAGCTAGATGTATGTTCTTCTTCTGCGCCTCTCCATCCTTGTTTAGATTCTCAATGTCAGTTGTTAGTGCGTTAAATGCATTTGCGCGGATATAAGTCTCATAACTCTCTTTGTAGGAGTTTTCTTCCTGGTTGGAGTGTATCTCTTCATCAAGCAATTGTCCTGCAAGGTTACCAAGCATTATTGGCCCGGTGGTTTCGTATGGCTTGATTTTGTTCAGAAGTTGGACCTGTGCGTGGTGGGCATATTCTTCAAAACAACCGGCAACTGTCGTAATGTCAACAAGAAAGTCGGGTTCAAAAATAATAAGCTCTGGATAATAGATGTCATCCTTCAACGCCGGCCTGACGATGTTCAACTGACAATCTTTGAAAAGGTATTCTTTAAGATCTTTCCAGTCATATCGCAATACATCGCTTGCGGAATAGCAAATCTGAACATCTTCGGTTCCAAGTTCATCACATTTGCCATAAATCATGGTGTCATTCCAATCCGACACCAAGATTCTGTAATAATCCGCAACAGCCTTAGGTTTAGGCTTTTCTGCAATCTCTGTAACGACTGGAAACAGTTCAACAATATTTTGCGGAATAGCTTCGTTGTAAACAGTACCAATGAATCTGCAGATTGCCTCCAGGTCTTCTTTTTTATGCTTGTTCAGCTCGTCATCTGAATAATCCTTTGACTTACGAAGTCTGTCCCTTGTATTATTTATCAGTTTATATACGTGCTGATCAACTTTATATTCTGTTCCCAAGAAGTTGATTTTTGCAAACAGGCCATTGAGTTGCAATGTATTGAACGAAGTCTTCTGCTCAACGGCGAGTTTCAGAATGGAATAATACTCCTTGTATGTTGTCCGGATGTAATCTGCGTTATAGGCTTCATGGATGTCTGAATACATGGATAACGCGGTCTCTTCCTTGTATGCAGGAGGGGGTAATAATTCTTGCGTCGGATCAGATGGATTTCTGAGGATTGCGAACTCAGTGATTTTCAAGAGATCAGGCATGTTATGCATTTCCTCTTTGGTAAAGAATGGAGTCTTCTCATCTCCAAAGAGTGTCTTTGACAACGATCTGTTATCACATATTTTCAACCACTTCTTGACATTCTCAGAGAGATCATCGTCATAAATTGCAGCATCCTGGCTGAAAATGATTACTCCGAGGATATGGTTGAGATCGTTCCTTTTGAGAAAACGCTTCAATTCTGTTTTCGTTCTAGAATGGTTGATGCGCATCTGTACAAGTGGACTCTTATTTGACGCTCCACCTGCTATTGTTTTATCTCCAGAAAGCCAAGGACCATTTTCTCTGGCTATAATTGTTCCACCCCAGTTTTTGAACTCAAGAATCTGAATTGCATAGTTCGTGATCAGCAATGCATCAAGCTCTACACCTCCAATATTGTAGTTGGCGATGAGTATGGCGTCGTCTGCAGTTCCGTCATATCTTTCGTGTAGCACATTCAGAACCTTTTCGTATTGTTCTGTCTCGGCGACATGATCATAGTCGTAGATTTTGAATACCTGAAGTCCCATATATTTATTATCTACCTGTTATCGTTTCTGAGTGTGGATTTGCGAGATGCTGCCTATAGTTTGCCCTGGCAACATCTTTAGTGTCGTTCGCGTAGCAATACTCGCATAAGTGAACACAGGTGTTGTATTCGCCAATATCCTTACTGGCGATACACCCGCAGTGCAAACGTTGCCCTTTGTCTTTGTTATTGCGATGCTTTATTATCTGCTTTTCGGGATTGAAGAGGTCTCCCGGCTGGATTTCAACACCAAGGTGTTCCATCAGTGCCTCGTCGTTGCTGAAGTACTTGATTATGAGGTCATCATCCACACATTTGTTGTGGACGATGCCAAATTCCTGCAAGTCAATCTTTTCTCCGCATGTAGCCAGCTCAAATCCCCATTTGGCATTCAAGACCTGCAGGCCTCGTGCGAATTCTTTCATCAGTTCTTCAGTGAATTCGCGGTATGCGATCCCATTCTTGATGAGATTACTTCGCACCTTCTTGTATCCGCTGATGTCTGCGAAACTGAATACCAGTTTTTCAGTATATCCATGCAGTTCATTGCCTATTCTTTCGATTTTTTTCAGCAAATCCTCAATAGAGATTCTGTCTGTGAGTACAAGCGGGTCAAAACGCCAGATGACTTTACCGAATCCCAATCTGTCAACGAGGTGTTTAAAAGTCTCTATACGCTGCGCTACACATGGCACGCCCTTCTCCAGGTCCTCTTCATCATAGTCATTAAGAGTATACTGGATATAGCAATTGATGCCTTTCTCTTCCAGGAAATCAAGGATTCCGTCTTTATCGAGAAGGTGTACGGGATTTTTTGACCAGAATACAATCAGACGTGTATCATGATAAGAGACATAGCTTCGAGCCCCATTGAAGGGATTAGTCCATGCAGAATAGCCTACCTTAAGTCTGTGAAGAAACCAGTCGTAATAGAAGCCAGGAATGTCAGTGCTCCTGCTTGCAGAGACAATTACTGGCGCAAAGGCTTCGACCGTTGTGCCATCCTCTTTGATGAGAGATGTCTTGTTCCTGTTCACTTAGGGGAATGCTATACTTTCGCAAATTTATGGATATTTTTGCAATATATTGCATTGGATTGCAAATAAAAAAGCCAGATCATTGCTGACCTGGCTGAAACACGGGGAACACCTGCAAACAGTTGCAGAATACTATAGGATGCCATATGTCTTCAGGGACTCATGCACCTTGGCCTTTGCTCTACTTATCGTAGGGCGAAGATTCTTCTTGGAACAACCGATGATTTCAGGCATTTCTTTGGCAGGAACCTCATCTACGATGCACCTAATTGTTTTTTGGTAACTCTCGCATAATGGGCTCAGAACCAAATCCAACAATCCTTCAAAATCAGCGTCGAACTCTTCCTGGCTTACGCAACGGTCGAGAGAATCAATGAACGAGTCGTATTCCTCCTCATCCTTGATTACGGTCTGGCTTGTTACTTCTGAAAAAAGTGAGTTATACTTCTTTCTTTCACGCATTGCATCATAAAAGGCATTCGAAATGATTCTGTTGAACCAAGCTTTCTTTGTGCCCTTTGATTTATCGAAACTAGAGAGTCCTGTAAAAACTTTAATACAAGCTTCTTGAACGATGTCGTCGAGTTCCATCGCGGAGAAGAAATGGTTCTTCTTACCGTTGATGATTGATACTACGCATGAAATGCGGGAATAGATAGCACCCCAAGGGGCCTCAGTGTACGTCTTCCCTTTGACGGCACTGGCTGTATGTGTATAAAGCTGAACCATATTCGTAACTGGAGAAACAAAAAATTCTTGTGGGTTTCTCAGTTCTTGAAGGGATGATTAGAAGAATTAAAAGTCAGCAAGTGCCCCCAATGTTAGGCTATGTCAATGAACGAATTGCTTCATGTGAAGAATGCAAATATAAAGAAAGTTTTTTAACATGAGCCTATTTTATAACATCCACTGCAATATATTGCACATTTCTGCGTATATATAAATGGAATGCTTTTCTAATTCTGTGCACATAGAAAAAAAGTTTGCAACAACTGCAATCATCAGTGCAATTCTGCGTATATAATAGTACATCGTCCTTGTCGGAATTCTCTGCGAGGCTCTCCCAGTGATAACAATAACTAAAACAATACATCTTATGGCAATCACTTCTTCTGTATTCAGCGTTGACTCAATTCTCGAACTCTTCAATCATGAACTCACATCTTATGACTTCAGGCAGATCAGGAGTTTATTCTCAACTGTCCGTAATTCGAATTGCGATGATCTTGCTCTTTGCGTGGTTGACACTCTCGAGGAGCGAGTCTCAAAGTACTCCGTGCCATTCTGTTCGGAGCGTCAAGCACAGGCTCTTGCATACGCAGTTAGCAGAGATTGATACCCACGTGCAATCATTTGCGACTTTTCGCGTATATAATTATGGAGACACCTTCACGGCCGTTCTGGCTTGAAGGTGTTTTCTTATGTTTTACCTTAATCTCAATATAAATGACAAACATTTCACAGCAGGATTACAACAAACTACTTGCGTCTGTTTATGATAGACTCGTCGGTGATGAGATCGTTGAACTTCTTGGTATCGAGGATAATACTGGTATCATTTCCAGTCGTTATCTGATTGATGAAAAACAAGTCAATATTCTGGCATATCTCTCCCGCTACTTTCCAACACGCATTGTGGAGAACAAATTATTTACATTTGTCGGAATAAATCGTGATGCTTTTATCGATAAAATTACTGAACTGGTAAATCGACATTTTCTCTGCAAATCCGCTCTGAAGGACGGAACCACGTGCTACAGCGTTACAGCAGAGTGTTATGATGCATTCGCGCATGGCGCTGAATTTGGTATGCCACCATTCGGCGACTGTCTCAATGAACTGAAAACAGCAAAGGATGAGAGTTTCATGTCTGTTTCCTGGATGAAACGCTTCTACGATTCGTTTGACCTTCCGGAGAATCAAAGATTCAAGGATGCTTACCAAATTCTTGAAGTCCAGAAACTTGATGAGACAACTCAATCTGCCTTCTGGATTCTTGTCTCATTCTTCATCAAGAGGTTTACCAACAATTTCGCATTTACAGGTGATGGGATGGTTCCTGACGGTAATTATGGCGATGCGGTAACAATTAAATTAGGTATGGGCAACCTTGTTAAAGCCGGTCTTGCCATCTCAATGCCTATCGAACCTCTTGAGGACTCACACGAGACAGAGCGGTACGTTCTTGCTCCCAAAGTCGTCAAGGTTATGTTTCACGGCTGTGATGAGTTGGCCCGCTACGACGAGATTTCGAAGGTGACAAACGTTATTCTCGCAAAGGATATTGTTGAGAAGAAACTCTTCTTCAGCGAGGAGAGCCAGGCTGAGGTTGATAATCTTAGAAAAATACTCTCGGTGGATGGTTTTAAACGTGCGGAAAGTATTCTGAAACGGCAGCATCGCAATCCTGCAATCCAGAGCCTCTTTTGGGGCCCTCCGGGAACAGGTAAGACGGAGGTTATCAAACAAATTGCTCGAGAAACAGGACGTGACCTGCTAATTTTTGATGCTGCTAAGGTGACAGCCTCAGCATGGGGAGCTGCAGAGAAGAATTATAGAGCACTGTTCCTCGGTTACAATTACCTCGCTGCTCTCTGCACAAAGGCGCCAATCCTGCTCCTGAATGAGTGTGACCAGCTGCTTGCCAAAAGGCTCACTACCATGGAAAGGGCAATTGACCGATGCGAAAACACCGTGTCCAATATCATCCTTCAAGGATTTGAGGACATGTCGGGTATCCTGCTCGCAACGACCAACCTTGCGACCAACCTTGACTCCGCGTTTGACAGGCGTTTCCTCTTCAAGACAGAGCTTACCAAACCAGACGCAAAGGCGCGGAAGTGCATCTGGCAGTCTCTCGTTCCGGAACTCTCAGAGTCTGAGACCAAAACTCTTGCAGAAAGGTTTGAGATGACCGGCGGTCAGATCAGCAATGTCGTTGCCAAACGCGATCTCGCTGAACTCTATTATGAAGGAGACCGAGGCCTTGAATATATTATCGAACTATGTAAAACGGAAATCAAAGAGCCAACCAAGGGACCGTCATCAAGAAAGGTCGGCTTCTAAATAATTATCAGCCATAAACGTACAAAGATCCTCTCGCGGATGTCGCGGAACCGAGTGCAGCCAGATGCTGCAAGACTGAATCCATTCTTGACAACTTGCCAAGAGATTCAATTACCTAAAACCAATTAGTTGTTTATGACAAGGACAATTCATGCAGTTGTGGCGCTGCTTCTCGCCACCATTACAATGAATGCTCAGCAGAGCATCAGCATCGACCTTAATGTGAAATCCACAAACAAGGTGCCTACCACACCGATTGCCAAGGGAGCGGAGCTGACCATCAACTCCGTCACCTGCGACATGAGCAACCAGAAGGGATATAACTACATCCTCGGTGTTACCACCCAGAAAGGGGAATATCTCAGAATCGATCTGTCGAAGGTCCATCAGATGCCTATCGATTTTTCTGCCACAAACAAGGACGAGTACTGGTATGCCAGAAGCATCAAGTACTCCTTGCCAAGTTTGGCATCGATGACTGACGTATATTCAATGAGAAACAAGGCTGAGACAAAAGCGAATCAGTTTGTGGGAACTGTCCGCAATGATGCCCTCACAATTGAAGACCCGTATCTCACTGCGTATATCAATTCGTTGCTCGCGAAGATAAACCCATCACAAAGACTGGACTTCTTCAAGTATAATTTCAAGGTGATAGTCCTCAAAGACGACGAGCCTAATGCAAGTATTTATCCGAATGGAGCCCTGATTATCAATGCGGGTATGCTCGCACGTATACATACAGAAGATGAGTTGGTTGCCCTTCTATGTCACGAGGCTAACCACTTCATCTGCAATCATTATCTGGACAACATGGCAAAGATACAGAAGAGAGAGGTCGCCGGGGCTATCGGAAGTGCAGTTCTGGGCACTGCTGCAGGCATTCTCACAAAATCTGCCGGCATTGGCCTGTCTACAACCACTCTGTCCATGAGCATGGCGAATGACATAAACGCATTAATAACTGCGATGGGTTTGGCATTCAACCAGGATCAGGAGAAAGAATCTGACCATGCTGCCGTAGACCTTTTGCCACTGCTGGGATATGACCGGAACGCAATGTCCACCTGCATTCAGAAGATCGGCAATTACTACATGGAAGAAGGTAACCTTGCCGCTTACTACAAGTCTGGCAACCACCCCAAAATCGAGGATAGGATTGCATCGACGGGCATACCTTATGATCGCAGGGATACCGAATTCGAAAAGAAGATGTCCCCTTGCATCAGCTATGTAGCACAGGTTCTCTTCGGAAAAGGACGCTATTCGCAGGCATTGGAGCTTGCCGACCGAAATATCCACAACGGTGCTGGTCGAGGAATGGATTTCTACATCAAAGGAGAATGCCTGCTTGCAGCTCAGGATACTGAAGAATCCAACATGTTGGCCCGCGAGTCTCTTCTCAAGGCTCGTGAAACATATACTGATGGCCTTCCTACCCTTAAGGCTCTCATCGTCTCTGATATCCGTCTGGGCATGTTCGAGGAAGCCCGCAACCTCCTCAGCGAGTTCAGGGAAATAGCAAAGGATAAAGAGGAAGAGCGCATCTGGGCCGACGGAATGCTTATAAACATTGCGCAGTAAAACCAACAATTCTTTTGAAGATGATCAAAATTACAAAAGAAGAATTTAGCGAGATGTCTTTGGATGAAAAAGAACTCGTGATCGAGAAGTTGATCCG
>JAGHUQ010000140.1 GCA_018064725.1 Candidatus Cryptobacteroides caccocaballi
GGCAACCATTGCTCATTCGCTCCTCAGGGTGGCCCGTGGCCATCTCACTGCGTTGCTTACACCCAGGGCGCAGGTCTTGCTGACGAGTTTGCCGGCATTCTTGCAAGTGACAAGGCTAAGCTCTTCTTCAAGGGTAACCAGGTCGACAAGGAGCAGTACGGCGCATTCGAGGATCTCACTGATGGTTGCATCTACAACTGGCTTACCAACGCTGAGTCCATCGACGTATGCGGAATCGCAGGCGACTATTGCGTAAAGGAAAGCACCGCAAACATCCTCAAGCTCGTATCGGCTGAGAAGGTCGCAGTGCTTATGGATTGTGTCCGCAGCATTGATGACGGCTCGACTATCGAGGCCTTCATTGCTGAGAACGGAATCGCTAGGAAGTAATTCCTTCTCCAGGATCGCGGATTCTGTCCGGATCAGGAAAGTTTAAGGTCGCCTTCCTTGATCCAGCCAATCTTTCGGAAGATCTGTCCGAAGATCAGGCAGAGGATGGCAGGGAGGACGATAGAGACAAGAACAAGCCCGATCCAGTCAACCATTGACGGACTATAGGCGGCAGCTCCATTTGAAAGGGCTGCCGCTGATGGTTCTACCCAACCGGTCCAGACGCCGATAGGACCACAGAGACCGCAGGTGCCCATTCCGGAGTTTACTGCAGCGCCGTTCATCTGTATCTTGAAGATGCAGGTTGCGACAGGCCCGGTGATCATGCTGGCGAGTATGGGAGCCACCCAGATCTTCGGGTTCTTGAGTATGTTTCCCATCTGGAGCATGCTGGTGCCGAGGCCCTGGCTGATGATGCCGCCCCAGCGGTTCTCCTTGAAGCTCATCGCTGCGAATCCGACCATCTGTGCGCAGCAGCCGGCCAGGGCTGCACCTCCTGCAAGACCGGTCAGGCCAAGTCCGGCACAGATTGCTGCTGATGAAATAGGGAGGGTGAGTGCCATGCCGACGATGGCTGACACGAAGATACCCATCATGAAAGGATGGAGTTCTGTAGCCCACATGATAAGATTGCCGACCCAGCTTGCTGCCTTGCCTATAGGCGAGGCAATAAGGCTTGCGATGGCTATCCCGGCGAGCAGGGTCACGATAGGAGTCACGAGAATGTCTATCTTCGTTTCCTTGCTTACGGCCTTGCCTGCCTCGGCAGCCAATATAGCTACTACATATACCGCGAAAGGTCCTCCTGCACCACCGAGTATGTTGGTGGCATAACCCACTGGCACGAGCGTGAAAAGCACCATTCCAGGCGCCTTCAATGCGTATCCGATAGCGACGGCCATCGCCGGGCCTACCATTGCGGATGCAAGACCTCCGATCGTGTATGCTGTACTGCCGACAGAAATGACAGCCTTCGTGAGAAAACCGATATGGAGCTGATTTCCGAGAGTGTTGAGTATCGTTCCGACTAGAAGCGTGCAGAAGAGTCCCTGTGCCATGGCAGACATCGCGTCCACGCCATATCTCTGGAGAGAGAATTCTATGTCCTTCCTTTTGAGGAATGCCTTGATCTTATTCATGTCAGTTTCCGGAATGCCTTATCATTTCCGGGACGGCAAATATACATCACTCAACGAACTCAAGCAATCAAAATTTGCTATGGCTCGCACATTATCATCCATAAGGCACCGTCATTTACGGGTTCTCCTGCCCGCATCTCGACCCATCCCATCCCTCCTTCGGTCATCGTGAGCCACACGCCGAAACCGTCCTCGTCAATCTCGTAGTCGTATCTTCCCTCAAGATGGTCATCTTCAAGGAACTCCCTTCCGACGTCGAAGGGAGTGTCAGGAGGATAGACATCGCACCAGAGGTGTATGCGGTCACCTATGTGGCATTCCACGTATCCTTCCGGATGCTGAATCAGATAGGGCTGTCCCGGATACAATATGCTGAGTTCGCTCTTGTCTATCCTCCAATTGTCGACATTGACACCTCCGAGCCCGTCTTTCTCTGGCACGACAGTTATCTTGTAATGTGTGTTCCTATGCACCGAGTGACCTTTCCCGTCGTCTATGCGGAACCGGTAGGTAAGGTATTTACCTTCCTTTGTGTAGAGTTCCTTGGACTTGTATTCAGCTTTTATCTCTATATAGGAAGAATGGTCATCACTTGTCGGCGACGCATTTTCGAGCAGATAGACCTCAGTCGGAATACCGTACTTCATGAACCCCACAGGAAATATGTCATCTTCATCGCGGACTCCGCCTTCTCCGAACATCGGCACTGATCTGGGACAGTTGCCGACCTCTATGCTCCTGACCTCGAAACTTACACCGTCGTCCAGCCTGCTCCTGTCTATTCCCAGGGAGACCTTCGCCATCGTTCTCGTCATCGGTACATGTATATCTTTCCCGTCCGCAATCTTCCTGTCGATATGCCCGCTCATTGGTATTCCGCCTCTGTACTCGTCAGGACGGGTCATCCAATATCGGAATCCTATCACATCCTCGAGAGTTCTCAACTGTGGCGCATATCCTATGTTCGCCATTATATATATGGAATATTCCATGCCATGGATAAGCTTCAAGTGGCAGTCCGCCCCATACTCATGATGTACGAACTGGCCGTTGCGCAGGAACTTTCTCTCGTCCAGTTCACCTCTGGAGTTGAATACGAATATGTTAAGGTCGGATATCACGTCCTCGTCAGATGGGTTCTCCGACTTGGTCCGCAATATCCCTCCGTCAAGCCTGAGGACAGTGTCGACGTAATTGGCTCCATCCTGTTTCTCAATGCTGGGCTTGTCGCATCCAACTATCACTGTGGACAGGAGCAGCAGTGCTGAAAAGACTACGTTTATTCTATATGATATATGTGTGTTTCCCATCGCTCAGAATCTCTCTTCTCTATTCTCTTTCTCTTCCCATGGCACGACTTCGCATACTACGCTGATGTCGTCCAGTGTCACTGGCTTGTCCGGATCATCAGTGCCTGTCCTCTTGATCGTGATGTCGTAGATATAGGTCCGGCCTCTGTCTATGCCGGGTGTCCCTTCCACCCAGCAGATGTCCTCCCGGTTGATGTTGATAGGGTAGTACCATGTCGTGCCATTGATCTGGCCCTCGATGACCATTCTCGTGAAAGGGGAGCCCTGCGATTCCTCCTCGTTGGTGTTGGGGTAACAGTACATAGTCCTGTTCACTTCCAGCCAGTCCTTACCTATGCTATCAGGAAGGTTCTGACTTATCATTGATGGATCTGCGAGGACACGCAGATCTTCGGGTACGAGTCTTCCCGTGTTGAGGGTCCCCCTTGTCCGGAAATCCTTTTCCTGCATCATCCGGCAGATGGTGCTTACATTGGTCATGTAAACCTTGGCCCCCGTGAACCGTGCTCCTTCGTACGCCATTCCGCTGAAGTCGCACCGTATGCTTCTGAGTACGATCTTCGACATGATAGGATGCAGCTCCATATCGCAGGGCTTGCTGCTCTTGCCACTGATCGTGATGTGCCCGCTGAGGGTCGGGTGTGCAAGCTCCTCCTTCTCGAATTCTGCATCCAACCTCTCCATATATGAATAGGTGTTGCTTGATGTCCAGGTATAACGTCCCGTGCGTCCGTTGACCACCATTGCAACTATCTTGGGACCGGAGGTGCTCGCGACCTTCATCCTGTCTGAACCCAGTACCTCCCTCTGATATGTATCCAGACGCCTAAGCTGGTCGTCATCGTAGACGAAGACATCAGCCGTGTCTCCGACTGCGGCCCCGGCGAACCTTATCCACGACTCAGCCTTCGTTTCAAGGCTGTCCCGCTCTGCGGAGACTTCCGTGTCCGTCTTCAGAAGGTCACCGGATCTCTCGCATCCTGTCATCTCAAAAGTGACTGTAGTCAGGACTATCGCCTGGGCAGCAATGGCTGCCATAATACCCGAAATTCCTCTTTCTCCTCGTTCCATCATGAGGCAAAGCTATCCAGCTCCCTTTTCAAATCCAATACTATGCGCGAAATCCCGTTCGTCCCACCTTCAATTTTTCATTTTTTCACGGTCGATCAATTTTTTTTGACTTTTTCATCGCAGCCAAGTCGCTGTACCCTGCCGTACCCGTAGCCGCCCGCGGCTATGAAAAAAGGCGGTAACCGAAGTTACCGCCTTTTTTGCAGAAGTGCCTAAGGGATTAAGCACCGAAGTTATCGTAGAGAATGCTCTCAGGAGCAACTCCGAGTGAGTCGAGGAGATTTACGACTGCACCAACCATCATAGGAGGTCCGCACATGAAGTACTTGATATCCTCTGGAGCCTCGTGGTCCTTGAGGTAAGTCTCGTACATTACGTTGTGAAC
>JAGHUQ010000110.1 GCA_018064725.1 Candidatus Cryptobacteroides caccocaballi
TAGGTTGACGCATAGCCCATGTTCACCCTCTCCGAGTATATCTTCTGGCTTCGGAGAAGTCTCTCTCCGTTGTAACCTATGCTCTGCATGTCAGGATTGAATCCGACCTTACCGCTGAAGATTATTCCGACAAGGATGAAGAGAGTGAGCGCTCCGACAAGCGGCCAGCACTTATCGAGCTTATAGGAATTGATCTTCTCGAGAACACGGAACGCAGTCTCGTTCTTCGCAGAGTTGCTCTCATTGAAGAACTGAGGCATGAAGAAGAGAGCGGCGAAAGTGGATGCCACGAGTGCCATGACGGCGAAGAGGCCGAAATCGAAGAGCAGGTCGCTGTTGGTGAAGAGAAGACCGGCGAACGATCCTATGGTCGTGATGCAACCCAGGCATACCGGGGTGCTCTGTTCGCGGAGCACAGTCTCGACGTCGCCGACATACTTGTAGTGCGTAAGGACATGAAGCACATAGCTGACCGCGATTCCGAGCACTGCCGTACCGATGCCCATGGCGATGAAGGACATCGTTCCCTTCACGAGCCATACCATCGCCAGTGCGAATACGGCACCATAGAGAAGTGGGAACACTGCCAATACCACCGTACTCTTGCCGCGGTAGCAGCAGAGCAGGATCAGCATGATCAGCGTGAGAGAGACTATGAGGCTGAGGAGAATGTCCTTGCGGATGCGGTTGGAGTTGCCTGCGCTGGTGATAGGGGTTCCATGGTACAGGACTTCCACGTCAGAATGGAGCGACTCGAACTCAGATGAAGCATCATCGAGAAGCGCGAGAAGCTGACGGGTATGGAGGCTGTCAAACGCACCGAAAGCAGGTGCGATGAAAGCAAGGGCCACGCTTCCGTCCTTGGACATGAGATGTCCGGCCTTGAAGGTAAAGCCGGGCTTCTGCGAAGAATCATCCCCACCGAACCCAAGATCCTTGAGCTGGTTGAGCATGGAGAATCGAAGGGCTGCAGGATCGTATGTGACCATCATGGTCACGTTGCCGTCCATGTCATCTTCCATGAGCTCGACGTTGCGAGCCATGTTCTCATCTATTGATTCCTTGGTGAGAAGCTGGTCGAATTCCGCGTATGCGCTCTCCTCGAGATATGCAGGAAAGGCCTCCAGTCCGAAGTCAAGGGCATTCATCACCCACTCGGGCTGCATCTTGTAGAGAGTCGATACGATATAGTTGGTTGAAGAATCTCTTATCAGGAGACTGTCCACGAACTCATCCATGAGAGCTGCCAGTTCCTCTTCGCTCATTTCGGCATCGTCACGCCTTACAAGCTGGAGTATCACCTGGTCCTTGATCTTCATGTCGGAGAACGCGAGAGACCCCTTGTCTGACTTTTCCGTCGACGGCAGTATCTTGGTCATGTCCTCTTCGAACACCACCTGAGAGCCCATTACCGCGAACAGGATAGTCGTTCCAAGAAGAAGGGCCCACATCTGGGCCCTATGCTTCTTGAAATATCTGTATGCTGCTATGAAGAAACGCTCCATTACTCAGTGACGTCTTCTGTGGCAACCTCCCCTGCAGGGACTTCAGCCTCTGCTGCAGGTTCCTCTGCAGGAGTTTCCTCCACTGCTTCTACCACCTCCTCGGTCTTATGGAAAGGAAGACCTACGCATGCGAGATGGTCAGTGAAGAAAAGAGCTGCGAATGCGCCGCCACATACCACGACGATTGCGCAGAGCCAGAGAAGGAACTTCTTGCCTGCAGGCATCTTGGTCGAGAACGGATCGTCCATTGCAACCTTAGGGTACTTTGCGAGTTCGGTAAGGGTAGCACCGAACTTGGTGTTCACGAGAACCTTGCTGTTGATTGCCCAGCCGTTGGCGTTGAGCACAGGTGCGAGGTTACGCTTGCGGAGCTTGAGCCATGCAAGGAACATAGACGGACCTGAGATCACGACGATGAGTGCAAGGAACACGAAGAAGATGGTGTACCAAGGAGTGACGAGAGAGGCGATTGCAGAGCCGAGGAGTCCTGCCGCCATGCCGACAGCCGCGAAGATTCCTGCGAACTTGGCGATATCGAAAGGCTGCTTTGGAGCGGCTGCCTGTGCAGCGGCCTTCTCCTCTTCGGTGGTAGGCACATTGATGGTGTTGGCCTTGTTGGTAAGGTCTGCGCTCACCTTGCTGTCCTTCTCGGCAGCAGACTTGCTGATGCGCTCGCTGATGGCGTTGCCCATCTTGCGGTATGGAGACCAGAATGCCTGGCGGATGCTGACAGGGTTGTCGACGATCTTTGTGACCACTGCATCATAGTCGACGCCGTCACGGTCGTAGAATACGGCGTTCTGACCGACACGGATACCGTCCACATCGCCGTCGGTGAGGACTGCTGCGATGTTGAGCGTGGTGCCCTTGGTCTTGCTTGTGCATGCACAGTATACGA
>JAGHUQ010000071.1 GCA_018064725.1 Candidatus Cryptobacteroides caccocaballi
GCATCCTGCTTACCCTGGATACCCTGATAACCTACGCGAAGACCGAACATAGGATCGATCCACTTACCAACGTAAAGACCTGCATATGGAGCAAGCTTACCTGAATAACCAGCCTGCTTGTTCATGAAGATGTTCACACCGGCGTCTGCACCGATGAACCAATTGTCCCAAAGACCATTGGCGAGATATGGGCCACGAACAACCTTGCAGTTCTCGTCCCTGTTCTCGTCATTAGGACTAACCTTTGCGAATGCTGAAGCACTGAGTGCCAGCGCGCACACAACACAAATAAAACTTTTCAACACTTTCATAGTTTAGTTTATATAATAATTACACACTATACTTAGCTGAACGGCAAATATATGACGTTTTTTTTATAAGTCAAAGATAATTACACCATTAATTGCATCTTATTCGGCTGACAGTGAGGCAGAATACGCCGCATTCGCAGCAACATCCTCAGCCGAAGGCAAGATTACGACCGGCATACCAATA
This sequence comes from Candidatus Cryptobacteroides caccocaballi, assembly GCA_018064725.1. GTDB lineage: Bacteria > Bacteroidota > Bacteroidia > Bacteroidales > UBA932 > Cryptobacteroides > Cryptobacteroides caccocaballi. The sequence goes on from JAGHUQ010000071.1 coordinate 496, forward strand.
TAGGAAAGTCGCACCACCCTCCTTATATCTTCATTACACACACGCACGCAACCCTCCGAAGTGCGCTGCCCAATCTCTTGAGGATGCTTGGTTCCATGGATACCGATCCTATGTCCAGGAGGATAATCCAGGCGGATGAAGAATGGTCCATACGCATCGTACTCGACACTAACCCCATCAGCCAGAGTATGCGGCCATTGGGAAGAATTCTCGATGCTGCGCACCCGGAAAACACCCTCAGGGGTACGGTCATCGGCATCAGTCTGCTTAGTTCCGAACTCCCTGCCGGCCGTAATCGGCACCGAAAGCAAAGTGTCCGAGCGGAAGCTGAGCACGGAAAGCATCATCTTCGCCTTATCCACGACGATCATTGCAGCATTCCTCTGCGCCAAATACACGCTGTCACGAAGGTACACCAACGTAGTATCCTCCGCCGGAGGACATGGATATACCTCCACATCGCTGAGCCCATCACTCACCTCTTCAGACGTATTTCCGACGAGATTACAGGAAAAGAATAAGGGGCATGCGAACGCGACTAAGGCCAGGTATTTGTACAACAATCTCATTGATAAGTGCTTAAGTCGTGAAACAGGGCGCAAAGATACCATTCTTTTTTCATTTATCAATAAATTGTATACCTTTGCATTGGTCGTACTCGGCCGAATAAGATTGAAATTAACTTAACATCAGAAAAGAATGAAAAAGTTTTTCACAGTTATCGTACTCGCAGTTGCAGTCGCAACCAGCGCATTCGCACAGCCAAAGGCAATCGGTCTCCGCGGTGGTTACACCGGAGCAGAGGCTTCTTACCAGCACTATCTTGGATCTCCAAACTTCATTGAGGTCAACGCAGGTCTCGACCTTTTCGGCCACCTCGGCGGTAAGGTCAGCGCACTTTATAACTTCACCTTCGCACAGCCAAACTGGACCAGCCGTGGTGACTGGGCATGGTATGCAGGTGCAGGTGTCACAACCGGAGTCGTTTACAGCAACTGCAAGGTAAAAGGTGAGAATGTAGAGGTAAAGAGAGGCTACGAGAAGGGCTTCATGATCGGCGTTCCTGTACAGGTAGGTCTCTCATATACCTTCTGGTTCCCACTCCAGCTCTCTCTTGACCTCCGTCCTAGCGTAGGAGTTCACATGCACAAGGATTCTGTAAGCAACGGTGACGTTGTCGTAAAGGACAACAAGGTTCACACCAACTTCTACAAGCAGGGTATCTTCGGTGCCATCCCTACCCTCTCTGTTCACTACGCTTTCTAAGCTAGTCCAGGTAAATCCTGAAAACATATAATGGTCACCTCCAGGAGGTGGCCATTTTTGTTATATGTGAAAGTTTCCTAAATTCGCAGCGATAAAGAATAAGATCTTATGTACAGAAGAATCATCTCAACCATCATCGCCGCCGTCGCTATTACAGCAGTCGCAGCGGCTCAGCCACGAGCTATCGGACTCAGACTCGGCCCCGTTGCCGAACTTTCATATCAGCACACTCTCCCAATCTCGGACTCATTCATCGACGCAGCATTAGGCCTCGACTATGTCGGCCAGCCTGGTTTCAAAGGCACTGCGACATGGAACTTCATCGTCGGAGACCCAGCATGGAGCGTGCGCGGTCAGTGGGCAGCCTTCGCCGGAGCCGGTCTCAGCATCGGATATGTCAACGACCAGGTCAACTACAGTTTCATAGACGACGTCAACAAGGTCGTCATAGACAAGAGGATAAATGAAATCGGTGTCATGGCAGGTATTGCGCTCCAGGCCGGCATCGAGTACACCTTCTGGTTCCCGCTCCAGCTCTCGATCGACCTTCGCCCTATAGTCGGCATCCATTTCGCCAAGCGCACCAACCGCTTCCATAGCGATGGTCATCTCTACAAGGCGAACAGCAGCGCAAATTTCTACCAGGACGGCTTCTACGGTCTCATCCCTACCCTCTCTGCCCGCTACGCCTTCTAGATTATAACTTTCAGAGTATCAGCAATCTAGCATAATGACGGCTCCCTCTTTTGAGGGAGCCGTCCGCGTATCATCGTCTTGAAAATCAGCACATTATCTTCATCGTCGAAGCACACCGCCCCCATCTACCGCCGGTCAATGCATCAAGGCTGGCGGCATGTATGCGACAGGCCCGTGGCCGACCGCGGCCTCGTGAGCGGGAGGGACCCAGCGACAGCTGGGAGGGATGAGCGAAGCGAAGGCCGGGAGCATACTGACGCCTGCCTATATCCGCAGACGAAAAAAGGCGACCTCAACAGAGGCCGCCTTGACTATATTCCGAGAAACAGTCGACTAAACCATTCCCGAGAAACCCATGAAAGCCATCGCAAGGATACCTGCAGTCACGAGAGCGATAGGAATACCCTTGAAAGCCTTAGGCACATCATTGAGGGAAATCTGCTCACGAAGGCCAGCGAAGAGCACCATTGCGAGACCGTAACCGAGAGAAGTCGCGAAAGCATAGACAGCAGCCTCACCGAGATTGAAGAGATGAGGAGCACCGCCAGCGAAAGTGAACTCCTTGGTAACGACATTGATTGACACACCGAGAACAGCACAGTTGGTAGTGATGAGCGGAAGGAAGATTCCGAGAGCCTGATAGAGGCTAGGGCTGATCTTCTTGAGCACGATCTCCACCATCTGGACGAGCGCCGCAATCACGAGAATGAAAGCGATGGTCTGGAGGAATGCAACGTTGCAGAGAACGAGAAGCTTGTTCAGAAGGAAAGTCACGATAGTGGCGAGAGTGATGACGAAGCACACCGCACCAGACATTCCGACAGCTGTGTCAAGCTTGTTCGACACACCCAGGAACGGACAGACACCGAGGAACTGGGAAAGCAGGATATTGTTTACGAATATCGCTGAAATGATGATGAGAATGTATTCCATGACTATTTATCTGTAAGCTTCTTGAATACTACGATAAGGTATGCGAGGGCGATGAACGCGCCTGGCGCAAG
>JAGHUQ010000017.1 GCA_018064725.1 Candidatus Cryptobacteroides caccocaballi
ATCGTCCAGCATCTCCGCTTATCCTTCGTCACATCAGAGACCGCCCACTCATGCAGAGGCTCTCTGATGAGATACAGCGCGACAAACTCGATGATGAGAAGAATATTTAGGAGCATCAGGTCTCCGAATGAGGACCACACTGAGCCACCGGCATACACCGAAGGCGAGAACATTCTCGCACTGTCCGACATCTGGCTGCCCCAATATCGAGCGAGGAAAAAGAATACCAGGAAGTTGACTGATATCACGAGCCAGGGGACAAGCTTTCTCCTTCTCGGGACATACAGGATCATAGAAAGCACTATGAGCGCAAGTCCTATCCAGCGAAGGCGTGAATTGGCGAACAGGTGGGTCGTATCTGGAGATGAGTTGATGATAAGGAAGAGAGGCTCGTCGTCCACTGATACCTCCGTACCTGTATATCCTGTAAGCTGGCGGATGGAATAGAACTCCGGAAGGTGGAGAGCCGGATTGATTTCAGAAATCTGGCCGTCCGCACCCACCGAACATATCTGCAGACCGGCAATGACCCTGTTTATGCCGTCCGTGACGGACTTCACGGCATACCAGTCCGGACCGATGTTCCTGAACTCCCACTTGTCACCTATCGTTGCCAGAGGAGATTGCAATCCATACTCCGGGCGGCTCAGTCGCTGGTAAGTGAAATATGGGGACTGGATGTTGTCATTTACCACGATGAACTGGTTGGACCAGCTCTGGAGGGTGTCGAACACATACTTGTATACGACTTCGTCATCACGCAGACGTTCGAGCTGCAACCAGCCTGTAGTGTCAGGTGCCATTGCCTTTTCTATCACCCTGTCAAGGGAAGAAAGACGCGCTGCAAGGTATGATTCCGTAGCATCAGCCACATTGTCGAGATCCCTCATATAACTGCGCGCCCCTATGGCCGCACAGAGGAAGACAAGTCCGGCCAGAGCGCACAGTATCGGCGCCCAGAAATTGCGGATTATGTCCTTGATGGATCCCATGCTGTCTTATTCGTGATGGTAAGGCTCGCCTCTCATGATAGTGAATGCGCGGTAGAGCTGCTCTACGAAGATGACCCTCACCATCTGGTGGGAGAATGTCATCTTCGACAGCGAGATCTTCGAATTGCACCTCGAATACACTGGCTCTGAGAAGCCGTAAGCACCTCCGACTACAAAAATCATGTCATTCCCCTGCCTGGAGATATGGTTCTCTATCTTAGATGCGAAATTGATCGAGCTGAACATATCTCCCCTTTCGTCAAGAAGCACGACATGGTCATCCGGACGGATGTTCTTGAGGATAAGTTCACCCTCCCTCGACTTAATCTCATCCTTGCTTAAGGCCGAGACATTCTTGAGTTCGGGAATCTCGACCATAGAGAACTTGACATAGTGCGAAAGGCGGGATATATAGAGCTGGAGTCCCTCCTTTACCCACTTGACGTCCGTCTTTCCTACTGTCAGAAGAGTGATTTTCATATAGATGCGCTTATATTGCAAAGTTAGCGATTGGCTTGATATTTGCAATAAAAGCGTTCGGCAATAGTACCTCACCAATGAACAGGACAATCAGAAAATTCCTCATACACACGCTGGCCTTCACCGCAGTGCTCTTCGGAGTCTCGATGATGGCCGGCAATACTGCCTTGGCACAGAATCAGGGATACGACGTTTTCGTCCCGATTGCAAAATATATGAGTCAGGGAGACTCCGAATCTCTTTCAGCATGGTTTGCCGACAATCTTGAAATAACGGTCACAGGAGGCACAAGTGACTCCAGCAGAAGCCAGGCAAAGCAGATACTCAAGACATTTTTCAGCAAGTCAGTCCCCACGACATTCAACATTGAACATACAGCCGCAAGAGGAAACATGAAGTACGCTCTCGGAACGATGACCTGCGGCGCAGAAAATTACATGGTGACGATTTTCGTCAGTTACCAGAACAAGGGATATAAGATTCAGCAATTGAAAATAGAGAAAGCCAAGTAGTTTGGCACAGACTTTGAAATAGTTTAGGACAAGGTTAGTTTAGTTGTTAATAATAGGGTTAGCGCCACCTTCGAAGAAATTTCGGGGTGGCGCTTGACTTTTATATCATGTATTCAGATATTGTCGAATGATCTGAGGTTCCGCTTGCAGATCAGTTCCACGCAAGGGCTGATGCGCCCAGAATCGCAGCATCGGATTCATCAAGTTCGGAGTAGAGCAGCTTGACTTTCCCTTTCCATATTTTCAGTACATTCTCGTTCATCGCCCTCTCGATAGGCTCGGTCAGGAACTCCTTGCTCTTTGCCAGTCCTCCGAAAAGGACAATCGCCTCAGGTGCGCTGAATGAGATGAAATCCGCAAAGGCGGTCCCCAGCAAGGTCCCGGTATAGTCGAATATCTTCTTTGACAATTCGTCGCCGGCCTTTGCCGCCCTGTACACTTCCCTGGAATCAATCTTCTCGACTGAGCGAAGGAGCGACGGCTCATCACTCTTTTCCAACCATTCCTTTGCAGTCCTGGCAACTCCAGTCGCGGAGCAGTAGGTCTCGAGACAGCCCTTTCGCCCGCAGCCGCATTGACGTCCGCCGCGTTCCACGCAGACATGTCCGAGTTCACCGGCGAAGCCATCATGTCCATAGACCAGCTTTCCATCAATCACTATTCCTGATCCCACTCCGGTTCCGAGGGTTATCATGATGAAGTCCTTCATTCCGCGGGCCGCGCCGTAGGTCATCTCGCCAACCGCAGCGGCGTTCGCATCATTGGTCATGGACACAGGAAGTCCGCCGAGGCGTTCGGAGAGCATCTTCGCGAAAGGTACGGCAGCATCCGCCGCCCACGCGAGGTTTGGCGCGTATGATATCTCGCCAGTATAGTGGTTCGCATTGGGAGCGCCGACTCCTATGCCCAGTATCTGTCCGTCTTTGCCAGCTTCGGCGATCACGTCCTTCACTGCCTGCGCAAGAGCGTCGATATATGCGACAGCATCGCTTCCGTAGGTGTCACTGCGAATCACCTTCTGGGCAAGTATGCAACCCTGAGCATCAACGACACCGAGCTTGGAGGTCTGTCCTCCCACGTCTATACCTACAACAAAATTTCTCTCCATGGTACTATTCTAATAAACATAATCCTTGACATCAGCCGCGGTAATGCTGGACCCTGAAAGTATGAGAAGTCGCTCAACGACATTGCGGAGCTCACGGATGTTTCCTGTCCATGACTTCTCCACGAGCAGCTTCATGGCATCAGCCTCGACCTCCCTGCGCGGCATTCCGGTCTCATCGCATATCTGTCCGATGAAATGTTTCACGAGAAGGGGTATGTCGTCCTTCCTGTCGTCGAGACTTGGTACATTGATCACGATGACGCTGAGCCTGTGATAGAGGTCCTCACGGAAATTGCCGGCGGCTATCTCCTCCTTGAGGTTCTTGTTGGTCGCAGCAAGCACGCGTACATTGACCTCTATATCCTTGTCGCTTCCGACTCGTGAGAGTTTCTTCTCCTGGAGCACGCGAAGAACCTTGGCCTGGGCAGCAAGCGACATGTCGCCGATCTCGTCGAGGAAGAGCGTGCCACCGTCGGCCTGCTCGAACTTTCCCTTGTGCTGCTTGATGGCAGAGGTGAACGATCCCTTCTCATGTCCGAAGAGCTCGCTCTCGATCAGTTCCGAAGGTATTGCCGCACAGTTGACCTCGATGTAAGGGAGAGCTGAGCGGAGACTCTTCTGGTGGAGGCTGCGTGCAACGAGTTCCTTTCCGGAACCGTTAGGACCTGTGATGAGCACCCTGGCATCGGTCGGCGCGACCTTCTCTATCATGTCCTTGACATGCAGGATAGCCTGGGACTCTCCGACCATCTCCTGGCCGTAGACCTTTCTCTTGAGCACCTTGGCCTCCTTGATGAGGGTGACCTTGTCGGTGGCATTCTTGATGGTAATGAGTATGCGGTTGAGGTCGAGCGGCTTCTGGATGAAGTCGAACGCACCCTTCTTTATGCACTCTACGGCGGTGGAGATATCTCCATGACCGGAAATCATGATGACGGCTGCGTCAATGCCCTTCTCCCTGAACGCGTCGAGAACCTCGAGTCCGTCCATGTTCGGCATCTTGATGTCACAGAACACGACCGAGTATTTTTCCTTCTCGGCCATTTCCACTCCTTTCGCACCGTCTTCCGCAGTATCGACTTCGAAGCCTTCGTCCGCAAGAATCTCACTCAGGGAGTTGCGTATTGCCCTCTCGTCGTCGATAATCAGTATCTTCATAAAGCTGTCTATTATATCTACGCAAATATCATCATTTTTTTCTACATTTGCTATATTGAACAGCACTTGGATGAATACACCAGACATCATAATAGCAATCGACGGATACTCATCGACAGGAAAGAGCTCTTTCGCAAAGCTCGTCGCAAAGGACATGGGGTATCTTTATCTTGATTCGGGCGCTCTCTACAGGGGAGTCACACTTTCCGCAATCGAAAAAGGAATAATAGACAATGAGGGAAAGATCGACCTCGACGCCCTCGAGAGAATGCTGCCTTCGCTCGATCTCCATTTCGAGAACCATGGAGAAGGCAGTCAGCTCTACGACGGCGAGAGACGCATCGAGGGCGAGATCCGCACGCTCGCGGTTTCCGACAAGGTCAGCCTGATATCGGCGGTCGGCTTCGTTCGCGCCTATGTGGACGACATCCTGCACCGCGCAGGAAGCAACAAGAGAGTAGTCATGGACGGAAGGGACATCGGAACCACCGTTTTCCCTGATGCCGAGCTCAAGATCTTCATGGTAGCAGATCCGATGGTCAGGGCTGAGAGACGTGCCGCAGAGATGCGTGCAAAGGGGGAGGACGTGGATATCGAAGATGTGCTCAGAAACCTCCAGGAGAGGGATTATATCGACTCACATCGCGAAGTGTCGCCACTCGTGCAGGCAGAGGACGCTGTCGTGCTCGACAACTCCCACATGACCTTCGACGACCAGATGGTCTGGATCAAGGAACTCATAGCAGAAAGATTTGGAGCATAGATGACCGTAGACATTGACAGCAGGTCCGGCTTCTGCGCCGGAGTTATCAGGGCCATCACCAAGGCCGAGGAGTGCCTCGCGAAGAACAGCAGGCTCTACTCTCTCGGCGCCATCGTGCACAACGACGCGGAGCTGCGCCGCCTCGAGGATAAGGGAATGGTCGTAATCAGCGACGCAGACCTCGAGAACATGCCGGACGCATGCGACGGCCAGACCCGGCAGCACCTTCTGATACGTGCGCACGGCGCTCCACCTAAGACATATGAGACACTCCACAGGAAGGGTCTTCTCATAGAAGACTGCACTTGTCCGGTGGTCCTCAAGCTCCAGCAGGACATTCGGGCGAGCTGGGACGAGGGCGAAGGGAAGACCCAGATCATCATTTTCGGAAAGGTCGGACACGCAGAGGTCCTCGGACTGCTTGGCCAGATTGACGGCAAGGCACCGGTGATAGAGAATCTCGCAGCGCTTGACGCAGGTGTCGCGGATGGAAGGATAGACCTTCGCAAGCGCACCGTCATCTTCTCCCAGACCACAAAGAATCCGGATGAGTACGCCCAGGTATGCGGCCGTCTCGCGGAGCGGATGTCCGCAGCTGCCGGATTGAGCCCTGAAGATTTCAGCAAGAGCGGCATGCTCACCGTGAAGAACACGATATGTTCCCAGGTGGCGACACGCCACGCCAAGCTCGCGGAATTTGCATCGGATCACGATGTGATCATCTTCGTTGCTGGAAAGGCATCCTCGAACGGGAAGGTGCTCTGCGACCTGTGCCGTCAGCACAACCCGAAGACATGGCACATAGAGTCGGCAGAGGACATTGACCAGAGCTGGTTCAGGCCTTCCGACAAGGTCGGAGTATGCGGCGCGACATCGACTCCGAAGTGGCTTCTGGAGCAAGTGGCACAGAAAATTTTGCAGTTAGAGGACTAATTCGTATTTTTGCGCCCGATTAGGCGCAAGCCTACCTAGTTGATTATCAAATTAAAGTACAGAAATATTTATGGCAACAACAGCAGATTTCAAGAACGGCCTTTTCATGAACTTCAACGGTAAGCCAGTTTCTATCGTTTGGTTCCAGCACGTAAAGCCAGGTAAGGGCCCAGCATTCGTAAAGACAAAACTCCGCAACCTTGAGAACGGTCGTATCCTCGAGAACACCTTCACTGCAGGTGCGAAGATCGAGACCATCAACGTAGAGAGAAGACCTTATCAGTTCCTTTACAAGGACGCTGACGGTACCTTCAACTTCATGCACGAGGAGACCTACGAGCAGATTCAGCTCGCTGAGGATCTCGTAACCAACGCTGACCTCATGAAGGAGGGACAGCATGTCGAGATGATGTTCGTTGCCGACGAGGAGCGCTGCCTCACCTGCGAGCTTCCTGCAAAGGTTGAGCTCGAGGTCACCTACACCGAGCCTGCAGTGAAGGGCGATACCGCTTCCACCTCTGCACTCAAGGAGGCTACCGTAGAGACCGGTGCAATCCTCATGGTTCCTCTCTTCATCCAGCAGGGTGAGCACATCATCGTGAACACTGAGACCCGCGAGTACGACTCACGTATCAAGTAGTTTCGGCGTCCGCTTTTGAGCGAACATAACACGCTGGCTATCAGCGACATCACATAAGTACGGCTCCCTTTTCCGAGGGAGCCGTACTTCATATTATATACTGTCAGTCAATGGTTTACGGTTGTCACTTCTTCGGGGAAACCACGACTTCCAGGAGTATCGCCAGGAGCTGCACGGTGATGATGACAATGAGCAGGACGTGACAGAGCATGTTGTCCGCCTGCGGGATCAGGAGCAGAGGGATGCAGAGGAACTGCAGCGAGATCACCAGCCACATGTATCTGGACTTTCTTGCCTCCGCCTTCCCTGAGGACACCATATATTCCCTCACGATCGAGAGAATGGCAGCCAGAACGGCTGTTCCCGCCGCAATCCAGGACAGCGGTCCGTTGTCATGCAGGTACGCATATATGGCCGGGACAAGGCAGAACAGACAGACTTCCGCCAGCAGTATCCTTACGACATCACGCTTCGCCGCGAAGTGCCATTCCGCATATTGTGCAATCTGTTCAGGGGTCATCTTTTTCATAGATTCCTTAAATTTCATAACTTTGTGTTTAGTGGTTTCCTGACCCAAAGTTTATCAATATTTCATCTGTGGACAAATTATTTTGACGAACACGACATTTTGAAGGACGAACGCGACATAAGAATACTCCACATCTTGATTTCAATCCTGATTGCAATCATCACTTTCCTGCTTTTGGAGTACGTGATTTATGGTCACACTTCAATCTTAAGCATCACGAGATTGGAAGGTGTCTCCGAATATGTCGCAGTTTCTGTCGTTTTCGTGTCATATATCCTGTTGTCACTCTGCACCATTGGGGTATATCACGTAAATCAGAGAATTCGCAGCATCTTCCCATCCAACAGATACCGCCAGCTTGCGGAAGTGACTTTCATGTCACTATCCATACTATTGATAAGTGTGATCATTGTCTCTTCTGTCTGTATAATATTAAGAGTCCAGGAGTCTTTCCCAAACATATTGGTGGGATCCATCCTTTGCCAGTTCATCCTTGTTTTCGCTTATCACTCATTGACTGCACCAGATGAATCCACAGCCATTTCTGTCGGGCCGACAGGGGATTTGACGCATCTGACAGAAGCAAGGAAGAATACGATTCACATCCAACGCGGCAAAGGAACGTCTGTCGTGAACCTTGAGGACACTTGTTATATGTCGTACGACCAAGGTCTCGTATGGTTCTATATATCTGATGGGTCTAGAGGGTCACTATACACTTCCATGAACAGACTGTTTGCAGAACTCGACCCACAGACTTTCGCCAGAGTCAACAGGCAGACGATCATCAACACAAACTTCCTCGGCTCAATCATTCCGACTGAAGGGAGAAACAAGATTCTGAAAATGAAAAAGCCGTACGAAGATATTGAGATCGTCACAACGTCTTCGACGGCTAAGCAATTGCTGTCAAAACTTTAATTTCGGTTGACTTCTCAGTCTCCCAAGGCTACCATATCCAGGTGAGTTTGCGCCAGATGGTCTCGAGCGGGCCGCGCTGGTGCTTGAGGGACCAGAAGTAGAGCAGGGTGAACTGCACTGCGATGATGCCTACGCCGACGAGAGCGGACCAGGTGGTGCCGAGCTTGGTGCAGAGGCTGAGGCCGAAGCCGTAGAACAGAGTGCTGCCGAGCACGGACTGGAGGAGGTAGTTGGTGAGACTCATCCTGCCGAAGAAACATATCTTCGAGAGAGCCTTCATGAATCCTGAGACCTTGTACCAGAGAAGCACGAATGCTGACATTATCACCGTAAGGATGCAGAGGTTATGCAATGGCTTGAGGACCTTGGACCATGAACCGAAATCCACGAACGCACCTGCAAGCACGAGAACCGCCGACACGGCAAGCATGATTCCCCAGGTGCGGAGGTTCTTTCCCTCGTCGTAGAAGAGTCTGAGGCGGCCGAAGATGATTCCGAGGTAGAACAGACCGAGGGTCTGGGTGAGTCGTCCGACAAGGATGAACCATCCCATGGTCGTCACGAATCCGTAACGGGCATTGGCTACGACTCCGTCAATGAAGGTACCGTTGATATGCGCATCGCCCATCTTTCCGTAGTTTCCATTGACCCAGGACACGTCCGGCGTCCATCCTGTCAGCGCAGAATATATCTCGGTCGGCTGAATGAGGAGAATTCCCGTGATCACAGCGAGCACCGGCGTACTGATGTAACCCGCAGGTATCATCAGGAGACCCAGGAGTGCATAGGTAGTGAGGATGTCGCCATCGTACAGGCAGGTGTTGATCGCGCCGAGGACGAAGAGCAGAACCATGCGCCAGGCAAAGCGCAGAGAGAAGTCGTTCCCCTTCTGCTCCTGATTGTCCCTCATGATGAAAAAGCTCAATCCGAACAACACCGCAAAGATACCGTACATCTTTCCGGAAAGAAGCAGGTTGAGCACCCTGAACACTGTATTGTCGCACGCGAGCCGGTAGGTTGCAGGAGGTCCGAACACATTGAAATGTTCCACCGAGTGGTAGAGTATGATGCCGATCACGGCAAGGCCCCTGAGGGCATCGGCCACCTCTATGCGGCCGTTCTTCAGTCCTTTGGTCTTATACATGGTATTGATATTTCAGGTTTGAGGTCTAGATGTGCTCCACTTCCGGAGAGAGGACGATGCCGAAACGCTCGCGCACGGAGACGATCACCTTGCTTTCGAGAGAGACTATCTCCTCCGGCTCCGCCATTCCGGTATAGTTCACAATCACGAGCGGCTGCTTCGAATATACGGCGGCATTGCCGCTGCGACGTCCTTTCCATCCGCACTGATCGATGAGCCATGCAGCGGGGATCTTCACCATCGGCGCACCGTCCTCCGCGACAACATCGAAATGAGGCACCACAGGGGCCTCCGTTCCGTTTTTCGCCGCCATTTCCTTTGCGACCGCCACGACATGCTGGTATGCATCCACACTCACGACAGGATTCTTGAAAAAGCTGCCGGCACTGCCGAGTTCCGATGGCTCCGGGAGCTTCTGCCTGCGGATCTCGGTAATGGTCTCACGCACCATCTGTGGAGTGACTGCGGAAAGGTCACCACCTGCACGGCCGAGAACTGCTTCGCTTATGTGCCCGTATTCGAGCTTCGGATCGGCCTTCCTGCTGAACGCGAATACGACATGGGTGATTATGTACCTGTCCTTGTTCTCCTGTGACTTGAACATGGACTCCCTGTACCCATATCCGCACTCAGACACGTCGAAGCGCACGAAATCCTCCTCCACGAGGTCGTACGCGCATACGGTCCTGATGATATCCTTGGCCTCGACTCCGTATGCTCCGATGTTCTGCACAGCGGACGCACCGACCTCGCCCGGAATGTGGGAGAGGTTCTCCGGTCCCCAGAGTCCCTTCTTCGCCGTCCATGCACAAAGCTCGTCGAACACGACACCGGCTCCCGCGGATACGAGTACCGTGTCCCCTTCCTCGCGCAATTCCTCGATGAAGTTCACCTTAGAATGAAGTATGGTACCTGGGAAATCCTTGGTAAAAAGTAGGTTACTGCCGCCGCCGATATGCTTGATCGGCTTGAGCATATCCTCGAAGTCAAGTTCGAACAGATCTGCGATGCTGTCATACTCGATGAACACGCGACACTGCACCTTCATCCTGAAGGTATTCTTGCCGCTGAGGTCCTGGCTGTAAACTTTCGATATCATACTCCAAAGTTAGCAACTTTTCCTTCACGAAAAGGCCGATTTTGATTATCTTTGTAAGACAAGATCACGTATTCATGAGTTCATTCGTAATCGAAGGCGGCCACAAGCTCAGTGGCACCATCCACCCACAGGGCGCAAAGAACGAAGCGCTCGAAGTCATAAGCGCTGTACTCCTCACATCGGAAGCGGTGACAATCTCCAATATCCCTGAGATTCTTGACGTCAAGAACCTTATCGCAATGCTCGAGGGCATGGGAGTCAAGGTAACAAGGCATGAGAAGGGTGTATACACCTTCCAGGCAGATGCCATCGACAGGGAGTACATCGGCAGCGATCTCTTCGTCAAGAAATGCGCGAGCCTCCGCGGCTCGGTGATGGTCGTCGGTCCTCTCCTCGCCCGTTTCGGACATGCTTACTTCCCTAAGCCCGGAGGAGACAAGATCGGACGCCGCAGGGTCGACACCCATATCCAGGGAATGGTGAACCTCGGCGCACGTACCCAGTACGACGCAGAGAAAAAGGCACATGAACTCAGCATCCCCGAAGGCAGTCACCTCAAGGGAACCTACATGCTTCTCGACGAGGCATCGGTGACCGGTACGGCGAACATCCTCATGGCTGCAACCCTCGCCGAGGGCGAGACTACGATATACAACGCTGCCTGCGAGCCTTATGTACAGCAGCTCAGCAAGCTTCTCGTCGCAATGGGTGCGCATATCGAGGGCATAGGTTCGAATCTCCTCAAGATTCAGGGCGTTCCTGAACTTCATGGGGCCCAGCATCGCATCCTCCCTGACATGATCGAGGTGGGTTCGTTCATCGGCATGGCAGCGCTCACCCAGAGCAGCCTCACAATAAAGAACGTTTCATACGAGAATCTCGGCATCATACCGGAGTGCTTCCGCAGGCTCGGCGTAAATCTCGAGCAGCGCGGGGACGATATCTTCGTGCCGGAGCAGGAAAGCTATGTGATCGATTCATTCCTCGACGGCTCCATCATGACCCTCGCAGACGCTCCATGGCCAGGTCTCACTCCTGACCTTCTTTCGGTGCTTCTCGTCGTTGCGACACAGTGCAAGGGCAGCGTCCTGATCCATCAGAAGATGTTCGAGAGCCGTCTCTTCTTCACCGACAAGCTCATCGACATGGGCGCACAGATCATTCTCTGCGACCCTCACCGCGCAGTGGTGATAGGCCATGACCACAATTTCCAGCTCCGTGCAGGAAAGATGCTCTCGCCTGATATCCGCGCGGGTATCGCACTGCTCATCGCAGCGATGTCCGCAAACGGCACAAGCACCATCAGCAACATCGAGCAGATAGACCGAGGCTACGAGGACATCGACATCCGCCTCAACGCTCTCGGCGCCCACATCACCCGCCAGGCGTAGCCATCCGCGGAGAACAAACTATCCCATCGAATCATCCGCACCAAGCGAACCATCCCGTGGCGGGCGTCTCCTATCTAGGGATGTTTTTGAGAAAAACGCCACGAGATAGGATGGAATTTGTTGAAAAAGCAGGTTTTTCTTTCTATGTAGGGATGTTTTTCTAAAAAATGCCATGAGATAGAAAATCCATGACCTTTCCTTCATTGTCTGTGCATATATTTGTACTCGCCGGACAAGAACGGAGGGAAGATATGAAAAAGCAATACCACATTTGCATCACTTCACACGAAGAAGTGATGTTCAGAAACGAAGAGGATTACCTAAGAGGAATCAACTCACTTGCACTGACCTGCATACAAATGCAGGACAAAGTCTGCACGTTCTCATTTCAGACAGACCACATACACTTTGACTTGATCTCAGACAGGCCTGGAGAATTCGTACGACAGTTCAGGAATCGTTATGCCATGTATTTCAACAAGAAATACAACCGGAAGGGCCCACTTGGCAAGCACCTGTACTTCATATCGGAACTAGAAGGTGCCAGACACGTCGAGGCAGCAGAAAGCTATATCCTGCGAAATGCCGTCCATCATGGTATAGCATCTTCCCCTTTCGGGTACCCGTTCAACTCATCAACATGCTATTTCGAGAAGGACCTTTGTCACTTTTATTTAGGATCAGTCGATTTCAGCAAGTACAAAAAAGGGCTCTTCCTCCCACACAATAGAAAATTTCCAAAATCATATCTTCTGAACCCACAAGGGATGATTGACCCCAAACATTTCGTAGAAGTCAAACTTGTGGAAAAATTCTTCGGGACACCACGAGGGTATCTTTTCTGCATGACAAGACTAAGCAGTGAAGAGTGGGAGAAATCGCAGGCAAAAGACGAAAACGGGAAGGACGCCATCACACTCAAGATAATAGAGCACTCTTTCACAGATCGTCTGGATATACTTTATGAGAACGAAAAAGGCAGGAACGTCAATTCGTGCTCCGACATGGACGTATGCAGAATAATAGACACTAAATATCTTCGAAAATACAGTTGTAACAGTTATGCTCAATTGAGCAGAAGCCAGAAAGAAGCAATCAAAGATGAGCTTCTGACGAAGAAAGGCACAACGAAGATTCAGATATACAGATGCCTCGCTCTATCTAGGGATGATTTCACGAAAAACGCCACGAGATAGGATGGAAAAACTCGAAAATCCCTGATTTTACTCCTATCTAGGGATGTTTCTAGATAAAATATCCCCACATAGGAATTGTCGCAACATGTTCGATCTACAGCGAAGCCAGCGCCACCGCGGGATCGTGCTCGCGGAGGAGCTGAAACTCGTACAAAAGGCGGGGCTAAAGCTGCTGCTTTGACTCGTATTCGCGGCGGAGCTTCTCGAAGGCGTCGGAACGCTTGAGGACGAAGTTCGAGCCGAGGTACTTGGTACGGACGTCCTCATCGGCTGCGAGTTCCTCCGGAGTGCCGCTCTGGAGTATGGTACCCTCATAGAGGAGGTAGGCGCGATCAATGATTGCGAGAGTCTCGCCCACATTATGGTCGGTGATGATCACACCTATGTTCTTGTACTTGAGCTTCGCGATAATGTGCTGGATATCCTCCACCGCGATAGGGTCGACACCGGCGAATGGTTCGTCGAGAAGGATGAACTTAGGGTCGATGGCAAGGGCACGCGCAATCTCGCAGCGACGACGCTCTCCTCCGGAAAGCTGGATGCCGAGGCTCTTGCGGACCTTGTGGAGATTGAACTCATCGATAAGTGACTCCAGGCGCTCCTCCCTTTCCTTCTTCGTATATTTCGACATCTGCATCACGGACATTATGTTGTCCTCGACAGACATCTTCCTGAACACGGACGCCTCCTGCGCAAGATAGCCGACGCCCTTCTGGGAGCGCTTGTACATAGGAAGGTCAGTGATATCCTCATCGTCGAGGAAAGTGCGGCCGGCGTTCGGCACGATGAGACCGGTAATCATATAGAAGCTGGTGGTCTTACCCGCACCGTTAGGTCCGAGGAATCCCACGATCTCGCCCTGATTAACCTCCATCGACACGCCCTTGACGACCGTGCGTGCACCATATTTCTTGACTAAGTTCTCACATCTGAGCTTCATCTGACGTTCTCCTATATGCTGGTTGGTACTATCTGATGTACGATTGTTGGTACTATTTCAAAGTTGCGTCCATGTCGTTGATCAGCGCGGCAAGCTCCGGATTCGCCTCTCTCATGGCTGCATATTTCTCCTCAGGAGTATAGGCTTCCTTGACCATGGATCCGTCGTCTGCGCGTGCGACGTCGAGCTTGATCGAAGGCCAGCCGAGAAGCTGCTGAAGTCGTCCCTCGAGCTTTGCGAGGGCATTGGAGCGTATCCAGTTCACCTGAGCCTCGTTTGCCACGAGGAAGGTCATGTCAATCTGGACGTCATTGTCGACAATCTCGACCTTCGAAGTCTTGATCGCATTAGCAAGACGCTGCTTGTCGGCGAAGAGTTCTGCGCACTGCTGCCATTTCTCAAGTATCTCTTCCCTTCCAGGCTTGTCCGTACGGATTTCCAAGACCTCTGTCTCAGCCTTGGCTGTATCTTCGTTGAGAATGCTGTTGAGCGACATGCTTGCTCCACCGCGACGACGGCGAGGAGCGGATTCTCCGGCGGGCTGAGGTGCAGCGGAGGCTGGCTGAGAAGCTGCCGGCTGGGCAGCGACAGGACGGGCAGGTGCAGCAGCGGCAGGCGGTTGAGGAGCTGCGGTAGACTGTGCAGTGACAGCTTGCTGAGGAGCTGCGGCAGTCGGCTGAGGTGCAGCGGCGGTCGGCTGAGAAGCCGCAGGCTGGGAAGCAGCAGGACGGGCAGGTACAGCAGCGGCGGCAGGTTGTGCTGCCGGTCTTGCGACAGGAGCTGCGGCCGTCACGGATGGCTGAGCTGGCTCAGAGAGCAGGAAGCTCAGACGCATGAGCGCGAATTCTATATGGAGACGCGGATTCACGCTTGCACGATAACCCGACTCGCACTGCGAAGTGACGTTGAGCGCATCGTAAAGGAACTTGATCGGACAACGGTCCGCCTGCTCCTTGTAACGGAGCTTGAGCGACTCCGGAAGTTCGAGCAGAGCATCGAGGCCCGCACTCTTGCTGACCACGAGGTCCCTGAAATGTGAGCTGAGGGCTGCAACGAAATGGAGGGCATTGAATCCCTTGCCGAGTATCTCGTCAAACTTGAGGAGAGCAGAAGCATAGTCTCCTGCGAGGAAGTTCTCCACGAGAGAGAAGCAATGCTCATGGCTGAGCACGTTGAGATTCTTGAGCACATCCTCGTATTTGACATCGGTACCGCAGAACGCGACGGTCTGGTCAAAGATGGTGAGCGCGTCACGCATGGCACCGTCTGCCTTCTGGGCAATCACATGAAGAGACTCGTCATCGATGGTGATCGACTCCTTCTGCGCGATCATCCTGAGGTTGCGCACGATGTTCTCGACCGTGATCCTGTTGAAATCGTAGGTCTGGCAGCGCGAGAGGATGGTAGGCAGAATCTTGTGCTTTTCTGTCGTCGCAAGGATGAATATCGCATGTGCAGGCGGTTCCTCGAGCGTCTTGAGGAAGGCATTG
This sequence comes from Candidatus Cryptobacteroides caccocaballi, assembly GCA_018064725.1. Taxonomy (GTDB): domain Bacteria; phylum Bacteroidota; class Bacteroidia; order Bacteroidales; family UBA932; genus Cryptobacteroides; species Cryptobacteroides caccocaballi. Next base: position 15,297 of record JAGHUQ010000017.1, read on the forward strand.
AACGCGGACTGAGAAAGCATGTGGACCTCATCGATGATGTACACGCTGTACTTTCCGACCTGCGGAGCGACCCTCACCTGCTCTATCAGCGCCTTGATATCCTCGACGCCGTTATTGGATGCGGCATCGAGCTCATGGATGCAGTACGAGCGTCCTTCTGCGAAGGAACGGCACGATTCGCACTCGCCGCACGGCTCCATGTCCGCACTCGGATTGGAGCAGTTGATCATCTTCGCAAAGATTCGCGCAGTGGTGGTCTTTCCGACTCCGCGTGGACCGCAGAAGAGATAGGCATGGGCTAGCTGGCCCCTGAGAATGGAGTTCTTGAGGGTGGTAGCGATATTGTCCTGGCCGATGAGGGTTTCGAATTTCTCCGGCCTGTACTTCCTGGCTGATACGATATACTCTGACATAACAAGCAAATATAGGCATTAATTTTGTAACTTTGTCCAGCTATACATAACTATATAGAACGATACAGATATGAAGAAGATCCTTGCCATCATAGCCGCAGCGATACTCCCTATGACGATGTTCGCACAGGCTCAGATCACCACGAAGAAGCTTAAGATCGCCGACTTCACGGACAAGACGACCAAGATCGTACTCACCGGAAACACGATGTTCGACGGAGTATATCAGAAAGTTGCGAGAGAGACATGGACTGTGTCTCCATACGAATTCTGCACCCAGAGCGACTTCGAGAAGCTCAAGTCAGATCCGGACTACTACTTCCTCATGATAGTCACAGGACAGTTCAAGAAGGAAGCGGAGCCCGGCATCGAACTCCTCGGCCTCTTCAAGGGCGGAATGGGCTCATCTGAGGGCGTCAACGAGATGCTCGAAGTCGCGACCATACCTTTCCGTCCGGTGGCAGACCCGGAAGGACGAGAGTACGTGATGTTGCCTGCGCTGCTGCAGATCATCCAGCAGATCACCCTTGACTGCATGGAGAAGGATATCAACAGCTTCACGGGGCTGAGCAACTCCACCAACAAGCTCAGCGGTTCTAAGCAGATGAGGATAGCCATTGCCAACGAAGACTGCTCCGAAGAGATAAACAAGAACTACAAGCTCATCTACGGTCGTAACGGCATCGAGTTCATGGACGTGGAGGATGTCGACGACCTCATGGACGAAGGTGCGGCCAACACCCTTGTAAGCTACATCGTAGCGCCTATCGACGCCGTAGTCGGTTCATATTGCTACAAGATGCTCATCAGCTGCGAGGATCACAGCCTGTACATGTACCGCAGACACAGGATAGGAAAGAAATCACCTAAGGGCCTCCTCGTCGAGGACTTCAAGAAAATAGAATCCGCTAGACAGTAATGAAGACTGGAAGAGCAGCCTGCGGACTGCAGTACGGCATCAGACGAAGCCATTCATCGGCGGCATACTGCGCGCTCAGCATCAAGTGCGGAACGCGTGACGAGGCAGGCTACCATAGCGGCATCGCACATTTCGTGGAGCACACCCTTTTCAAGGGGACCGCGCACAAGTCAGCATCCGTGATCAACGGCTACCTCGACAGGTTGGGAGGCGAGCTCAACGCCTATACGACCAAGGAGGAGATCGTCCTGCACGCCACGGTACTTAAAGAAGACCTCAAGAAGGCCGCAGGATTGCTGTTCGAACTTGCCACAGAACCGACCTTCCCCGAGAAGGAAATCAGCACGGAAAAGGGCGTGGTCATCGACGAGATACATTCATACAAGGACTCCCCTTCCGAGGATGTCTACGACAAGTTTGAGGAGATGCTCTTCGAAGGGCATTCCCTCTCCAGCCCGATACTCGGCACAGCCGCTTCTGTGAAGAAGATCAGCAGCGAGGAGCTCCGCGCATTCGTTGCCGAGAAGTTCCGTCCCGACCGCCTCGCATTCACGGTCGTAGCTGACGAGGACGAGGACAAGCTCGAGAGGCTGATCCTTCGCCTTATCGAGAAATACTTCCCGGATGCACCGGTGGTCGAAGCCGGTGACCCCATCGTTCCCGAAGCTTATGTGCGCACCAGCGAGTGCTTCGACAAGACCGTGAACAAGCGTAACCACCAGGTCAACTGCGTCATCGGCAACACTGCGCCATCGCTCTACGAGGAAAGGGAACGCATCGCTGCTGTCCTTCTCAGCAACATACTCGGCGGACCCGCCACCAACAGCATACTCAATTCAATCCTCAGGGAAAAGAACGGCTGGGTATACGGCGTCGAATGCACATACACGCAGTATGCAGACACCGGAATCATGGCAATCTACCTTGGATGCGACAAGGAGAACCTAGACAAATGTCTCGCCGTAATAGAGAGGGAGACCAAAAGGATACAGGACGAGCCGATGTCACCGACCAAGCTGAAGGCAGCAAAGAAGCAGTTGCTCGGCCAGCTCGCCATCAGCAGCGACAACGGTGAATCCCAGTGCCTGAGCATGGGCAAGTCCCTCCTGTCATACGGCAAGGTTTCATCAACCGGCCACAACAGGGAAATCGTCGAGCAGGTGACTGCCGAAGAACTCATGTCGGTCGCCAGGAGGATTTTCGGCGACGGAAAGACATCCAGACTTATTTTCCTCTAGAATATGGAAGCAGCAGACAGATACATACTCGAACACTCATCGGCACAGGACGAGGCTCTCGCATGGATCCAGCGCCAGACCAACATACGCACGAACCACGCAAGAATGCTCTCCGGCGCAGTCCAGGGCAGATTCCTGAAGATGATAACAGAGATGCTCGATGCCCACCACATCCTCGAGCTGGGAACCTTCACCGGGTACTCCGCCGTGTGCCTTGCATCCGGATTCCGCGAGCCCGAAAAATCCCATCTCGACACGCTTGAGCTGAATGACGAACTCGAGGACCTCATTCTCGAGGGCTTCGACAGGGCTGGTCTCGCAGACACGATATCCCTTCACATCGGCGACTGCAAGGAAACACTCCGACGCTTCCATGAGGAAGGACGCAAGGGCCGCTACGACCTTGTATTCATCGACGCGAACAAGCGCGAGTATCCCGAATACTATGACCTCGTGTTCGACCTGGTCCGTCCTGGTGGATGGATACTGGGCGACAACGTCCTCTGGGACGGAAAGGTTTGGGAAGAGCCCATGCCTCAGGATAAGCAGACCCTCGGAATAGCAAAGTTCAACGACATGGTCGCCGCAGACCCTCGTGTCGAATCGGTCATCCTTCCTCTCCGCGATGGCCTCAACATCATCCATAAGCTCTAGGTTTTCTCTGGAAACATAGTTCCCCGCGGAACAGACAAAATGCATTTGCCCGGACTAGGGTCGGCGGAGCGGAGCGAAGCCGATCTGCATTTTGGCGTTCTGCGGGGAACTTGTGTCAAGAAAAAAGCCCCCACAGTGCCGAACAGACTACTGTGGGAGCTATTATTATGCGAATCGGAATTAACCGATCTGTGCGCCGTTGGCGAGAGTCTCCTGCGGAGTGACGAAACGCATCTTGCCGTCACCCTGACGAGCCATCAGGATCATACCCTTGGACTCGATGCCACGGATCTTGCGAGGGGCAAGGTTTGCAAGGATGCATATCTGCTTGCCGACCATCTCTTCAGGAGTATAGTACTCTGCGATACCTGAGACGATGGTTCTCTTGTCAATTCCGGTGTCAATGGTGAGCTTGAGGAGCTTGTCGGTCTTAGGAACACGCTCTGCCTCAAGCACGGTGGCTGTCCTGATATCCATCTTCTCGAAATCCTCGAAGCTGCACTCGTCCTTCTGAGGAGCGACTACCTTCGCCGCCTCTGCCTTCGCTGCAGCCTCACGCTCGGCACGGATGGTGTCGAGACGGTCAAGCTGTGCCTGGATGGCATCGTCCTCGATCTTTGCGAAGAGGAGCTCAGCAGCGCCAACCTCATGTCCTGCTGCGATAATGTCGGTCTTGCCGAGCATATCCCAGCTGAGACATACGCACTTTCCGTTGCCTGGACATGCAGAAGCAGGCTGAGGAGCATCTGCAGACACGGTATGGAGAGCTGCGCCCTCACCTTCCTTGTAGGTATTTACAGTCTCCTGCTCGCCCTTACGGTGATCAACTCCTGCACATACGCAGACACCAAGCATCTTGCGAAGCTTCTCCGCTGCGAACGGAGTGAAAGGCTCGAAAGCGATTGCAAGGTCAGCACAGATCTGCATGCAGACGTTGAGGATGGTTGCTGTACGGTCCATATCGGTCTTGGCGACCTTCCATGGCTCGGTATCTGAGATATACTTGTTACCCACGCGTGCGATGGACATTGCGTCCTTGAGGGCCTCACGGAAATGATATCCTTCGATGTTCTTCTCGAGAGAAGCCCTGAGCACAGGAATCTCTGCAAGAGCCTCCTTGTCCACGTCGAGAAGTTCGCCGCAGGCTGGAACCTTGCCGCCAAAATACTTATGGGTGAGGACTACCGCACGGTTCACGAAGTTACCGAAGATAGCCACGAGCTCGCTGTTGTTACGAGTCTGGAAATCCTTCCAGCTGAAATCATTGTCCTTGGTCTCAGGCGCGTTGGCGGTGAGAACGTAACGCATGACATCCTCCTTACCAGGGAACTGCTCGAGATACTCGTGAGCCCATACTGCCCAGTTGCGGGAAGTAGAGATCTTGTCGCCCTCAAGATTGAGGAACTCGTTCGACGGGACGTTGTCCGGAAGGATATAGCCGTCACCGTATGCCTTGAGCATTGACGGGAACACGATGCAGTGGAATACGATGTTGTCCTTGCCGATGAAGTGCACGAGCTTGGTATCCTCGCTCTTCCACCACTTGTTCCATGAATTCGGAAGGAGCTCCTGAGTATTAGAAATGTAGCCGATAGGGGCATCGAACCACACGTAGAGCACCTTGCCCTCGGCGCCCTCTACAGGGACAGGGACACCCCAGTCAAGGTCACGTGACACGGCGCGAGGCTGGAGACCACCGTCGATCCAACTCTTGCACTGGCCGTACACGTTGCTCCTCCACTCCTTATGGCCGTCGAGAATCCACTCGCTGAGCCACTTCTCATACTGGTCAAGAGGAAGGTACCAATGGGAGGTTTTCTTCTTTATCGGCTCCGCACCGCTGAGCTTCGACTTAGGGTTGATCAGTTCCTCCGGGCTGAGAGTACTTCCGCACTTCTCGCACTGATCGCCGTATGCTCCCTCAGCACCGCACTTAGGGCAGGTACCTACGATATAGCGGTCTGCAAGGAAGGTCTTGGCCTCTGGGTCATAATACTGCTCAGACTCCTTGGTCACGAACTTGCCCTCATCGTAGAGCTTGCGGAAGAACTCCGAGGCATTCTTGTCATGTACCTCAGAGGAGGTACGTCCATAGATGTCGAAATTGATTCCGAGACCGGTGAACGAGTCCTTGATGATCTTATGGTACTTATCGACGATGTCCTGCGGGGTACAGCCCTGCTGGCGGGCCTTGATGGTGATAGGCACTCCGTGCTCATCGCTACCGCAGACATAAAGGACGTCCTCGCCTCTCATCCTGAGATACCTGACATAGATATCCGCAGGTACATAGACTCCGGCAAGGTGTCCGATGTGGACTGGGCCGTTCGCGTATGGAAGGGCGCAGGTCACAAGTGTTCTTTTGTAATTCTTGCTCATATAGTATTGTTTTCTTGTTATCAATTTCTTCCGAGAGTCTTATTCAGTTTCCTCCTCATCTCGTTGAGATGGGCAATCTCGGTCATTATCATCATGGCATCGACCTCCGGGTTGCGGAGCTGTGCCTTGTATTCTTCCAGCTGCTTGTCGAGTCTCTTCACATGGTACAGGAGAATCGCTCTCGGAACCTGCTGAACGAGTATGGTCATCGGCTTGGTCATAGAGTTCCTGAGGTTCTTCTCCGTGAGTTCATAGCGTGATGCCGTGAGTTCGACGACGAGGTTGACTATCTCCTGGTCCTCCCCCGAAGTCATTCGCCGGAGTATCTCGTCCTGGCTGAAGCCTTCGTCATAATACTCGAAATATGCGTCGTACGCACGTCTGCGAGGGCCCTCCTCGAAAAGCGCATCGTCATCCTGAAGGGAGGCATCGATGAACTCCGCAACGGTCATAGGAGGATCCGTATAGTATTTGTTGTCCTTGGTGAACTCCATGTAGTCAAGTCCGCTCGTGAAGATGAACTTCAGAAGATCCTTCTCCACAGGCTCGAGTATGGACGGCTTCACCACGGTCTTCTTTCCTGTGGCCCCGTCGAGCTGGACGGTTCGGGTCTCAGTCTGTTCGGCAGCCTGAGAATCCTGAGCATTCCTTCTCTCCTGATCGGCACGTTCACGCTCCCACCTGCGCTTGTCTTCCTCAAGTACGCCCTCATGGGTCCGGTAGACCCTGTTGGAGAGTATCTCCTGCGCGATTCCGAACTTCTGTGCGCAGCTCTCCGTGTAGACAGCCCTCTTCACGGCGTCCGGAATCAGGGCGATGGTATCGGCCACGTCATTGATGAGCTCCGCCTTCCTGAGCGGGTCATTTCCGGCCTCATCGAGAAGAAGGTCAGCCTTGAAACCTATGAAATCCTTGGCATTGTCGGCAATGAACTGCCTGACCTGCTCGAGGGTATGTGTCTTGGTAAAATCATCGGGATCCATTCCGTCAGGAAGAAGGACGACCTTCACGTTGAGACCTTCCTTCAAGACCAGACCTATGCCCCTGAGGGCTGCATGGATACCAGCCGCATCACCGTCGTAGATGATGGTCACATTGTTGGTGAACCTCTTGATCAGTCTGATCTGGTCCACGGTGAGAGAAGTACCACATGATGCCACGACGTTGGTCAGTCCAAGCTGATGCATCGAGATCATGTCCAGGTTTCCCTCGACGAGTATACAGCTGTCCTCCTTTGCAATCTGCTGCTTTGCGAACCAGATTCCATAGAGGAACTTGCTCTTGTCGTATATGTCGGTCTGCGGAGAGTTGACGTACTTCGCTACGGATTTGTCGCTTCTGAGAGTTCGGCTGCTGAATCCGAGCACACGTCCGCTTACAGAATGGAGCGGGAATGTGACTCTCTCATGGAAACGGTCATAGACCTTACCTTCATCTGTCTTGATACAGAGTCCGCTCTCGACGAGGTATTCCTCCTTGTGACCGGCGGCACGCGCGGCATTGAGCAGTGCATACCGGTCCGTAGGACACCAGCCGAGCCCGAACTTGCGTATGGTCTCGTCCTCGAGACCGCGACTCTTGAAATAGGCATATCCGAGCGCCCTTCCTTCGCCGGATTCGAGCTGGCCGGCAAAGAAGTTCTGTGCGAATTCAGATACGATGTAAAGGCTCTCGCTCTTCTGTCTCGCCGCTATGGTCTCCGCAGTCTCCTCCTCTTCCTTTATCTCGATACCATACTTCTTTCCGAGGAAGCGTATCGCGTCGGAGAAGGTCATGCGCTCATGGTCCATAAGGAAGGAAACGGCGGTGCCGCCCTTCTTGCAGCCGAAGCAGTAGTAGAATCCGCGCGCAGGAGAGACGGTGAACGAAGGTGTCTTCTCGTTGTGGAAAGGGCAACATGCAAGATAATTGGCGCCTTGCCTCTTGAGAGTCACAAAGTCGCCAATCACCTCTTCCACCTTGACGGTGTCAAGTACTCTGTTTACCGTTTCCTGCGGAATCATTGTTCGTCTATCTCGTTCTCGTCTTCGTCTACGTCAACATTGAATGTAACCTCGTCGATCGCCTTGCGCATCTTGAGGTTGGTGAGTATCTCCGAAATGCCGTAAAGAATGAGCGCAGCAGCACATATGTATCCGACGGAATTGCCGACCGTAGGAGAAAGCAGCGCACTTCCGAGCATGATGACCACGACAGGGCCTATGTACGGAAGGATTCCCGGACGCATGACCGTCCTGGCGCTGATCAGAGCCACCAGCTGGAACACGCCGAAGATGATGAGCACTATGGCTATCATATAGAAGAAGAATCTGGCCACAACCCCCGAGAACACGAACAGTCCTATGCCGATGAGCACCGTGGTCACGGTATTGACCATCATTAGGCTGAAGTCCTTGTTTTCCCTACGGAGCATACCGTAGATGAAGGTGAATATGCCTGATCCTATAACAAAGCATGCAAGCACCTTGACGAGCAGCGCAAACGGATCGGCATTCTGGAGACAGGTCACGAGCACGACCACACCCAGTCCAAGGGCGATCGTTGCTCTCAGCCAGCTTGATGATGAGTTCTTGAATCCTATCGTTATCATATCATTTTATTTAGGGCTGCAAAAATAGCAAATTAATTCGCCACTTCGCAGATGAATTTAAGCCTTACCAGACGGACTTCGATTTCATCGAAGAATGAGCCCAGCTCTTCCATGGCTTCGGCCATATGGTCAGTCTCAGCTTCCTTGAAGTAATCGAACACCTCTTCGATGGCATCATCGTCGAGAATATCCTCGATATAGTAGTTCAGGTTGAGCTTGGTGCCGGAATATACGATGGACTCCATCTCCTCGACAAGCTCTTCAAGTTCCATGCCCTTGGCCTTCGCGATCTCGTCGAGCGGAATCTTGCGGTCAACCGACTGGATTATATATACCTTGTTTGCGGACTTGCTGGTGGTGGTCTTCATCACGAAATCGTCCGGACGCTCTATTTCGTTCTCCTCCACATACTTGGATATGAGCTTGACGAATTCGGCTCCGTACTTGCGAGCCTTGCCCTCACCCACTCCCTGACAGTTCTTCAGTTCGTCGAGGGTGATAGGGTACATGATGCTCATGTCCTCGAGGGAAGCGTCGCTGAAGATGATCCAGCTCTGCAGCTTCATCCTCTTAGAAAGGTCCTTTCGGAGCTCCTTCAGCATGGACAGGAGCACAGGGTCACCACCTTCTCCGCTGCCGCCGGTCTTAGGTCCTTCTCCCTCTTCGTCGTCATCCTCACCTTCGACGAACTCGCGGTCGGCGGTGAGCATGATGGTCGTCGGATGTTCGAGGAAAGCACGGCCTGACTCTGTCACGGAAATGAGACCGTAGGACTCGATATCCTTCTCAAGCAGATGGAGGATGAGCGCCTGATGCATGAGTGCCATCCAGAACCTGGCACCATGGTCACGGCCTTCGCCGAAGAATTCGAGCTTGTCGTGATTATATGACTTGATGATTGCCGAAGACTCTCCGGCGAGAATCTGTGCGAGATGCTCGATCTTGAATCGCTCGGGAAGAGCCTCGACGAGAGAGAGGATGAGCGTCATCTCCTCCTTGCCGTCGAATGACTTCTTAGGGTTGAGACAGTTGTCGCAGCATCCGCAGTTCTCCTCGTGGTATTCTTCTCCGAAGTAATTGAGAAGAAGCTTCCTGCGGCACTGGCTGCTCTCGGCATACGCAACGACCTCATTGAGAAGCTGTCGTCCGATCTCCTGCTCGGAGACCGGCTTGCCCTGCATGAACTTCTCGAGCTTCTGGATATCCTTGTAGCTATAGAAAGTGATGCAGCGGCCTTCCCTTCCATCGCGGCCTGCACGGCCTGTTTCCTGATAGTAGCCCTCGATGCTCTTTGGTATGTCGTAGTGGATCACGAAGCGTACGTCAGGCTTGTCTATACCCATTCCGAATGCTATGGTGGCGACTATGACATCGATGTCCTCCATGAGGAAAGCGTCCTGGTTAGCGGCCCTTACGCTCGCATCGAGACCGGCATGATAAGGCAGAGCCTTTATGCCATTTATGTTAAGCAAGTGGGCAAGTTCCTCGACCTTCTTGCGACTCAGGCAGTAGATGATTCCAGACTTGCCTGGGTTCTGCTTGATGAAACGGACGATCTCCTTCTTAGGGTCCGACTTGTCACGGATCTCATACATGAGGTTGGGACGGTTGAACGAAGACTTGAAGACCTTTGCATCAAGCATGCCGAGGTTCTTCTGTATGTCGTTCTGGACCTTCGGAGTGGCTGTCGCGGTAAGCGCGATGATAGGCGCGACTCCGATCTCCTCAACGATCGGACGGATCTTCCTGTATTCCGGGCGGAAATCATGGCCCCACTCCGAGATACAATGAGCCTCATCTATGGCATAGAAAGATATCTTCAGCGTCTTCAGGAAAGCCACGTTCTCAGCCTTGGTAAGAGACTCCGGCGCCACGTACAGCAATTTCGTGACACCAGAGAGAAGGTCCTCCTTAACCTCAGCAATCTGCGCCTTGGAAAGCGACGAATTCAAGAAGTGAGCTATACCATCATTGCCGGCAACGAAACCGCGGATCGCATCCACCTGATTCTTCATGAGAGCAATCAGAGGAGAGATGACGATGGCGGTGCCTTCCATCACGAGAGCCGGCAGCTGGTAGCAAAGCGACTTTCCACCGCCGGTCGGCATAAGGACGAAAGCATCCTTGCCCGACACGAGGTGGGTCACTATCTGCTCCTGGTCTCCCTTGAAGGTCGTGAAGCCGAAGAATTCCTTGAGCTTGGAGTGAAGTGTCTCTGAGTCTATCACCATAAATATTCCGATATTTTCATCTAAGTTAATGATATATTTCCACGGTGGCAAAAAATGTTTGGAATATTTTTGCGATATTTGCGACTCCTTAAAAGGATAAAAACTTAAAGAAATAACAAAATGAAAGCAATCAAAGTATTCGCAGCTGCATTTGCAGCAAGCGCACTTCTCGCAGCCTGCAACAGCAATTCAGCAGGCGTTGCAGATCCTAGCATCGCAAAGGATCTGAAGAGCGTCCTCCCTACTTCAGCAGAGATCGATTCTACCAGTTACCTCATCGGTATCCAGTTCGGATATTTCATCAAGTCAAACGACTTCGGTGAGGATCTCAACTTCTCACAGATCCGCAAGGGTATGATGGATTTCATCAATGCCGACGGCGAACCAGGCTCAGAAGGCTACAACGATCAGTTCAAGGTCAATCCTGACCTCATGAACGAGGTATTCAACAAGTTCCTCACCAAGAGAAACGAGTACAAGGCAGAGCTCAACAAGCGCGCCGGCGAGAAGTTCCTCGAGGCAAACAAGAAGAAGGACGGCGTAGTAGAGACCGAAAGCGGACTCCAGTACAAGATCATCGAGGCAGGTAACGACAACCATGCAGCAGCTCAGGACACCGTCATCGTAAGCTATCGCGGCACCACCATCGACGGCAAGGAGTTCGACGCAAGTCCGGAGGGCGAGCCTATCATGATGCTCCTCGACCGAGTGATCCCAGGTTGGACCGAGGGTATCCAGTACGTCGGCGAAGGCGGCAAGATCGAGCTCTACATCCCTTCAGACCTCGCATACGGCCAGCGCGGCAACCGTGCAATCGAGCCTAACTCAACCCTCATCTTCGAGGTAGAGGTTTCAGAGGTACGTCACATAGCACAGTAAGGCCATGGCTTTGGAACTCGAATGCAAGATTACCCGTAAGCTCCCTGTGACTCAGGGAACTTCGGCTCGTGGTCCATGGCAGAAGCAGGAGTTCATCGTCGAATATCAGGACGGAAACTACCCTAATCAGGTATGCATGAACGTCTGGGGCGAGGACAAGGTCAACGACCTCAACAGATTCAACGTAGGAGACAAGGTCAGGATCCAGTTCAACCTCTCCAGCCGTGAATTCAACGGCAGATGGTACAACGACATCCGTGCATGGAGGATTGAGCTCGCAGGAATGACTCCTGCGGACGCTCCGGCCGCTCCCGCCCAGCCTCGTCCTGCATATCAGGCAGCAGCACCTGCGGGTTTCGCCCCTGTGGCCCCTGCACCTTCCATCGACGACATGCCAGCTGACAGCGCTGACGACCTTCCTTTCTAAGACAGAAGGAAAACAAATAATAAAAGGCGGTGACCGGAAAAGTCACCGCCTTTATTGTTTCAATGCGTCTCCGTTACTTGAGGCCACGCGCCCTGAGGAGAGCTGCAGGATCTGGGTCGGCGCCGCGGAAGCGCTTGTACATCACCATAGGATCGTCAGAGCCACCCTTCTCGAGGACATTGCGACGGAACGAGGTCGCGGTAGCCTGGTCATAGAGTCCCTTCTCGAGGAAGAGATCGAATGCATCCTTGTCGAGAACCTCGGCCCAGAGGTAGCTGTAGTAGCCTGCGCTGTATCCTGAGCTTCCGAAGATATGGTTGAAGTAGGTGCTGCGGTAACGAGGGATGATCTCGTCGATGAGGCCGATCTCGTCACAGACCTTCTTCTCGAAGGATTCCACGGTTATGCCGTCCATAGATGAGAGCTCATGCCACTTCATGTCGAGAATGCTGGCTGCGACAAGTTCTGTGGTCATAAAGCCCTGGTTGAAGTTTCCTGCGGCGATAATCTTGTCAACCAGATCGTCAGGGATCACCTCACCTGTCTCGTAATGGAATGCATAGGTGGCCAGGACTTCCTTCTGGAAAGCCCAGTTCTCGTTGATCTG